>NZ_JARVSB010000004.1:0-490840 GCF_030209365.1 Plantibacter sp. ME-Dv--P-095
CTGCCCATCCATGGCAGAATTGACCACGCTCCGCCGTCAGGCTGAGTGGTCCGCCCATGGATGCAGTACGGCCGGCCTTCGTTCAGCGCTGACGAGGCTGCTGCCCATCCATGGCAGAATTGACCACGCTCCGCCGTCAGGCTGAGTGGTCCGCCATAGTGTAACGGCAGCACGGCAGCCTTTGGAGCTGTTCGGTCCAGGTTCGAATCCTGGTGGCGGAGCGACCGATCACCGACCGGGCGAGTGCCCGGACCGAGGGGGAGCACACGTGACCGACGACCGTCTGGCCATCATCATCCTGGCCGCTGGCCAGGGAACCCGCATGAAGTCGGCGACGCCGAAACTGCTGCATCCGCTCGGAGGCGTCCCGATCGTCGGGCACGTGCTCGCGACGGCGCGTTCGCTCGACGCCGCGCACGTCATCGCCGTCGTCCGCCATGAGCGCGACCGGCTCGTCGAGGCCATCGAGGCCGAACTGCCCGGCGCGACCATCGTCGACCAGGACGAAGTCCCCGGCACCGGCCGCGCGGTCGAGCAGGCGCTCGTGGCGCTGCCCGACGACTTCGACGGTGACGTCCTCGTCGTGAACGGCGACGTCCCGTTGCTGAACGCCGCGACGCTCACGACACTGATCGAACGCCACCGCAACCATGACGTCGCCGCGACGATCCTCTCGGCCGTGCCGGACGACGCGACGGGCTACGGGCGGATCATCCGGACCGACGCCGGGGCGCTCGACTACATCGTCGAGCAGAAGGACGCGACCGACGCCGAGCGTGCCGTGAACGAGATCAACGCCGGTGTCTACCTCTTCGGGGTGGGCCAGCTCCGCGACGCGTTGGCCGAGGTCACGACCGACAACGCGCAGGGTGAGAAGTACCTCACGGACGTCATCGGCCTGCTCCGGCGTGCCGGGTCCGAGGTCTCGGCGCTCCCGGTGAGCGACTCCTGGCTCGTCGAGGGCATCAACGACCGCGCGCAGCTGAGCGCCGCTGCGGCGAAGCTCAACGCCCTCCTCGTGCGCGCCTGGCAGCTCGCCGGCGTGACCGTCCAGGACCCGGCGACGACGTGGATCGACATCAAGGCGCGACTGCACGCCGACGTCACCCTGCTGCCGGGCACGCAGATCCTCGGAGCCACGGTCGTCCAGTCCGGCGCGACGATCGGTCCGGACACGACGCTCGTCGACACCGAGGTCGGTCCGGGTGCTCGGGTGCGCCGGACGGACGCGACGCTGTCGGTCATCGGCGCTGGTGCCGAGGTCGGGCCGTTCGCCTACCTCCGCCCCGGCACCGTGCTCGGCGAGCGCGGCAAGATCGGCACCTTCGTGGAGACGAAGAACGCCCAGATCGGCGAGGGCAGCAAGGTCCCGCACCTCAGCTACATCGGCGACACCGAGATCGGCGTGGAGTCGAACGTCGGCGCGGGCACCATCACCTCGAACTACGACGGCGTGCACAAGCACCGCACGACCATCGGGTCCCATGTCCGCACCGGTGCGCACAACACGCTCGTCGCTCCGGTCAGCGTCGGCGACGGCGCCTACTCGGGAGCCGGTTCGGTCATCCGCAGGGACGTCCCCGCCGGAGCGCTCGCCCTGACGGTCGCACAGCAGCGGAACGTCGAAGGCTGGGTCGAGCAGAAGCGCCCGGGTACCGCGGCGGCGTCGGCTGCAGCCGCGGCGACCGCGCCTCCGGCCGTGGATCCCGTGTCGGGCGACTCGGCTGCGGCTGGTAACGTCGACTCGTGAGTGAGGCCGGAGGATTCCGGCAGAAGGCAGGGTCTGTGTCAGGCATCACGGCGGACAACAAGAAGCAGCTGGTCCTCGTCTCCGGACGAGCCCACCCGGAACTCGCCGAGGCGATCGCCGCAGAACTCGATTCCGAGCTCCTGCCCACCGACGCCAGGACCTTCGCCAACGGCGAGATCTATGCGCGGTACGACGAGAGCATCCGCGGGACCGACGTCTTCGTCATCCAGTCCCACACCGCTCCGATCAACGAGTGGCTCATGGAGCAGCTCATCATGGTCGATGCGGCGAAGCGGGCGAGCGCGAAGCGCATCACCGTCGTCGCCCCGTTCTACCCGTACGCCCGCCAGGACAAGAAGGGTCGTGGCCGCGAGCCGATCTCGGCCCGTCTCGTCGCCGACCTCTTCAAGGCCGCCGGTGCCGACCGCATCATGTCGGTCGACCTCCACGCCGCGCAGATCCAGGGCTTCTTCGACGGCCCCGTCGACCACCTCTTCGCCATGCCGGTCCTCCTCGAGCACTTCCGCGCGAAGCTCGACCCGTCGACGCTGACCGTCGTCTCGCCCGACATGGGCCGCGTCCGCGTCGCCGACATCTGGAGCGACAAGCTCGGTGCGCCCCTCGCGATCATCCACAAGCGTCGCGACCCGCTGGTGCCGAACCAGGTCAGCGTCCACGAGATCGTCGGACAGGTCGAAGGGCGTGTGTGCCTCCTCGTCGACGACCTCATCGACACCGGTCGCACGATCGTCAAGGCGGCCGAGGCGCTCAAGAACGCCGGAGCGATCGGCGTCGTCGTCGCCGCCACGCACGCCGTGTTCTCCGACCCCGCGGTCGAGCTCCTGCAGAGCGAAGCGATCGACTCCGTCGTCGTCACCGACACGCTGCCGGTCGACGAGGCGAAGCGCTTCGACAAGCTCACCGTCCTCTCGATCGCCCCGCTCATCGCCCGCGCGATCCACGAGGTCTTCGACGACGGCTCCGTGACGAGCATGTTCGACGGCGCCGCATAAGGCCGAACCGCCAGAGTGACGCGAAACGCCCGGTCCGTCACGGACCGGGCGTTTCGCGTGCCGCCGGAGAGCCGGAGCAACGCAGAACGCCCGGTCCGAGGAAGACCGGGCGTTCCGCGTGTTCAGGGGCTGGGAGCTAGTGGCTCGAGCCCTCCTGCTCGACCTCGCTGCGGTCGCCCGACCACAGCGTGTGGAAGGTGCCGTCGAGGTCGACGCGCTTGTAGGTGTGCGCGCCGAAGAAGTCGCGCTGCCCCTGCACGAGCGCTGCGGGCAGACGCTCGGCGCGGAGCCCGTCGTAGTACGACAGCGACGAGGAGAACGCGGGGGAGGGGATCCCGGCCTGGGCGGCCGCGACGACCACGCGACGCCAGCTGTCCTGCGCCTCGGCGACGGCATCGCTGAAGTACGGTGCCGTCACGAGGGCGACGAGCTCGGGGTTCTCCTCGTAGGCCTCCGTGATGCGGTTGAGGAACTGCGCACGGATGATGCAGCCACCGCGCCAGATCTTCGCGATCTCGCCCTTCTTGATGTCCCAGCCGTACTGCTCGGCACCGGCGACGATCTCGTCGAAGCCCTGCGAGTAGGCGATGATCTTCGAGGCGTAGAGGGCCTGGCGCACGTCCTCGACGAACTGGTCGGGGTCGGCGACCGTCCACTCCTCGGAGGGGCCGGCGAGCTCACGGGCCGCGGCGCGCTGCGCCGGCTTCGACGAGAGCGAGCGGGCGAACACGGCCTCGGCGATACCGGACACCGGGATACCGAGGTCGAGGGCCGTCTGCACCGTCCAGGCACCAGTGCCCTTGGCACCGGCCTGGTCGAGGATGACGTCGATGAGCGGCTGCCCGGTCTTCGCATCCACCTGCTTGAGGACCTCGGCGGTGATCTCGATGAGGTAGCTCTCGAGGGTGCCGCGGTTCCACTCGGCGAAGATCTCCGCGATCTCGGCGGGCGACTTGCCCGTTCCACGGCGGATGAGGTCGTAGGCCTCGGCGATGAGCTGCATGTCGGCGTACTCGATGCCGTTGTGGATCATCTTCACGAAGTGACCGGCGCCGTCGGTGCCGACGTGGGTCACGCACGGCTCGCCCTCGGCGACCGCGGCGATCGACTTGAGGATCGGGCCCAGGGTCTCCCACGCCTCGGCGGAGCCGCCAGGCATGATCGAGGGACCCTTCAGGGCGCCCTCTTCGCCACCGGAGATGCCGGCGCCGACGAAGTTGATGCCCGTCTCGCGAACCGCGTGCTCGCGACGGATGGTGTCGGTGAAGAGCGCGTTGCCGCCGTCGACGATGATGTCGCCCGGCTCGAACACCTCGGTGAGCTGCTGGATGACGGCGTCGGTGCCCTTGCCCGCCTGCACCATGATGATCGCCGTCCGCGGCTTCGACAGCGAAGCGGCGAACTCCTCGATGGTCTTCGACGCCACGAAACCGGCCTCGGGGTGCTCGGACACGAGCAGCTCGGTGCGTTCGGGGGAGCGGTTGTACACGGCGACCGTGTTGCCCTCGCGGCTCGCCAGGTTGCGAGCGAGGTTGCTGCCCATGACGGCCAGACCGACGACGCCGATGTTGGCGTGCGCTTCGGCGGTGTTCACCATGTGGTTCTCCTTCAGAGTGGGTGATGCGGGAGGCGTTCCGAGTGCTCGGGGCTCGATCCGGCGGCGGTGTGACAGCAGTGACGCCCTCGTCGATCCGGGCACGGCCCGTGCTGCAACCGTAGCAAAGGGAGGTGTTCGCGCACCTCTCAATGACCTCCGAGGGCGGTGCGGTCCTGGGTCGATCAGGTGGGCTCCGACGGCGGTCGGGTATCGTGCTGTCCTGGTCGGACGAGCCGGCCACCGGTCACCGGCCGGATACCGCAGGGGGTTCCGTGTGAATGCACCGCTCGTCGTCGTCATGGGCGTGTCCGGGTCCGGGAAGAGCACGACGGGCGTCCTCATCGCCGATCGGCTGGGTGTGCCGTTCGTCGACGCCGACGCGCTGCACCCGCTCGAGAACGTCCGCAAGATGGCGGCGGGGACACCGCTCGAGGACCCCGACCGGTGGCCGTGGTTGGCCCTCGTGGGCAAGGCGCTCGCCGACGCCGAGGACACCGGGCTCGTGATGGCCTGCTCTGCGCTCCGCCGCGTGTACCGCGAGGCGATCCTCGCGGAGGCGCCGGGCGTGCGGTTCGTCCTGCTGCACGGCTCGCGCGAGGTGCTCGGCCGCCGCATGGAGGGCCGGAGCGGGCACTTCATGCCGCTGTCGCTGCTCGACTCGCAGTTCGCGCTGCTCGAGGAGCTCGACGCCGACGAGCCGGGGTTCATCGTCGACGTCGACGCGACCGTCGACGAGATCGTGGACGAGGCGGTCGCGGGCCTCCAGGCCGTGCGGTAGACTCTCCCATTGAACTTCGGCGAGGGAAGCGGCCCGTGGCAGCTTCCGTGATCGACGCGGTGGTCTGGCTTCCGGCTTTTCCTCACGCAGATACGCGTTCGAGTTGACTCATCCATTCCGCCGCGCAGCGTCGCGGCACGACCAACCGGGTGCAAGACCCGTGAGGAGAACATCATGTCTGAAGACCTGAAGGTAGCCGCGGAACTCCGCGAATCGTTCGGCAAGGGCGCAGCCCGCAAGCTCCGTGCCCTCGGCAAGATCCCGGCCGTGCTCTACGGCCACGGCACCGAGCCCGTGCACGTCTCGCTGCCCGGCCACCAGATGCTGCTCATCCTCCGCAAGTCGAACGCGGTCCTCGAGCTCGACATCGACGGCAAGGGCCAGCTCGCCCTGGTGAAGGACGTCCAGAAGGACCCCGTGCGCCAGATCATCGAGCACCTCGACCTCATCGTCGTCAAGAAGGGCGAGAAGGTCCAGGTCGACATCCCCGTGACCATCGAGGGCGAGTCCGCTGCCGGCACCATCCTCAACCAGGACGCCACCACGGTCAGCCTCGAGGTCGAGGCCACCCACATCCCCGAGCGCGTCACCATCAGCGTCGAGGGCCTCGAAGAGGGCGCCCAGATCCTGGCCGGCGACCTCGAGCTCCCGAAGGGCGCGTCGCTCATCACCGAGGCCGACGTCCTCATCGTCGCGATCACCGTGCCGTCCGCTCCGGCCGACGAGGAGACGGAGGCCGCTGAGGCCGCCGCCGAGGAGACCGCAGCCGAGGCCGCAGAGTAGTCACCACCCCAGCAGACGAACCTGTCGCCCGCCGGCCCCGATAGTCTCGGGGCATGGCAGGCGGCAGGTTCGCTCGGTTTCTGGCCGGTCTCACCGGGCGTACCGAGGCGTTCGATCAGGAAGGCAGCATGGCTGCAGACACATGGCTCGTCGTCGGGCTCGGCAACCCTGGCGAGCAATACGCCCGCAACCGGCACAACGTCGGACAGATGGTCCTCGACGAACTCGCGAAGCGGATCGGTGGCACCTTCAAGAGCCACAAGGGCAACGCCCGCGTGGCGGAGGGACGACTCGTCCCCGGAGGCCCGAAGCTCATCCTCGCGAAGCCGAACAGCTACATGAACCTGTCCGGTGGGCCGACCGCGGCGCTCGCCCAGTTCTTCTCGGTGGAGCCCGACCACGTCATCGCCGTCCACGACGAGCTCGACATCCCGTTCGACTCCATCAAGCTCAAGCAGGGCGGCGGCCACGGTGGCCACAACGGCATCCGCGACATCGCTGCGGCCCTGAAGACCCCGGAGTTCTCGCGGGTGCGCGTCGGCATCGGCCGCCCGCCCGGCCGTCAGGACGCAGCCGACTTCGTCCTCAAGGACTTCGCGGGGACGGAGCGGGAGCAGCTTCCGATGCTCGTCTCGGACGGGGCGGACGCCGTCGAGCTCCTCGTGTCCGAAGGGCTGCTGGCGGCCCAGACCCGGTTCCACGGGGCCTGACCCCCGAGAGTCGCAGAAGCGTCGGCGCCCAAGTGGTGCGCCGGGGGCGGGTCACCGGGTAGACGACTCCGGCGCGGACGTCGGTCGGGCTCGCACGTACCGGGAGAGCAGCAGGTCCTCCGAACGCAGGAGGTGCTGCAGGTGGAACCCGCGCGGCGCCGCCGGCGACGGCCCGGCCGAGATCCGCGAGCTCTGGCCACCGACGAGGGTCGGGCTGATCGTCAGGCAGAACTCGTCGACGGCGTCCGCGTCGATGAACGAGCCGAACAGCGCCGGCCCGCCCTCGCAGAGGATCTGCCGCAGGCCGCGTTCCGCGAGCGCCTCGACCACCCTCGCCGGTTCGACGTGCTCGTCGCCGCACACGACGACGTCGGCGACCGCTTCGATCGCCGCGCGCTTCGCCGGGTCGGCCCGATCCGTCGTGACGACGAGCGGGCGGACGGGAGCGAGGGTGAAGACGTCCGAGCGGAGGTCGAGGTCGAGCGAACCGGAGACGATCGCGAACACGGGGTGCAACGGGAGGTCGTGTTCGTCCCGCCAGGTCGCGGCGTCGACGTCGAGGCGCATCGCCCCGTACCCCTCGTCGCGTACCGTGCCCGCTCCGACGAGGACGACGTCCGCCAGTCGGCGCAGGATGTCGAACACGACCTTGTCGGCCGGTCCGCCGAGGTCTCCGGAGACGCCGTCGACGGTCGCGCCGCCGTCGAGGCTCGCCACGAAGTTGACGCGGACCGTCGTGACGGCGCGATCGTCGACGGTGTACGCGGCCACGAGGTCGTCGATCGACATGGCCTCGTCCCGTCCTGGGACGAGACTGGTGATGGTGGGGGTGCTCATCGGGCTCCTCGAGGGGTGTGGGTCAGAGGTTGTGGACGGGCGCGACCGGCGCGCGGAAGCCGAGGATCGCCTCGACCATGCGCACGGCGGCGATGGACTCCGGCACGGCGTGCATGCGCACGATGCGGGCACCGAGCAGGATGCAGGCGGTCGCCGCGGCGAGTGACCCTTCGAGGCGCTCCGTCTTCGGGCGGTCCAGGGATTCGCCGATGAAGTCCTTGTTCGACACGGCGGCGAGCGTCGGGAAGCCGAGTGCGGCGACCTCACCCAGGTGGCGGGTCAGTTCGAGCGTCTGCACCGTGGTCTTGTTGAGGTCGTGGCCCGGGTCGACGATGAGTCGGGACTCGGGGACGCCGTGTGCGATCGCGAGCTCCACCCGGTCGGCGAGGAACGCGGCGACCTCGCGCGCGACGTCGTCGTAGTGCGGTCGAGGGTGCGGCTGCCGGGGCTTCGCCAGGCTGTGCGTGATGACGAGCGTCGCCTCGCTCGCGGCGACCACGTCGGCGAGTGCCGGATCGTGGATGCCGGTCGTGTCGTTGATCACGGAGGCGCCGGCCGCGATGCAGGCGGCGGCGACCTCGGGGCGGAAGGTGTCGACGGAGATCACGACGTCGCTGCGAGCGGCGAGCGCCTCGACCACCGGGAGGACCCGGTCGAGTTCCTCGGCCGCCGGGATCTCCGGACCGGGGGCGAACTTCGCGCCGCCGATGTCGACCCAGTCCGCGCCCTGTTCCGCGGCCGTCACCGCCGCCTCGATGGCGCGGTCGAGAGAGAACGTCGCGCCCTGGTCGAAGAAGGAGTCGGGGGTGCGGTTGATGATCGCCATGACCGCGACCTGCTTCGAGAAGTCGAACGTCCGTGCGCCGATCCGGCGGATCGGCTGACGGATGGGCGGGAGGGGGAAGCCGCGAACCGGCTCCACCGCTGCGTACTGGTCGGGCCGGGGCTCCGTGCTGGTCATGGTTCAATCATGGCGCGTCAGGCGGACCGGGACGGCGCATGGGGCATCGTCCGCAGCCGATTGACAGCGGTGGCGGACGGGCCCGTCCGGTCACCGGTGTCGGTGGCTCGGCGTAGGCTGTCCCGGTGACGCTTCAGGGTTTGACTCACGCGCTTCGGCGCGCCGCAACGATCGACGACGCCCTCGCGTACGCGGGCAAGAGCGCGGACTTCTCCGTGATCGACGGCCTCCGTGCCCCGCTCCTCGCGGCGCTCATGGACGAACGCGGTCGCCAGGGTGCATCCCAGGCGGCCCTCGTCGTGACGGCGACCGGCCGCGACTCGGAGCGGCTCCGCTCCGCGCTCAGTGACCTCATGCCGGAAGCCGAGATCGTGGAGTTCCCCGCCTGGGAGACGTTGCCGCACGAGCGCCTCAGCCCGAGCGCGGAGATCGTCGGACGACGACTGGAGGCGCTGCGGCGGCTCGGCGCCTGGACCGGCGAGCGTCCGTTCCTCCTCGTGGCGTCGGTCCGAGCGGCCCTCCAGCCCGTGGCCGACAACCTCACCGACACCGCCCCGATCGAGCTCGTCCAGGGAGGCCGCGGGCACGACCTGGCCGCCATCGCCCTCCGGCTCGTCGAGCTGGCGTACACCCGCGTCGACATGGTGTCCCGGCGCGGCGAGTTCGCGCTGCGCGGCGGCATCCTCGACGTCTTCCCGCCCGTCGCGGACCACCCCTACCGGGTCGAGTTCTTCGGCGACGAGGTCGACGGCATCCGGGCGTTCTCGGTGGCCGACCAGCGCTCGCTGCCCGAGCCGGTCGACGCCATCCGCCTGCCGCCGTCGCGTGAGCTGCTCCTCAGCCCGGCCGTCCGGCAGCGCGCCGCGGAGATGCAGCACGAGTTCCCGAGCCTGACGGGCATCCTCGAGAAGATCGCGGAGGGCATCGCCGTCGAGGGCATGGAGTCGCTCACCCCGGCGCTCGTCGACCGCCTCGTGCCGCTGACGCACTACCTGCCGGACGGCGCGGCCGTGGCCGTCGTCTCACCGGAGCGCGTCGTGACGCGCTCGATCAGCCTCGCCGAGACGAACCGCGAGTTCCTCGCCGCCGCCTGGAGCGCGGCGACCGTGGGGGCGAACGCGCCGATCGACCTCGCGTCCGGCGACTTCATGTCGCTCGGGGCGCTGAAGGACTCCGTCACGTTCAGTGCGCCAGGGGCTCCGGCCCCCGACCACCCGTGGTGGACCCTCAGCGGCTTCCGTGCCGGGCCCGACGTCGAGACGCTCCCCGAGCACCTCGAACTCGACGAGCTGCTCACCGTCACGGTCGAGGGCGACACGGTGCCGAGTTTCCACGGCAACGTCGAGGGCGCCATCGAGCACGTCGCCGCCCGCGTCCGTGAGGGCTGGACGGTCATCGTCGCCGCGCGCGGGGTCGGCCTCGTCGAGCGAGCCGCCGACGTCCTCGCCGAGCACGAGATCGCCGCACGCATGGTCGACGAGCTGCCCGCCGACCCCGAGCCCGGGGTCGCCTATCTGCTGCAGGCCGACGTCGAGGGTGGCTTCGAGCTCGAGCCCTCGAAGCTCATGCTGCTCGGCGAGACCGAGTTCTACGGGCGGACGGCCGGCTACGACTCGCGACTCGTCAAGAAGCTCGCCACCCGCCGGAAGAACGTCGTCGACCCGATGCAGTTGCGCTCGGGCGACTTCGTCGTGCACCAGACCCACGGCATCGGCAAGTTCGTCGAGATGACCCAACGGGAGGTCTCGAGCGGTGGCCGCAACCCCGTGAAGAGCACGCGTGAGTACCTCGTGCTCGAGTACGCGCCGTCGAAACGCGGGTACCCGGGCGACAAACTCCTCGTCCCCACCGACCAGCTCGACCTCCTCACGCGCTACGTCGGCGGCGAGGCCCCGCAGCTCAGCAAGATGGGCGGCAGCGACTGGTCCCAGGCCAAGAGCAAGGCGCGCAAGGCCGTCCGCGACATCGCGGTCGAGCTCGTCAAGCTGTACTCGGCCCGCATGGCGTCCAAGGGGCACGCCTTCGGGCCCGACACCCCGTGGCAGCGCGAGCTGGAGGAGGCGTTCCCGTTCGCGGAGACGCCCGACCAGCTGCAGACCATCGACGAGGTCAAGGCCGACATGGAGCGGGAGATCCCGATGGACCGCCTCCTGTCCGGCGACGTCGGGTTCGGCAAGACGGAGGTCGCCGTCCGGGCGGCGTTCAAGGCGGTCCAGGACGGCAAGCAGGTCGCGATGCTCGTGCCGACGACGTTGCTCGTCAAGCAGCACTTCGAGACCTTCCAGGAACGCTTCGCCGGATTCCCGGTGCACCTCCGACCGCTCAGCCGGTTCCAGAGCGACAAGGAGGCGAAGGAGGCGCTCGCCGGACTGGCGGACGGCACCGTCGACGTCATCATCGGCACCCACCGCCTGCTGACCGACAAGGTGCACTTCAAGGATCTCGGTCTCGTGATCATCGACGAGGAGCAGCGGTTCGGCGTCGAGCACAAGGACGCCCTCAAGAAACTGAAGACGAACGTCGACATCCTGGCGATGAGCGCGACGCCGATCCCGCGCACGCTCGAGATGGCCGTCACCGGCATCCGGGAGATGTCGACCCTGGCGACGCCGCCGGAGGACCGGCACCCCATCCTGTCGTTCGTCGGGCCGTACAACGGCAAGCAGGTCTCGGCGGCGATCCGGCGCGAACTCCTCCGCGAGGGGCAGATCTTCTTCGTCCACAACCGTGTGTCGTCGATCAGCCGGGTCGCGGCCGACCTCGCCGAGCTCGTCCCGGAGGCGCGGATCGCGATCGCGCACGGCCAGCTGGGCGAGGCCGCACTCGAACAGGTCGTCGTCGACTTCTGGGAGCGCCGCTTCGACGTCCTCGTCTGCACGACGATCATCGAGACCGGCCTCGACATCTCGAACGCGAACACGATCATCATCGACCGCGCCGACAAGTACGGCCTGAGTCAGCTGC
The DNA here is from genome assembly GCF_030209365.1 of Plantibacter sp. ME-Dv--P-095. NCBI lineage: Bacteria > Bacillati > Actinomycetota > Actinomycetes > Micrococcales > Microbacteriaceae > Plantibacter > Plantibacter sp. ME-Dv--P-095. Next base: position 11,394 of record NZ_JARVSB010000004.1, read on the forward strand.
ACCAGCTCCGTGGGCGGGTCGGGCGCGGTCGCGAGCGCGCCTACGCGTACTTCCTCTACGACGAGCACAAGCCCCTCTCCGAGACCGCCCACGACCGCCTGTCGACGATCGCGGCCAACAACGAGCTCGGCAGCGGCATGCAGGTCGCGCTCAAGGACCTCGAGATCCGGGGCGCCGGCAACATGCTGGGTGGCGAGCAGGCGGGGCACATCGCCGGTGTCGGGTTCGACCTCTACCTCCGCATGATCGGCGAGGCCGTGTCCACCTTCCGCGGTGACGTCGCCGAGGGCCAGACGGAACTCCGGCTGGAACTGCCGGTCGACGCGCACATCCCCGAGGAGTACGTGGACAGCGAGCGCCTGCGGCTCGAGGCCTACCAGAAGCTGTCCGCCGCCTCCGGTCCCGCCGCGAAGGACGGCCAGATCGACCTCGTCATCGACGAGCTCACCGACCGCTACGGCGAACCGCCGGCGCAGGTGAGCACGCTCGTGGCGGTCTCACGGCTGCGGCAGCGGGCGCAGCGTTCCGGACTCAGCGACCTCATCGCCGTGGGGCCGAACCTCCGGGTCACGCCCGCGGATCTGCCGGATTCGATTCAGACCCGGTTGCGTCGCATGTACCCCGGTGCGAAGTACCTGGCTCAGACGAACACGGTCATCGTGCCCTTGCCGCGGGTGGGTGATGAGGCCTTGGCCGACACGGACCTCATCGCGTGGGTCCAGCAGTTCCTGAACGCGATCTACCCGCTGCCGGAGGTACCTGCGGCCGAGACGCCGCGGTCCTGATGGGACTTCGGGACGACGAGATCGGCACCCGCGGCTGATCCGACAGGTGTCGTTCCTTCCTAGCGTGGAGGGATGAAGAAGTTCCTCCGCATCGTCCTCACCGGGGTCGTGGCGCTCGTCGCGCTCGTGCTCGCCGGGCTCCTCACGACCACCATCGTCAACACCGCCGCATCGGCTTCCGAGGCCACGCGCATCGAGGACTACGGGCAGCGGGTCGAGGTCGACGGCGGACGCATGAACGTCCAGGTGGCGGGGGAGGGCCCGCAGACGATCGTCCTGCTGCCGGGCTTCGGCACCGGTTCGCCCGTGCTCGACTTCTCGCCGCTCACCGACGAGCTGTCCGCGACGTACCGGGTGGTCGTCGTCGAGCCGCTCGGGTACGGGCTCAGCGACCAGACCGACGCGCCCCGCACGACCCCGAACATCGTCTCCGAGATCCACGAGGCCGTCTCCGAGCTCGGCATCGACCGGTACGTGCTCATGGGGCACTCCATCGCCGGGATCTACGCACTGGACTACGTCGAGCGGTTCCGTGACGAGGTGACGGCGTTCGTCGGTATCGACAGCAGCGTCCCCGACCAGCCCGGGATGGACGCGGCCCTACCGGTCGACGCCCTGCGCGCGGCCAAGGCGCTCGGTATCACCCGTCTCGTCACGGCTCTGTCGGGAGACCCGTACCCGGATCCGCCCTACGAGCAGCACACCCGGGAGCAGCTCGGGATGATTTCGCAGCGGAACACCTCGAGTGCCACGTCGTCGGACGAGATGTCCCGCATCGCGGCGAACTTCCGCGCGGCGAAGGGGAAGACCTTCCCGAGCGACCTCCCGGTGCTGCTGTTCGTGCAACGCCACAACCCGACGGTGGAGGGCTGGCTCCCGCTGCACGAGGACCAGGCGGCGAGCGTCATCCGCGGCGAGGTCGTCCCGCTCGACGCCGACCACTACCTGCACCACACGAGATCGCCCGAGATCGCGGCCGGGGTCGGGCGTTTCCTCGCCGCAGCCGGCGTCGATGAGGCAGCCGTCCCGCCCCGCGGGTGATCGGTCGGCGGACGTATGCTGGGGCGCACGATCCCGTCGAGTCGGAGGAACCCATGGCGACCAGTACCCGGACGATCCAAGACCCGGAGGCGGTCGTCGCCGACACCGTGGCCCGGCTCCGACAGGCCTTCGACCGCGGAGCGACGAAGCCCCTCGCCTGGCGCATCCGGCAGCTCCGTGCGGTGAAGCAGCTGCTGCTCGAGCGCGGGGACGAGTTGGAGCGGGCGCTCGCCACCGACCTGGGCAAGAGCGGCACGGAGGCGCAGATCACCGAGATCGGTCTCCTCATCAGTGAGCTCGACCACACGCTGAAGCACCTGAAGCGCTGGGTCAAGCCGCGGCGGGTGGCCGTGCCGCTGACCCTCGCGCCGGCCTCCGCGTCGGTCGTGGCGGAGCCGGTCGGCGTCGTCCTCGTGATCGGGCCGTGGAACTATCCGGTCCAACTGTCCCTCGGCCCGATGATCGGAGCGCTCGCCGCCGGGAACGCCGTCCTGCTGAAACCGAGCGAGCTCGCCCCCGCGACGAGCGCGGCGCTCGCCCGGCTGCTCCCCGAGTACCTCGACGACCGCGCGGTCGCGGTCGTCGAGGGCGATGCGGAGGTCGCCACCGCCCTCCTCGCCGAACGGTTCGACCACGTCTTCTACACGGGAGGGGCCCCCGTCGGGCGGGTCGTCGCCCGGGCGGCGGCGGAGCACCTGACGCCGATCACCCTCGAACTCGGTGGCAAGTCGCCGGTCTACATCGATGACACGGTCGACCTCGCGGACGCCGCCCGACGGATCATGTGGGGCAAACTCATGAACGCCGGACAGACCTGCGTCGCCCCCGATTACGTGCTCGCCACGAAATCCGTGGCCGACCGGCTGGTCCCGTACCTGCGCGATGCGGTCGCGCACCTCTACGGCGCCGATCCCGCCGGGAACGCCGACTACGGTCGCATCATCTCCGACCGACACTTCGGGCGGGTCAGCGGCCTCCTCGACGGGCTGGAACCGGTCATCGGCGGTGTGGTGGACGCATCTCAGCGGTACATCGCCCCGACGGTCGTGAACGGCGTCGACGCGTCCGCCGCGATCATGCAGGAGGAGATCTTCGGGCCGATCCTGCCGATCCTCCACGTGTCGGGTCTCGAGCAGGCCATCGCCCACATCCGCGCGGGGGAGAAGCCGCTCGCGCTCTACGTCTTCAGCGACAACGCGACCACCCGTCGCCGGTTCACCCGGGACACCTCGTCCGGGGCACTCGCCTTCGGCGTCCCGGCCGCCCACCTGATGGTCCCCGGACTGCCGTTCGGTGGCGTGGGAGCGAGCGGGATGGGTGCGTACCACGGTCGCCACTCCTTCGACACGTTCAGCCACGCCAAGGCGGTGTTCTCCAAGCCCCTCTCGCCCGACACCCTGTCGCTCGTCTATCCGCCGTTCACCGAAGCCAGGGACCGCATCGTACGGCTGCTGTCCCGGACCGGGCGCGCGGGCGACGCTCGTCTCGGCGGACCGCGCCGATGAGCAGTGTGCCTGTCGGCGACACCTCCGGTGCGCGCCTCGTCGACGCGATGCGCCAGATCCGCGACCGGTGCGTGTGGACGCAGGGCATCGACCACCGGATGCTCGTCCCGTACCTGATCGAGGAGAGCTACGAACTCGTCGAAGCCGTCGAGGCGGGGTCGCGCGAGGATCTCGTCGAGGAGCTCGGTGACGTGCTGTGGCAGGTCGTCTTCCACGCGGAGATCGCGTCACGCGACCCGGACGCACCGTTCGACTTCGACGACGTCGCCGAAGCGGTCACCCGCAAGATGGTCCACCGGCACCCGCACGTCTTCGGTGACGAGCAGGCACCGACCCCGGAGGACGTCCTGCGGGTCTGGAACGCCGCGAAGGCGACCGAGAAGGCGCAGCGGGCGAGCGCCCTCGAGGGGATCCCACAGGCGATGCCCTCGCTCGCCCTCGCCGACAAGGTGCTCGGCCGGGCCGCCTCGCTCGGCGTGCGGCCGGAGCCAGAGGCGGAGCGGTTCGCCGACGAGGACGCCCTCGGCGACCACCTCCTCGCCGTGGTCGCCGCAGCGAAGGCCGACGGGCTCGACGCCGAGCGGGCGCTGCGCACCGCGGTCCGTCGGCTCAGTGCACGGGTCCTCGACGCCGAGCGCCCCGGTGCGGCACCGACGACGGCCGACCGGGACGGCTGATCGCCGGTCACACCCTCACTGGACACCGTCGGCGCCGTGCCAGAATTGAGGCATGGCTGCTCCAGTGAACCCGCCGCGCGGCATGCGTGACTTCCTCCCCGCCGACAAGGCCCGTCGGGAGCACGCGCTGGGCACCATCCGCCGGGTGTTCACCGCGCACGGCTTCGACGAGATCGAGACACCGGTGGTCGAGGAGTACGACCGCCTGCACTCCGGGCTCGGCGGCGACAACGAGAAGATGGCGTTCAACATCCTCCGGCGCAAGCTCACGCCTGAGGCCATCGTGGCCGCGGCCGAGAACCAGACCGAGCTCACCGACCTCGGGTTGCGGTTCGACCTCACGGTGCCGCTCGCGCGGTTCTACGCCTCGCACCGGGCGGAGCTGCCACCGGTGTTCCGCTCCATCCAGATCGCGCCGGTCTGGCGCGGCGAGCGCCCGCAGCAGGGCCGGTACCGCCAGTTCGTGCAGTGCGACATCGACATCATCGGCGAAGCCTCGAACCTCGCCGAGGCCGAGCTCATCACCGCGACGCTCGCGACCCTGGTCGAACTCGGGATCACCGGGTCCACGGTGCGCATCAACGACCGCCGCCTGCTGATCGGCATGCTCGACGCCCTGGGCTTCCCCGCCGAGACGCACGCGCAGGTGCTCATCACGATCGACAAGCTCGACAAGATCGGCGAGGCGGGTGTGGTCGCCGAACTCCGCGGACGTGGTGTCGACGAAGCGGCGGTGGACGCCCTCGAGGCCTTCTTCTCCCGTCCGCAGACGATGGAGTTCAACACCTTCGGCGAACGCGCGATCCGGAAGGCCCTGCCGGCCGGCGCGGACGACACCGTGGTGGCGGAGCTCGACGCGCTCGGCAAGGCCGTTGCCGCGGCGAGCCCGCTCCAGGGTCAGCCGGCCGACCCGTTCGCGAACCCCCTCGTCTTCGACCCCTTCCTCGTCCGCGGGATGGGCTACTACACGGGTGCGATCTTCGAGATCGCCCACCCGGATCTCGGATACTCGCTCGGTGGTGGCGGCCGCTACGACGGGATGATCGGTCGCTTCCTCGGTCAGGACGTGCCCGCCGCCGGGTTCTCGATCGGGTTCGAGCGCATCGTGGACCTCGTCGAGCTCCCGAGCGACGCCGCCGGGGAGTCCGTCGTCCTCGTGCACGACCGCGACGTGGCCCCGGCCACGCTCGTCGCGCTCAAGGCGAGACTCGTCGCCGAGGGTCGCCGCGTCCGCCTCGAGGCACGGGTGAAGAACCTCCGAGCGCTCCTCGAGCGCGTGACGGCGGCCGGGTTCGGTTCCTTCGCCTTCGTGGCGGCGGACTCGACGCGCGAGTCGCTCGAGTTCAAGCCGCTCGACTGAGCCTCCGCGCGACGAGGTCCGCGACGCACGGCGCGCTTCCGAGCGCCTGCCCAGCTCTTCGGGGCAGGATGGAGCATTCCGACGGAACCGCACCGCGAGGTGGACGCCCGCTCACGACCCCTCGACCGAAGAACTGGTTCCGATGACCGCCATGGCCTCCCCGCCGCGCTCGCGCCGCGCGCCGGAGACGGCCGTCCCCGTCCGCCGCGGCGTCGGTCGTGTCCGTCGCAAGGCGACCACGATCGCGTTGCTCGTGGGCGTCCCGCTCGCGCTCCTCACGGCCGCACACACGCTCGTGCCGGATGTCCTCGGCCTGGGCCTCGTGTGGGACAACGCGTTGCCGTGGACCTGGGTCGTGCTCCCCGTCCTCGCCCTCCTGATGCTCGTGGCGCGCACGCCGGGAGCCGTCATCGGCCTGCTCGCCCCGACGCTCGTCTGGGGCTTCCTGTTCGGGCCGGGCGTCGTCCCGCTGGGCGATGCGCGGCAAGCCGTCCCGGCGGCGGCCTCACTGTCCGTCGCCAGCCAGAACCTCGGTCCCGAGGGCGACCCGGCGGTCATCGCGGGCTCGCTCGCGGCGAGCGGGGCCGACCTCATCGCGCTGCAGGAGATCGAGGACCAGGACCGAGAGCCCCTCGCGGCGACCCTCGACGCCGCCTACCCGTACTCCGTCGTCACCGGGACCGTCGGCCTCTGGAGCCGGTATCCGATCGAGGACTCGGTCGGCCTGAAGCTCGGCCTCGACTGGTATCGGGCGATCAACGCCGTCGTGGAGACGCCGGCGGGTGCGGTGAGCGTCTACGTGATCCACGCCGACTCCGCCCGCCCCGGCGCGCACGCCGAGCGCGACGTGATGCTCGAGGAGCTGGCGGAGGCCGTCGCGGCGAACACCAGGGACCGCGTCGTCGTCATGGGCGACTTCAACGCCTCCGCCTCCGACCGCGCGCTCGCCGCGTTGCAGAGCGAGGTCTCGGAACCGAATCAGAGCGAGGGCGGGTTCGGCCTCACCTGGCCGGCGGGCACCCCGCTCATGCGACTCGACCACGTGTTCGTGCGCGGCATGGTCGCGACCCACAACGCCGTCGGCGACGCGCAGGGGAGCGACCACCACGGCATCGTCTCGAGCTTCCGTCTCGACCGCTGAGGCGTGTCACCCGTCGACGGACCGGGGCCCTGCGCCCGTTCAGCCGATGTCACTAGACTGAGCGCGGGCGGCCGTCGTACCCGTCCCACGTCCCAATCCCCACAAGGAGAACATCAGTGGCACTCATCGAGGCAGTAGGCGCTCGCGAAATTCTCGACTCCCGAGGCAACCCGACCGTCGAGGTCGAGGTGCTCCTGGAGGACGGCACGGTCAGTCGTGCAGCAGTCCCGTCCGGCGCATCGACCGGTGCGTTCGAAGCGTACGAGCTGCGTGACGGCGATGCCGCACGGTACCTCGGCAAGGGCGTCGAGAAGGCGGTCGACGCCGTCCTCGACGAGATCGGCCCGGCCCTCGAGGGCATCGAGGCGGACGACCAGCGTCTCGTCGACCACACCATGATCGAGCTCGACGGCACCGAGAACAAGAGCCGCCTCGGCGCGAACGCCATCCTCGGCGCCAGCCTCGCGGTCGCCCGTGCCGCTGCGGACTCCGCGGACCTCTCGCTCTACCGGTACGTCGGCGGCGCCAACGCCCACGTCCTGCCCGTCCCGATGATGAACATCATCAACGGTGGCTCGCACGCCGACACCGGCGTCGACATTCAGGAGTTCATGATCCTGCCGATCGGTGCTCCGAGCTTCCGTGAGGCGCTCCGCTGGGGCACCGAGACGTACCACACGCTGAAGGGCCTGCTGAAGTCGAAGGGCTTCGCCACCGGCCTCGGCGACGAGGGCGGCTTCGCCCCCGACTTCGAGCACAACCGCGCAGCCCTCGACTTCATCGTCGAGGCCATCGAGCAGGCCGGCTTCACGGTCGGCACCGACATCGCGCTCGGCCTCGACGTCGCCTCCAGCGAGTTCTACAAGGAGGGCGCCTACCAGTTCGAGGGCAAGGCGCTCAACAGCACCGAGATGACCGCGTACTACGCCGACCTCGTCGCGAACTACCCGCTCATCACGATCGAGGACCCGCTGGCCGAGGACGACTGGGCCGGGTACGCCCACCTCACGCCGGAGCTCGGTTCCAAGGTCCAGATCGTCGGCGACGACCTGTTCGTCACGAACCCGAAGCGTCTCGCCGACGGCATCGCCAAGGGTGCGGCGAACTCGCTGCTCGTCAAGGTCAACCAGATCGGTACGCTCACCGAGACGCTCGACGCGGTCTCGCTCGCGCAGCGCTCCGGCTACACCACGATCCTCTCGCACCGCTCCGGTGAGACCGAGGACACCACGATCGCCGACCTCGCCGTCGCCACGAACGCGGGCCAGATCAAGACCGGTGCGCCTGCACGAAGCGAGCGGGTCGCGAAGTACAATCAGTTGCTGAGGATCGAAGAGGAGCTGGGCCAGGCAGCCGTCTACGCCGGCCGCAGCGCCTTCCCCCGGTTCACCGCCTAAGCATCGTCACCTGAAGGCTCTCAGGGGTGCCGATCGGCACCCCTGAGAGCCTTCGTCGTGTGCGGGAGGCGCCTGTGAAGAAGCCATCGATGCCGGCCGGAGGCGAGCCGAAGGGCACGCCGCCGACGAGCGGGACGTCGTCCGCCGGCACGGCGAAGCAGCGGTCGTCGGCGTCTCGGCGGCCGTCAGCCGACAAGGCGACCACGCCGCGGGGCGCCGCGCCGTCCAAGCGCGCAGCGGGAGCCACGGCGAAGCCGGCGCGATCCGCGACGAAGGCGACGCGACCCGCGACCAAGGCCGCCCGCTCGGCGGCCGCCGGTTCCTCGGGCCCGCGGACGCGGAACGGATCGACGAGGACGGCCCCGGCACGTCCGTCCGAGGCCGGCGGATGGCTGCGGAGTCTCCGCCTCTCGGGGTTCAGCGTGCTCCTCCTCGGCATCCTCGTCCTCGGTGTCGTCGTCCTCGCACCGAACCTCAAGACCTTTCTCGAGCAACGGCAGCAGATCGCGGTCCTGCAGGCCTCGGTCGCCGACACACAGGCCAAGGTCGACGCCCAGCAGGCGGAGCGCGAACGGTGGAACGACCAGAGCTACGTCATGACGCAGGCGCGCGACCGCCTGTTCTACGCGCTGCCCGGCGAGGTGAGCTACATCATCATCAACGACGTCGACCCGGCGTCGTTGCCCACGACCGAGACCCCGGTGAGCGACACCCTCGTCGACGCGAAGTCGGACTGGCTCGACGGACTGCTGGCCTCGCTCGTCGCCACGGGGTACTCGCCGGCACCGACCGCGACCGACGCCACCGACCCGGCGCAGACACCGGCGCCCGCGCAGACGACACCGGCCGCGCCGCCCGCCGGAGGCTGACGTCGAGCGACGTCGGTGATCCCGGCGATAATGGAACCATGAGCACCCCTCCCTTCGGCCCCGTCTCCGAGCGCGACGTCGAGATCGTGTCGGCGCAACTCGGACGTCCGGCACGGGACGTCGTGGGCATCTCCGCGCGCTGTGTGTGCGGCGCCCCGACCGTGGTCTCCACCGCACCGCGTCTCGCCGACGGCACGCCGTTCCCCACCTTCTACTACCTGACGCATCCTGCGGCCACCGCCGCGGTGTCCTCACTCGAGGCGACGCAGGTCATGAACGAGTACACCGAGCTGCTCGCCGAGGACGAGGAGCTGCGGAGCGGGTACGCGAGCGCCCACGCCGCCTACCTCGCCGACCGCACCTCCATCGCCGAGGTCGCGGAGATCGACGGGATCTCCGCCGGCGGCATGCCGGTCCGGGTCAAGTGCCTCCACGCGCTCGTCGGCCACGCCCTCGCGGCCGGCCCGGGCGTCAACCCCATCGGCGACCTCGCGCTCGAGCGCGCGACGTGGAGCCCGGAGGTCTGCGCATGCGCGGACGGCCAGGCGGGTCTGGGATAGCCCCCGCACGCGACGGAGGTCGCACGCGGGGGAGCGTCGGGGAGCGACACGGACGCCGTCCGCGTGGTCGCCGTGGTCTGCGCCCCGCGCTGGGTGCCCTGGTGGCGGTCCTCCTCGTCGTCGCACCGGCACTCCCGGCCTCGGCGGACACCGTCCGCGACATGCAGTACTGGCTCGACGACTACGGGTTCACCACGGCGTGGGAGACGACGAAGGGCGCCGGGGTCACCGTCGCGGTCATCGACACGGGCATCGCCGACGGTCCCACGGAGTTGAACGGTGCGGTGGCGGGCGGCGTCGACGTCTCCGGTCTCGGCAGCGCCGACGGACGGACCCCGGTGGGGTCCGAGGGGAGTGAGCACGGGACGCTCGTGGCGTCGATGATCGCGGGCCGCGGCCGGACGGGTGGCGCGGGCGTCATCGGCGTCGCGCCGGAGGCCCGGCTGCTCTCCATCTCGGTCGGGTTCGGCTCGGAGGGGTCCTCGGTCGTGCCCTGGGACGAGCAGATCGCCACGGCCGTCCGGTGGGCCGTCGACAACGGTGCGGACGTCATCAACATGTCCCTCACCCGCAACAGTCTCGACTGGCCGACCAGTTGGGACGACGCGTTCCTGTACGCCTTCTCGCACGACGTGGTCGTCGTCGCCGCGGCGGGCAACCGGGGGAGCGGGACCGTCGAGGTCGGCGCCCCCGCCACGATCCCCGGGGTGCTGACCGTCGCGGGAGTCGACCGGACGGGCTCGGCGAGCTTCGACGCCTCGAGTCAGGGCATCACGATCGCGGTCGCCGCGCCGAGCGAGCAGCTCGTCGGGGTGACGCCGGCCGGTTCCTCCGTGCAGTGGCAGGGCACGAGCGGTGCGGCGCCGATCGTCTCCGGGCTGGTCGCGCTCGTGCGCTCGGCGTGGCCGGACCTCAGCGCGGCCGACGCCATCGAGCGGGTGACCGCCACAGCGAAGCAGGTGGGCGATTCCGCCCAGAGTCCGATCTACGGTGCGGGCCTCATCGACGCCGAGCGGGCGGTCAGCGCCACCGTCGGGCCGGCGTCGACGTCTCCGGAGGAGCAATTGTCCGACTGGATCACGCTCTACCGACGCGCCCCGCAGGACACCGATCCGGCCGACGGGTTCCACCGGCCGACACCGGAACCGCAGCCACCGGCGATCCCGGAGGGCGAGGCCGTCGAGGTCCGCGCGAACCCCTTCCTGCCCACCCCGAGCACCCTGCTCTACGGGTCATTGCCGCTGGCGCTCCTGCTCGGAACTGGTAGCCTGGTGGCGCTCGGTGTCATAGGCGCTACCAGGCATTTCAAGCGGGTACTGCGGAAGTAGTACTCTGTTCCGATATTCTCAGACATTGATCTGAACCAATCGTCTTGACGTAGGAGATCGTTCGCCGTGCCCAAAATTCTGATCGTCGGTGGTGGTTACGCCGGGTTCTACACCGCCTGGAAGCTCGAGAAGCAGCTTCGCCGTGGCGAAGCCGAAGTCACCATGGTCGACCCGCTGCCGTACATGACCTACCAGCCGTTCCTCCCCGAGGTCGCCGCCGGTTCCATCGAGCCGCGTCACGCGGTCGTCTCGCCGCGTCGTCACCTGAAGTCCACCAACGTGATCACCGCCAAGGTCACGGGCATCAACCACGCCGAGAAGAAGGCGACGATCACGCCGGAGATCGGCGAGCCCTGGGAGGTCGACTACGACATCATCGTCGTCACCGCCGGCGCCGTCTCCCGCACCTTCCCCATCCCGGGTGTCGCCGACACCGCGATCGGTCTGAAGACGATCGAGGAGGCCGTCGCGATCCGCGACCGCGTGCTCTCCAACTTCGACAAGGCGGCCAACCTGCCCGCCGGTCCCGAGCGCGACCGCCTGCTCACGTTCACCGTCGTCGGTGGCGGGTTCGCCGGTATCGAGGTCTTCGCCGAGCTGCGTTCCTTCGCCAGCTCGCTGCTGAAGTTCTACCCGCAGCTCTCCTTCGAGGACACGCACTTCCACCTCATCGAGGCCATGGGGCGCATCATGCCCGAGGTCAAGATCGAGACGAGCCACTGGGTCCTCAAGAACCTGGCCGAGCGCGGCGCGCTCGTGCACCTCGACACGCAGCTGCAGTCCGCGGTCGACGGCAAGATCGAGCTCTCCACGGGTGAGTCGTTCGAGTCCGACCTCATCGTCTGGACCGCCGGCGTCATGGCGAACCCGGGTGTCGTCCGTGGTGGCGACCTCCCCGTCGAGGAGCGTGGCCGCATCAAGACCCGCGCCGACCTCCGCGTGGGCACCGACGACGACATCGTCGAGGGCGCCTGGGCGGCCGGCGACGTCTCCGCCGTCCCCGACCTCAGCGGCGGCGGCGTCGGCGGGTTCTGCGTGCCGAACGCGCAGCACGCCGTGCGTCAGGGCAAGCTCCTCGCGAAGAACATCACCGCGGTCCTCCGTGGCGAGGAGCCGAAGAACTACTTCCACAAGAACATGGGCGCGGTCGCCGGTCTCGGCATCGGCGTCGGCGTGTTCCAGTCGGGCAACCTCGCGATCAAGGGCCTCCCGGCCTGGTTCGCCCACCGTGGCTACCACGGTCTGGCCATGCCGAGCTTCGAGCGCAAGTTCCGCGTCTTCGGTGGCTGGTGGAACAACTTCTGGCTCGGACGCGACATCGTCTCCCTGCAGGCCGTCCAGACGCCCCGCGAGGCGTTCGAGACCTTCGCGTCGCGCCCGAAGCCGCCGGCGGACGCCGCGGCTCCCGCTGCGGCTCCAGCGGCTCCGGCAGCCGCAGAGAAGCCCGCCCGGAAGGCTCCCGTCAAGCGCAAGCCGAAGGCCGCTCCGGCCGAGGCCGCAGCGCCCGCCGCTGAGGCTCCCTCGTCGGAGGCTCCCGCCGCCGCCGCAGGTGCCCCGACCGGTGCCGGCGACGAGCAGGCCTACGCGACGCCTGCAGAGGACGTCAGCGCGAGCAAGTAGTGCGGCTGGAGCGTCCCGCTCCGTCCTTCGAGAGGCGCATGTCACCGGTCAGCCGGGACATGCGCCTCTCGGCGTCTCACGCCTCGATACGATGAGAGGCACGCCCCCGTAGCCCAACTGGCAGAGGCAGGCGACTTAAAATCGCCGCAGTGTGGGTTCGAACCCCACCGGGGGTACGACGATCCCCTCTCGGGAGGTGGGAGGATGGACGTATGGCCACCCGAACGATCACGACGCTCATCGACGACCTCGACGGTTCCGACATCCCACGCGGACTGGGGGAGACCGTCCGCTTCGGCATCGACGGCGAGAACTACGAGATCGATCTGACCGACGAGAACGCGGCTGCGCTCCGCGAGACGCTCTCCGCGTACGTCGAGGCGGCCCGGCCGATCGTCGCCGCGGCGTCGCTCCGCCGCCTGCACTGATCGCGGCCGAGGCGAACCGTCCCGGTGGCCTCGGAGGTCTGCACGTTCTCGACCATCCTGCAAGGGGCCGGGTGCGGACCGCGATGGCCAGTAGCGTGCTGAGCATGAGTACTCCGAACGAATCCGGCCTGAACGACGACGAGCAGACGACCAAGGACCGCTCCTACAGCCCCTCGAGCGAAGCCGAGACGGAAGCCAAGCAGGACGACGGACAGCCGGTCGTCCGCGACCCCGACATCGCCTCGGGCATGATCAACGTCGCCCCCGGTACGGGCGGGCCGGACGACGTCGGTGACGTGGACGTCGACCCGGGCGAGCTCCACCTCCCACGCGACCCCGACAGCGCCCACTGACCCTCCCGGCCGTCGGTGAGCACCCCCGAACGGGGGTCGCAATTTTCGCCTTCCGGGTCGCGACACGGCGGTCGACGTCACGGAAGGGGCCGACGGTCCGCTACCTTCGAGTGGGGGCGTCACCCGTGAGCCGGTCCCGGAAGCCGCAAGCTTCCAGGTCGATCGGTTGCTAGACGCCTCAAGTGAGGGCGAGGTATTCGGGTTACCTCGCCCTCACGTCTGCCCGCCGTCGGACCAGGCCGCGGGGCAGCGATGCGAGGGTAGGCTGATGCGATGCAGGAGATCACCCCAACCGAACTGAGCAAGCTCGACGACGCCGTCATCATCGACGTCCGTGAGGCCGACGAAGTCGCCGTCGCGAGCGTGGCCGGCGCGAGGCATCTGCCGATGTCGTCCTTCCTCGACCACCTCGACGAGGTCCCGCGCGAGGAGACGGTCTACGTGATGTGCCACTCCGGTGGCCGCAGCGCACGGGTCGCGGGGTACCTCGAGCAGCAGGGCTACGACGCGGTGAACGTCACCGGTGGCATCTCCGAGTGGGCTGCCAGCGGCCTGCCCGTCCAGCGCGCCGCAGACGCCGGCTGACGCTCCCTCCGCGTCCACCTGCCGAATCGCGTCCAGCGGGGCCGTCCGCGGACGCCACGGCGCCCTCAGTGCGCGTCGAGGAGCGGACGGATGTGTCGACGCCACGCCCACGCGCCGGCACCGATCGCCGCGAAGACGAGCGCACCCAGCAGGATCCCGACGAGGGTGTCGGTGGCACCGGGCATCGTCGCCGTCGGACCCAGGAGTCCGAACAGCAGGGTGAAGCCGAGGAAGGCACTCGCGAGCCACACCGGCTTGGACCAGTCGAGGACGGCGCGACCGCCCAGCGGACCCAGGGGGAGGAGCGCGATCGACGCCGACCCGATCCCGGCGATCGCGGTCAGGTTCACGGCCTCCACGGCCATCGCGCCGACGGCGCCGCTCGGCTCGCCGGCCAATGCGGACACGAACCAGGCGAGGGATCCGATCCCGGCGGCGGCGGCGATCCTCGCCAGAGCGAGGTGACCGGCGGTCCGTGTGGAGACGCCTGCCGCACGAGCCGGCGTGACGGTCCCTGAGGCCGTGTCGGCGTCATCAGACGCCTCAGCGCTCGGAGCTGGACGAAGGTCCGCCAGGAGGGCGAAGAGCAACGCGGGTTGCAGTGCGAACAGTCTCGACAGCGCGGTCACGAGGCCCACGGTCACGAGGCCACCGCTCCGGATGCTGACCCGCATCGGACCCAGTGCGGACCGCCGGGCGACGACGAGCTGGGCGAGGAGCCCTGCGACGTTGATGACGACCACGGCCAGCACGGATGCGAACCACAGGCGGAGGTAGGCCGGCTGTCCGACGACCGGGTGCGCGAACATCAGGATGCCGGCGGCGAGGACGGTGGTGACGACGGCGAGGATCGACCGGCTCGGCAGCGGCACGGACGGCGGGCGCTCGAACTCGCTGCGGGGCCGGTTGCGCCCCGTCACGGGTGCTCGACGGTGTTCGCCGACCATCGACAGCCATCCGGCGGTCGAGGTCGCGAGGAGCCGCGCCGGGACCGCGATGAGGGCCACGGCTGCGAGCGCGAGCAGGGCCGCGAGCCACCAGACGGGCTGACCACGGCCGTCGATCGTCGAGGAGAGGGTCTGGGAGAATGGCGTCGAGCCCGACCAGAGCCCGCCGCCACCACCGACCGGGGGAGCCGCACCGGGCGTCGGCTCGCCGCTCGGTGAGGGTGCCGGCTGCTGCGTCCCCGGCGGCTGGCTCCCGGGGGCTGGCGCCGGCGAGGCGCCCTCCGTCGGCAGCGGGGACGGCTGGGAGGGTGCGGGTGTGGCGGGTGCTCCGGCGGCGTCCCCGAAGGTGAGGGTGACGGCCGTGCTCGCGCCGCTCGTGTTGCCTGCCGCGTCCTGCTGGATGGCGAGGACCACGTGCGCGCCGGCCGGGACACCGGCACCCGAGCACGTCCAGGAGCCGTCGACGACGACCGCCGTGCAGACGGAGGTGGAGTCGGCGAACACGGTGACGGTCGCGCCCGCTTCGCCGGTGCCGGCGTAGGTGGAGGCGCCCAGGGGCATCGCCTGGCCGGCGACCGGCGAGGTCATCACCGGGGGAGCGGGCGCGTCCCGATCGATCGAGAGGACGACGGGGGCGGAGGCGTCGGAACGCTGTCCACCCGTGAACGACGCCTGCTGCGTGGCGGTGACGGAGAGGTCGCCGGCCGGCAGCGGCTCACCCAGCACGCAGAACCAGCTGCCCGAGCTGTCCGCCGCGAAGCTGCAGGTGGCGCCGGAGTCCGCACGCACGGTCACCGTCGCTCCCGGGTAGGCGGTACCGCGGACGCCACCGTTGCTCGGGGTCCCGTCCGTGATCGTGGGCGGGCCGAGCGCGGACACGGAGACCTGCGCGGACAGGGTCTCGGAGGCGCCGACCTCGACCGCGGTGATCGAGATGCCGCCGCCGTCCGGGAGGACGACCGAGCAGGACCAGTCGGTGCTGTCGTCCTGCGGCAGGATGCAGGCCGGTTCCATGCCGTCGCCGAGCTGGAGTTGGATGCCGGTCCCGGTGTCCTTCGTGCCCGTGACGGTGACCGACCCGCTGCCGATGAACGAACCGGCGGCCGGACTCGTGATCGTCGGACCGTCGAGTGGCGGCGGGGTCGGGGCCGCCGAGGTGTCGCTCGGGCTGGGAGCCGGAAGCGGTTCGGGCGTCGCCCAGGCGGGGGCGGCGACGGTCGTCGTCCACAGCCCCGCGAGCAGGAAACCGGTGAGGAGGATCGCGACGCGTCCGATCGAGCGATTCGATCGGACTCCTGTTCCTGCGCGCGCGTGTTCCCCGGTCACCGTCTCCATTCCCCCAAGATCGCCGCGCGAAGTCAACCTCCCTCGCCAGATCGGCCGACAATTCCCGGGCGATCCGCACCGGAGCCCGGCTCGGACAGGTGCGCCGCGACCGCTCGTCCGACATACTGGCCCGACTGGGTCGTCTGCCCCAGGCGGGCCGGTGGCGATGGAGCGGTACGACCCGGGAGCGCACCTGGAAGGGTCGCCATGGCGAGGATCCCCGCGATGCAGGAGCCACCGAGTGTCTCCGCCATGCGGACGCCCGGTCTCGAGCCCCAGGCCGAATCGCGACGACGATGAGCGGCACGGATACCGCCATGGTGGACCGACGCATCACCGGTCGCTGGGTCACCGCGTTCGCCGCCGCCTGGTTGGGCGTGTGGATGGCCCAGCTCGCACCCTTGCAGCTCCTGCTGCCGGCGCAGATCGACGCCCGGCTCGCCCCCGAGCACTGGGTGGACAGCGTCGTGGCCTTCGGCCTGGTCGCGGGGGCCGCGGGGCTCTGCTCCATCGTCGTCTACCCGCTGACCGGCGCCCTCTCCGACCGCACCAGGTCGCGGTACGGCCGGCGGCGACCGTGGATCGCCGCCGGGACGCTCTTGTTCGCCCTCGGACTCGTGCTGCTCGGTCTGCAGACCGACGTCGTCGGTATCGGCGTCTGCTGGTGCCTCGCCATCGTCGGCTTCTGCGTCCTCGGAGCGGCACTCACCGCGACCATCTCCGACCAGGTCCCCGTGGAGCGACGCGGGTTCGTCTCCGGATGGATCTCGGCACCCCAGGCCGTCGGCGTCATCCTCGGCATCGCCCTGCTGCTCCTCCTCGACACCCAGCCGTTCGTCGGCTACCTCGCGCTCGCGGTGATCCTCGTCGCGCTCGTCGTGCCCTTCCTCCGCCTGCCCGACCCGATCCCGGCGGGGGAGCGGCCCGCGCCGCTCACCCCGCGGACGCTCATGGAGAGCCTCTGGGTCTCACCGCGTCGGCATCCGGACTTCGCCTGGACGATGCTCAGCCGCGTCCTCGTCAACCTCGGCAACGCGTTCAGCACCTCCCTGCTCTTCTACTTCCTGCTGTACGGGCTCGGCGACGCCGACGCGGAGACCGACCTCCTGCTCGTCACGATCGTCTACACCGTGTTCGTCGTCGCGTCCTCGATCCTGCTCGGCCGCCTCTCCGACCGGCTCGGTCGTCGCCGGGCCTTCGTCGTCGCCGCGTCCGTGTCGCAGGCCCTCGCCGCGCTCCTGCTCGCGATCTGGCCGTCGCTGCCGATGGGCTTCGTCTCGTCCGCGTTGATCGGACTCGGCTACGGCTGCTTCATGTCGGTCGACCAGGCGCTCGCCACGCAGGTGCTCCCGGACCCCGCGTCTCACGGCAAGGACCTCGGCATCATGAACATCGCGCAGGCCGTGCCGCAGGCGGTCGCGCCGCTCATCGGCGCCGGTCTCGTCGCGTGGCTCGGCGGATTCGCCGGGCTGTACCTCGTCTCGGCGGCGTGTGCCGTCGCCGGGGCGATCGCCGTCACCCGAGTCAGAGGAGTGCGCTGATGTCCATCGAACTGACCGCGGGCGGTCGTGTGACCGACCCGACGCCGTGGCTCGACCCGAGGCGGTACTGGGGCGGCATCGAACGCGCAGTCGCCCACGTCGACTCGCCCGCCGCCATCCTGCACCTCGGGGCGCTCCGGTACAACACCCACGACCTGCTCCGGCGGGCCGCAGGCAAACCCATCCGCATCGCCAGCAAGTCGATCCGCGTGCGCGGCGTCATCGACGCCCTCCTCCGCCAGCCCGGCTACGAGGGCGTCCTCGCGTACTCCCTGGCGGAGGCGCTCTGGCTCGCGGAGACCGTCGACGACGTCGTGGTCGGGTACCCGACCGCGGAACGCGGCGCGATCGACCGGCTCGGCGCCGACGAACGGGCGGCTCGGAGGGTCACCATCATGATCGACTCGGTCGAGCACCTCGACCTCGTCGACAGCGTCGTGCCACCGGGGCGTCGCGCCGAGATCCGGGTCTGCATCGAGCTCGACGCCTCCTTCCGCACGCCGGCGCTCGGCCACATCGGCGTCCGCCGCTCACCGCTCCGCACCCCCGACGCGGTCCGGGCGCTCGCTGAGGTGGTCGACCGCCGGCCGGGCTTCCGGCTGGTGGGTGTCATGGCCTACGAGGCGCAGATCGCGGGGCAGGGCGACGACCTGGCCGGTCGGCCCGCCTGGTCGGCCGCCCTCCGCGCGATCCAACGGCGATCGTGGGCGGAGCTCCGGGAGCGGCGTGCCGCCGTCGTCGCCGAGGTGCGCGCGGTGACGGACCTCGAGTTCGTGAACGGCGGAGGGACCGGGTCGCTCGAACTGACCGCGTCCGATGACGCCGTGACGGAGATCGCCGCCGGCAGCGGTGTCTTCGGCGGCCACCTCTTCGACCACTACCGGGCCTTCACGCCGGCTCCCGCAGCTGCCTTCGGCCTGTCCGTGGTCCGCAAGCCGTCGGCCGAACTCGCGACCGTCCTCGGTGGCGGTTGGGTGGCTTCCGGGCCACCCGGGCTGGACCGGCTCCCGGCGATCGCCTGGCCCGAAGGCCTGCGGATGCTCCCGCGCGAGATGGCGGGGGAGGTCCAGACGCCGGTCTCCGGCGCGGCGGCGGCGGCTCTGCGGCTCGGCGACCGTGTCTGGTTGCGACACACCAAGTCGGGCGAGCTCAGCGAGCGCGTCGACGCGTTCCACGTGATCGGCGACGACGGGGTCGAGGCCGTCCTCCCGACGTACCGCGGTGAAGGCCGGGGGTTCATCTGATGCGCGGTCGGAGTGTGTGGACGAACTGGGCGCGCACCGAACGGGTGCGGCCGGTGCGCGTCGAATGCCCGGCGTCGATCGTCGAGGTGCAGCGTCTCGTGCGTTCCGCGGCAGGCGCCGGGCTGCCGATCAAAGCCGTCGGTGCGGGTCACAGTTTCACCGGGATCGCCGTGGCACCGGGGGTGCTGCTCGAACTCGACGCCTTGTCCGGGGTGGTGCGGGTCGACCGGGAGCGCGGCCGCGTGACCCTGCTGGCGGGGACCCGCCTCCACGACGTCCCGCGGCTGCTCGAACCCTATGGGCTCGCGATGCCCAACCTCGGCGACATCGACCGGCAGTCCATCGCCGGCGCGATCTCCACGGGGACGCACGGGACGGGGTCGGCCTTCGGCGGGATCGCCACGCAGGTCGTCGGCGTGGTGCTGGTGACCGCCGACGGCGAGCTGCTGACCGCCGACGACGAGCAGGAGACCGCGCTGCTGCCGGCGCTGGCGCTCGGTCTCGGAGCGCTCGGTATCCTGGTCGAGGTCACCCTGCAGTGCGTCCCCGCTTTCGTGCTGCATGCCGTCGAGCGACCCGAGCCGCTGGACGGGCTGCTGTCGGAGTTGCTCGCTCGGGCCGCCGCCGTCGACCACTTCGAGTTCTACTGGTTCCCGCACACCGGGACCGCCCTCACGAAGACGAACGTGCGACTCCCGGGTGATTCCGCGGTGCGCCCACTCCGGCCGCTCGAGCGGTGGGTCGACGACACCCTGCTCGCGAACGGGGTGTACCGCGTGCTCTGCAACGTCGGCACCGTGGCGCCCGCCATCGTCCCGGGGGTGAATCGACTCGCCGACCGGCTCGTCGGTGATCGGGAGTTCGTCGACCGGTCGACGGCGGTGTTCACGACCAGCAGGACGGTGCGGTTCGTCGAGATGGAGTACGCCGTCCCGCTCGAGCAGCTGCCGACCGCCTTCGCGAGGGTTCGAGCCCTCATCGAGGAACGCGGGTGGCGGATCTCGTTCCCGATCGAGGTGCGGGTCGCGGCATCCGACGAACTCTGGCTGTCCACGGCCTCGGGCCGGGCGACCGGCTATGTCGCCGTCCACCGGTTCTTCCGCGAGGATCCGGGGGAGTACTTCCGGGCCGTGGAGGCGATCATGACGGAGCTCGGGGGTCGGCCGCACTGGGGCAAGCTGCATGCTCGCGACGCCTCGTCCCTCCGGGGCGTGTACCCGCATTTCGACGACTTCCTCGCCCTTCGCGACCGTCTCGACCCGGGCCGGGTGTTCGGCAACCCGTACCTCACGCGCGTCCTCGGCGAGTGACGCCGGAGCGGGGCCCGCAGGCGCTGGCTGCATGGCGGCTGCGTGCTTCCTGCGAAGTCCCCAAGGGTTGCCGCGCCTCGCGGATAGAATAGACAGACCCGCTCTCCATCGATTCGCAAGGAGCCCATCCTCATGGAATGGCTGATCCCAGTCCTCATCGTCGTCGCCCTGGTCGTCATCGTCGGCATCTACTTCTGGGTGACGTACAACTCGCTCGTGACGCTGAACGTCCGCGTCGAGGAGGCTTGGAGCGACATCACGGTGCAGCTGAAGCGCCGCGCCGACCTCATCCCGAACCTCATCGAGGCGGTGAAGGGCTACGCCGCCCACGAGAAGGCGGTGTTCGAGAACGTGACGAAGGCCCGTGCCGAGACGTTGACCGCCCAGGGGCCGGCCGCGGTGAGCGAGGCTGAGACGCACATGCAGCAGGCGCTCAAGAGCATCTTCGCCGTCGCCGAGGCCTACCCGCAGTTGCAGGCGAGCCAGAACTTCCTGCAGCTGCAGTCGGAGATCGTCGACACCGAGGACAAGATCCAGGCCTCGCGTCGCTTCTACAACGGAGGCGTCCGGGAGCTCAACACGAAGATCAAGGTGTTCCCGAACAACCTCTTCGCCAAGGGGCTCGGCTTCTCCGAGAGCGACTTCTTCGAGGTCACCGACAACGCGGCGATCGCCGAACCGCCGCGCGTCCAGTTCTGATCGCCTGAGCGCCGTCCGGTGTACCGAGCGATCGCGCGGAACAAGCGCAACACCGTCCTGATCTTCATCGTCTTCCTGGCGATCATCGGCGGGCTCGGGTGGCTGGCCGGATACCTGTACCAGAACCTCACGATCACGATCATCGTCCTAGTCGTCGCCGTCGTGTACGCCTGTATCCAGTACTTCTTCGCCGGCCGCCAGGCGATCGCGATGACGGGCGCGCAACGCATCGAGCTCGCCGACCACCCGCGTCTGTACCGCATCGTCGAGAACCTCGCGATCACCACCGGTACACCGATGCCCGAGGTCTACCTCATCGTCGATCCGGCGCCGAACGCCTTCGCGACGGGACGCGATCCGGAGCACGCCATGGTGGCCGCGACCACCGGCCTCCTCGAGATCCTCAACGACGCTGAGCTCGAGGGCGTCATGGCGCACGAACTCGGCCACGTCCGCAACTACGACATCCGCGTCTCGATGGTCGTCTTCGGGCTCGTGGTCGCGATCGGGTTCCTCTCGGACATGCTCCTCCGGATGACGATCTGGGGCGGCGGCAACCGCAACAACAACAACGGCGGCAACCCCGTCATGCTCGTCATCGGGATCGTCGCCATGCTGGTGGCGCCATTGCTCGCGACGCTCGTCCAGTTGTCCATCTCGCGGCAGCGCGAGTACCTCGCGGATGCGACGGGCGCGCTCACCACCCGCCACCCGGAGGCCCTCGCGAGTGCGCTCGGCAAGCTGGCCGCCTACGGTCGACCCATGGCGAAGCAGAACTCGTCCATGGCGCACTTGTGGATCGCCGACCCGCTGAAGCCAGGGGCCGTGGCCCGACTCTTCAGCACGCACCCGCCGCTCGTCGAGCGCATCAAGCGACTCAGCACCATCGGCGACGGGTTCTAACGGGC
Organism: Plantibacter sp. ME-Dv--P-095; assembly: GCF_030209365.1. NCBI lineage: Bacteria > Bacillati > Actinomycetota > Actinomycetes > Micrococcales > Microbacteriaceae > Plantibacter > Plantibacter sp. ME-Dv--P-095. Next base: position 33,018 of record NZ_JARVSB010000004.1, read on the forward strand.
AGGTCGGGTTCTCGGGGGCACCGTCTGGTTCCTGTCGGCGCGGTCTGGACCGGTCAGGGTTTCGAACCCGGACACACGAATGGGGCGACACCCGGAGGTGCCGCCCCATTCGGCGTTCAGGCGAGGACCGTTATTCGGTCTGCTCGTCGGAGTCGAACGTCACCGTGACCTTGTCATCGGCGTCGATCGTGATCTTGCCCGGGAAGTTCAGGTACGTGTCCCACACCTGCTGCCCGGTGACGGCGCTACCGTACCAGGAGGCGTCGAACGAGCCGTCGATGCGGCCGGCCGAGGTGTAGAAGTACGAACCGCTCTCATCGACCTCGACGGTCGGGGGAGAGGTGAGCGTCCACGTGACCGGACCGACGCTCGAGAACTGCTTCTGCTGCCAGTCGGGCATGACACCGCACTCGGTGTCGAGCGTGGTCGCGCCGAGGCACTTCTCGATCATGGCGACGACCTGCTTGGTCACCTCGGTCGTGAGGGCCTCCGTGGCCGTCACGTCGATGTCGACGAAGGCCGAACCTTCGCCGGCGGTGTACGAGGTCAGGGTGATGGTCTGCGCGTCGCCCTGCAGGAACTTGCTCTCCGGCGGCGCGATCGTGTACACGGCCGGGTAAGCGAAGAGGCTTGCGTCAGCCGCACCGTCGAAGTTGACGCCGTTGACGCTGAACGCGGTGCCGCCGAGACCGGTGTACACGCTGATGCTGCCGACGAGCGAGCTCGCGAGCTTCCACTGGTCGAAGAACAGGAACTGCTTGCCTTCGCTCTCGAGCGTGACCGTGTCCTCGTACTTCTTGCCGCCGAGCTCGTACGTGACCTGCACGCGAGCCTCGCCGTTGCGGTTGTAGACGCGGCCGACCTTCGGGTCCTTGATGCGCTCGTCCGCGGCCTTGAGGACCTCGTTCGTGAGCAGCGCCGTCGGCTTCACCGCGGTGGGAGCTGCAGCATCGGCGTCAGCGTCATCGTCGGGGGCTGCCGACTCGTCGGGGTCGGGGGTGGCTTCAGGTTCCTTCGTGGCTTCGGGCTCCGCCGTGGCGTCGTCCGTGCTGCCGACGATCGAGGGGTCGGGGGCCACGAGGCTGTTGGCGAGCTTGGCGTCACCCGCGGCGATGGCCTTGAGGTACTCCTCGACCTTCGCCTGCGGTCCGAAGGCCGTGGTGTTCAGGACACCGATCGTGATGGCTGCCGCTGCGATGAGGACGAGCGCTCCACCGGCGATCGACGACCACATGATGATCCGCTTCTTCTGCTTCGGATCCATCGGCTGCTTGGGCGCGCCCGTCGCGTAGGGGTTCTGCGCCGTCGCGTACTGGCCGTTCGGCTGCTGGCCTTGCTGGCCCTGCTGGTACGGGTTCTGCGCGCCGGTCTGGTGCTGGCCCTGCTGGTACGGGTTCTGGCCACCGGTCTGCTGACCGGTCTGCTGGCCGTACGGAGCCGGAGGTGCCTGGTTCGGCGTCTGCTGCTGGCCCGACTGGTAGGGGTTCTGCGGCGTCTGCTGGCCCTGCTGGTAGGGGTTCGGCGTCTGCTGCTGGCCCGACTGGTACGGGTTGTCGGACGGCTGCTGACCCTGCTGGTACGGGGACTGCTGCTGCCCCTGGTACGGCTGGTTCGGCTGCTCGTCCGGGTTCGGTCGGCCGGGTTGTGCGGGTGTGGTGTCGTCGTTGCTCATGGGCGGGTTCCCCTCGTTTCGGACCATGAAGGTGCTCATCAACTTAGCAGTCGGTGTGCATCCCCTGAGAGTGATTGCGCCCCCTGAGCATGGGGAGTAGTGCCCATGCCTACGCGGGTGGACGGGAGACGAGCGCGGTGCCGACCGCATGGGCCAGGGGAGCCGCGAGCGTCCCTCGATCGACGACGACCACTGCCTCGAGTCCCTGCCAGTGGGCCGTCTGCTCGAGCAACCCCGCGAGGCGCCCCGCGATCGCGTCGTCGGCGATGGGACGGAGCCCTCGGGCGATGTCATCCTCATGCCCACGCTCGAACCACGCGGACTGGACACGGAGGACCCCCGCCTGGCGGTCGCTCTTCAGATCGACGCGCGCGACGATCTCGCCGTCGATGAGGACCGGCAGGACGTAGTACCCGTAGACGCGCTTGGGCTCCGGCGTGTAGATCTCGATCCGGTAGTGGAGTCCGAACATCCGCAGTGCGCGTTCGCGGAACCAGACGATCGGGTCGAACGGGCTGAGGAGCGCAGCCCCCTCGACGCGTCGCGGTCGTCGGGCGTCGCGGTGGATCCAGGCCTCCTGCGGCCCGCCGCGTCGGTCCCAACCGGCGACGGAGACCGGCTCGAGGACGCCGGCGTCCACGAGCTCGTCGACCGCCAGGCGGACCGCCGTCTGCGGCTTGATCCGGAAATAGTCCGCCAGGTCGGCGAGGGTCGCGACGCCCTGCGCCGCCGCGGCCTGTTCGACGAGCGCGCGGATCGCGTCGGGCCGGGCGACGTCCACGTCGAGGAGGTGCTGCGGCAGCACCTGCTCGGCGAGCGCGTACCGGCGCTCGAACCGGTCGCGGCCGGCCGTGACCACCTCGCCGTAGAGGAACAGCACCTCCAACGCCCGCTTCACGTCGGACCATCCCCACCAGGGTCCGCGTCGGACGTTCGCGTCGTGTTCGATCTCGCTCGCCTTCAACGGCCCCTCGGCGCGCAGCAGGGCTCGCACCCAGTCCAACATCTCCGGGTTCTGGCTCGCCCAGGTGCCGTCGTCGCCCGCATGCTTCGCGCGGTTCGCCTCCATCCGCCAACGGAACAACGGCCACGACTCGCGGGGGATGAACGCCGCCTCGTGCGCCCAGTACTCCAGGTAGGGTGAGTCGGCCGCGAGGGTCAGGCGGTCGAGGAGGGCCTTGTCGTACCCGCCCAGCCGCGCGAAGAGCGGGAGGTAGTGACTGCGCTCGAAGACGTTGACGGAGTCGATCTGCAGGAGGCCGAGTCGGTCGATCGTGGAGCGGAGCGTGCGGGTCCCGGCCGGGGACGTGCGCGGTGGCCCGCCGAGGCCTTGCGCACCGAGCGCGATCCGTCGGGCGAGAGCAGGGGAGAGGGGAGCGGGCACGGCCCGACGCTAGCACCGGCCGCCGACACCCGGGCGGCCCACGACGAGGGCACAGAGCCCGTCATCCGCATGCTCGGACCGGCATGTGCCAGCCCTACACTTGAGCAATGGCGGACGACACTCCGAAGACCTGGTGGGGACGCTTCCTTCCCGAAGCGGCAACGCCCGTGCGCGAACCCGAGCTGAGCGGCTCGAGCAGTGTTCCGCGCGGCATGCGCGTGGCCGCAGCATGGTCCTGGCGGATCCTCCTGGTCGCCGCGGTCGTCGCACTGCTCGTCTTCCTCGTCGTGCAGCTCCGCCTCATCGTCATCCCGCTGCTCATCGCCGTCCTCGTCTCGGCGCTGCTGAAGCCCGTCGTCGACGTCCTGGTGCGGCATCGCTGGCCGAAGGGCCTCGCCATCGCGCTCGCGATGGTCGGCACGCTCTCCGTGGTCAGCGGACTGATCTTCCTCGCCATCTCGCAGATCACCTCGCAGTTCGCTTCCGTGCAGGCCCGCACCATGACCGCCTACGGCGACTTCAAGGCCTTCCTGCTCGCCAGTCCGTTGCACGTGACCGAGGCGCAGCTCAACGACTTCATCGCCCAGGCCTTCGACTCGCTCCAACAGGACGGCCAGGTGCTCCTCTCCGGCGCGCTGTCGATCGGTTCGACGCTCGGCCACGTCGCCACGGGCGTCTTCCTGACCCTCTTCTGCCTGCTGTTCATGCTCATCGACGGTCGGACGATCTGGCGCTGGACGGTACGCGTCTTCCCGCAGCGGGCACGTCCCGCCGTCGACAGCGCGGGCCGCGCGGGCTGGCGGACGCTCGGCAACTACGTGCGCACGCAGATCCTCGTGGCCTCGATCGACGCGGTCGGCATCGGCCTCGGCGCGTTCATCCTCGGGGTCCCCCTCGCCATCCCGGTCGCCGTGCTCGTCTTCCTGGGTTCGTTCGTGCCGATCGTCGGCGCCGTCGTCACCGGGGCCGTCGCGGTGTTCCTCGCACTCGTCTACAACGGACCGTTGATCGCCCTGCTGATGCTGGGTGTCGTCCTCCTCGTGCAGCAGCTCGAAGGGCATGTCCTCCAGCCACTGATCATGGGCACCGCGGTGAAGGTGCACCCCCTGGCCGTGGTGCTCGCGGTGGCCGGCGGCACGCTCGTCGCGGGCATCCCCGGCGCGTTGTTCGCCGTACCCGTGGTGGCCGTGATCAACGTGATGGTCCACACCATCGCCAGCGGCACCTGGCGGACCGGCGGCACCGCTCCACCGGAGCCGGACGCCGACGGCGCCATCTGGCAGACCGTCCCGAGCCCCAGGCGAATCCGTCCGGGCTCCCGCTCGTCCCACGAGCCCAAGGATCGCCCAGCCGATCAGGAGCCCCAGCACCCCAGCGACGACCTCCCAGCGACCCCGTCCCCAGAAAGTCCAGGACCCCGCACACCATGACCGATTCAACGACCACCGCACCTGTGATCCCCGGCCCGTCGCTCGCCGCGTTCGAGCGTGCCAGGGACACCCTCGTCGGCACCGTCCAACGCACCCCGATGGAGAGCTCCCGCTACCTCGCCGACGTCCTCGGCGTCCCGGTGCATCTGAAGTGCGAGAACCTCCAGCGCACCGGCTCCTACAAGATCCGTGGCGCGTACAACCGCATGTCGAGCCTGACGCCGGAGGAACGCGCTCGGGGCGTGGTCGCGGCCTCCGCCGGCAACCACGCGCAGGGAGTCGCGTTCGCCGCGCGCGAGCTCGGCATCGCCGCGACCATCTTCATGCCGGTCGGGGTCCCGCTGCCCAAGCTCGCCGCCACCCGCGACTACGGTGCCCACGTCATCCTGCGCGGTCACACGGTCGCCGAACCGCTCATCGCCGCCGCCGAGTTCGCCGCGGAGACGGGTGCGATCCTCATCCCGCCGTTCGACCACCCCGACGTCATCACGGGGCAGGGCACGCTCGGCCTCGAGATCCTCGAGGAGGTGCCCGACGTCGAGACGGTCATCGTCCCGATCGGCGGCGGCGGCCTCATCTCCGGCGTGGCCGGCGTCATGAAGCAGCGGGCGGCCCTGGACGGTCGCACCATCCGGGTGATCGGCGTGCAGGCGGCCAACGCCGCCGCGTACCCGGTGTCCCTGGAGGCGGGCACGCCGACGACCATCACCGTGCAGCCGACGATCGCCGACGGCATCGCCGTGGCCCGTCCCGGCGAGTTGAACTTCGAGATGATCAGTGCGCTCGTCGACGAGGTCGTCACCGTCTCCGAGGACGACCTGGCCCGTGCGATCGTCGTCCTCCTCGAACGCGCGAAACTCGTCGTCGAGCCGGCCGGGGCGGCCGGGGTCGCGGCGATCCTGGCCGGCAAGATCGAGCCGACCGGGACGACGGTCACGATCCTCTCGGGTGGGAACATCGACCCGCTCCTGTTGCAGCGGGTGGTGAGCCACGGGCTCGCCGCCTCTGACCGCTACCTGACCCTCCGCATCCCACTGCCCGACCGTCCCGGACAGCTCGCGCGGACGGCCGAACTCGTGGCGCAGGCGAACGCCAACGTCATCGAGGTGCTCCACACCCGGCACGGCCACGGACTCCAGATCAGCGACGTCGAGCTCGAGCTCAGCATCGAGACGCGCGGCCCCGACCACCGCGACCTGGTGGTGCAGACCCTCCGTGAGGCGGGCTACGACCCGCAGATCGTCGACGACTGAGTCGGGACGACACCACGCTCGACGACGAAGGGCCCCACCGCATCGGTGGGGCCCTTCGTCACGTCCGGGCGACCGCGGTGCGGCCGCCGGGATCAGGAACCGGTGTAGGTCTCGACGGCGCTGATCGACACGGTGATCTCCTTGCCGTTGGGCGCCTCGTAGGTGGTCGTCTCGCCGATCTTCAGTCCGAGGATGGCCGCCCCGAGCGGGCTGCCCTCGCTGTAGACATCGAGGTCGGTGTTGCCGGCGATCTCGCGGCTGCCGAGCAGGAAGCGCTCTTCGCCGCCCGCGACGACCGCGGTGATGACGGTGCCGGACTCGACGACGCCGTTCGACTCGGGGGCCTCGCTCACCTTGGCGTCGCGCAGCATCTGCGTGAGCGTGCGGATGCGCGCCTCCTGCTTGCCCTGCTCGTCCTTCGCGGCGTGGTAACCGCCGTTCTCCTTGAGGTCGCCCTCCTCGCGAGCCGCTTCGATGCGCTTGGCGATCTCCTCGCGGCCCGTGGTGCTGAGGTGCTCGAGTTCTGCCTGCAGCCGGTCGAAGGCCTGCTGGGTGAGGAACGTCTCCTGGATCTGCTCGGACACGATGGAACTCCTTTGCATGGTGGGTCGCACACGACGTCCGAAACGCCCGTCATATGCCAGACGCCCCGGCGGAATGCCGGGGCGTGAGAAGTACGTCCATCGAGTATCGCACGATCGCCGCAGGAGTGCGGCGCGGGCCGGGGTGCTCCGGGTCAGGAACCGTCCTCGACCACCCAGCACGTGTCGACGACGCCGGTGTTGCTGAGCTCCGTGGTCCGGACGAGTTCGGTGAGGTTCCGGGTACGCTGCTCCGACGGCGGCAGTTCGACGACCTTCCAGCCGACCACCGCGAACTGCTCGTTGAGCGCCTGCACCGAGCAGGCCATCGGGGTGTCCTGCGGGCCGGTCACCTCGAAGGAGACACTGACGAGGGTGTCGTCGACGATCTCGTGCGCGGTGTTGCGCGACTCGATGCTCGGGCGGCTGCCGTCGAGGCCCGCCCAGACAACCCAGGCGACGAAGACGACGGCGAACGCGGCCGCGGCGGACCAGATCAGGCGGCGGTCCCGAGCCCGATTCCGGGACGTGCGTCCGTACCGGGCCGCGATGGCGTCCGGGAGGACCGCCGACGGCGCTGCGGTGTCCTGGGAGTCGGCCGCGTGCGGGGCGGCGTTCCGAGGGGAGGGGGTCACGTCACGGGCTCCGGTTCGAACGGTTAAGCTTGACCAGGAGCGCGAGACGGCTCGAGGTCGACACCTCAAGCGTATTGCCTCTTCCTGGATGCGGCGTCCCGACCGCGTCGCCACGTCACGAGTCGCGAGGCCGTTCCTTGCGCAGACCAGCCGGAAGGCGGAGCACCATGACCATGAGACTGCTCGCGGTGCACGCCCACCCCGACGACGAGTCGAGCAAGGGTGCCGCGACGCTCGCGTACTACCGCAGCCTCGGCGCCGAGGTCATGGTCGTGAGCTGCACGGGAGGCGAACGCGGCGACCTCCAGAACCCCGGACTCGCCGACGTCGCGATGATCGAGCGCGACCTCCCCGGGTACCGCCGCCTCGAGATGGCCGCGGCTCAGGAGATCCTCGACATCGAGCACCGCTGGCTCGGCTACCAGGACAGCGGCATGGCCCGCGACGACGGCACGGTCCCACCGGCGAGCTTCGCCGACATCCCGCTCGAGGTCTCGACCGGCGTGCTCGTGCGGATCGTCCGGTCGTTCCGGCCGCAGGTCATCGTCACCTACGACGAGAACGGCGGGTATCCGCACCCAGACCACATCCGGTGCCACGAGGTGAGCGTCGCCGCGTTCGACGCCGCGGCCGACGCCGACCGCTACCCGGAGGCCGGCGAGCCCTGGCGCGTGGACAAGCTCTACTACGACCGCTCGTTCAGCCCGGCCAGGCTCGAGGCGGTGTACGCCTATCTCCTCGAGCACCACCCCGACGACCCGGCGGTCGAGCGACTGGCGGAGATGCGCGAGTGGATGGCCGGTCGGCCGGACCTCGCCACGACGCACGTGCGTGTCGGCGACTTCTTCGAGGCACGCGACGACGCGCTCCGGGCCCATGGCAGCCAGGTGCCGCCGGACTCACCGTTCTTCTTCTGGCCGAACGACGTCCTGCGCGCCGCGTGGCCGTTCGAGGACTACCAGCTGGTCACCTCGCACGTCGCGTCGGCCACCCCAGAGTCGGAGCTGTTCGACGGCGTCGACACCAGTGAAGGAACCGCATGATGCACCACCTGCTCACCGAGCTCGTCCTGGCGGTCACTCCGTCGCCGTCACCCTCACCGCAGTTCGACGAGAACCAGGTGACGCCGGGGCCCTGGGGCTTCGTCATCACCTTCGCCATCGCCGGCATCGTGGTCTTCCTCGTGATCGACATGGTGCGCCGTGTTCGCCGGGTCAACTACCGTGCCGAGATCGACGAGCGCCTCCAAGCGGAGGTCGCCGAGCGGGATGCGGCACGCGCCGACGGCGCTGACGGTCCGATCGCCCCCGATGGCGGCTCGACCGATCCCCTCCGGAAGCCGGACGACCCGCGCCGCTGAGCCGACGGTGTCGCACGGTCGGGCGTGCGCCCGACGCGACGATGATCAGCGGTGGTACACCGGGTCGATCGCGATCAGCAGGATGCCGCTCCAGTGGCACAGGAACGCGAGCACCGTGCACAGGTGGAACAGTTCGTGGAACCCGAACCGCCCGGGCCAGGGGTTCGGCCGCTTCATGGCGTACATGATCGCCCCGACCGTGTAGAACAGCCCGCCGGTCGCGATGAGCACCATCGTCGCGACGTTGCTGTTCGCGATCTCGCCGAGGTAGGCGACTGCGCCCCACCCGAGCGCGAGGTAGAGCGGGACGTAGAGCCAGCGCGGAGCACCGATCCAGAACACTCGGAACCCGATGCCGAGGAGCGCGCCACCCCACACGAGGACGAGCAGGAGCGTTCCCTGCTCCGGCGGGAGGGCGAGGACCGCGAGCGGGGTGTAGGTACCGGCGATCAGCAGGAAGATGTTGGCGTGGTCGATCCGCTTGAGGAGCAGCTTCACGCGGGGCCGCCAGGAGAACCGGTGGTACAACGCCGAGTTGCCGAACAACAGCATCGACGTGAGCACGAACACGGTCGAACTCCACTTCGCCGCAGCACCCTGCGCCAGCGTCACGAGCACGATCCCGGCGATGATGGAGATGGGGAAGATCCCGGCGTGGAGCCAGCCGCGCCAGCTCGGTTTGACCTCGTCCGGTGTGGCGGCGTCGACGGCGGCGACCTCGAGCAAGGGCAGGTTCGGCAGCTCGGGCTCTCCGGTCGTCATGTGCTCAGGATACGGGGTGGTGCGGAACTCCTCCTGGGAGCAGCGGAGGAAACTGCACTAGCGTTGCAGGGTGATGACGAGGCATTCCGCACCGGTGGACGGCTTCCTGTACGGCCTCTACGCGAGACGCCTGCGGAAGACGTTCAGTCCGCAGACACTGCCGCACCATGTCGCGATGATCATCGACGGCAACCGGCGGTGGGCCAAGCAGCTCGGCTACGAGACGGCGGCCCACGGTCACCGCGCCGGTGCAGCGAAGATGCGCGAGTTCCTCACCTGGTGCGACGACCTCGGCATCGGTGTCGTCACCCTGTACCTGCTCTCGAGCGACAACCTCGTGAACCGGGCCCCGGACGAACTCGACGACCTCGTCGACATCATCGCCGATCTGGCCGAGAGACTGTCCCACTACCGCGACTGGCGGGTGAAGCACGTCGGGTCGAGCGCGGGGCTCCCCGAATCGCTGCGCACCGCGCTCGAGAGCGCCGAGGAGCGCACCGCCGATCGCGCGGGGATGCACATCAACCTCGCCGTCGGGTACGGCGGACGGACGGAGATCGTCGACGCCATGCGGGCGATCGTCGCCAAGCACCACCTCGAGGGCAGAAGTCTCGAGGACCTCGCTGCCCTGCTCACCCCCGACCTCATCGGTGAGCACCTCTACACGGGTGGCCAGCCCGACCCTGACCTCGTGATCCGCACGAGCGGGGAGCAGCGGATGAGCGACTTCATGCTGTGGCAGAGCGCGCACAGTGAGTTCTACTTCGTCGAGGCGCTCGGTCCAGACCTCCGAGAGGTCGACTTCCTGCGTGCCCTCCGCGACTTCTCCAGGAGGCAGCGGCGGTTCGGCGGATGAACCGGAACCCCGACGAGCAGACCGCGGACCAGGGCGACGCCGACGACCGTCTGTCCGCTTTCCAGGGCGACTTCGGCGAGGACACCGGCTACCTCAACTACGGCAGCGTCGGGCCGCTGTCCCGGAGCGCCGGAGCCGAGGCCGCCCGGTGGAACGAGGTGCTCGGTCAGGCGGCCTTCGGCGGGCTCGTCGACGTCGACGCGATGGACGCGCGGATGCGCGCCGCCGTCGGTGCGCTCACGGGGTTCCGGCCCGATCAGATCGTCGCCCAGCCGAACACCTCGCAGGGCCTCGTCCACACGATGTTCGGCCTGCGCGGCGTCGTCCTCCTCTCCGCGGCCGAGTACCCCTCGCTCCCGTTGGCGGCTGAGCGGGCGTCGCAGCACCGGGGCGTCCTCACACCGCGCTGGTTGGAGACCGATCGCGGCCACGTGACTCCGGACCGCATCCGCGCGCAGCTCGACGACGAGGTGACCGCGGTCGCCGTCAGCCTCGTCGACTACCGGACGGGGTTCCTGGCCGACCTGCACGCGATCCGCGAGGTGATCGGGGATCGTCTGCTGATCGTCGACGCCATCCAGGGCTTCGGCGTCGTCGACGCGCCGTTCGAGGCGGCCGACGTCGTCGCCAGCGGCGGACAGAAGTGGATGCGGGCCGGGTGGGGCACCGGGTTCCTCGCCATGAGCGATCGGGCCCTGGACCGTCTCGAGCCCGTCCTCTCCGGGGTCACCGGAACGGACGAACCCTGGCCGTTCAGCGCGACCCCGGAACCGAGCCGGACCGCGAGCGCGTACTCGATCACCCGGGCCGACCCCCTCGCGGCTGCACGCTTCGCCGCATCCCTGGAGGCCACCTTGGCCTTGGGCACACCGGTCGTCCAGAGCACCATCGCCGGACTCGTGAGTGAGGTCATCGAGCTGGCCGACGAGTTCGGCATCCCCGTGCTCACCTCGCGCGACGAGCGTGAACGAGCCGGGATCGTCGCGTTGGAGCCCGAGGAGGCGGTCCTCGAGACCCTGTCGACGTCGCTGGCGAACCACGGCGTCACCGCGACCACGCGCGGCACGACCGTGCGGCTCAGCGTGCACGCCGGCACCACACGCGAGACGCTGGAGCTGCTCCGCGGGGCACTGGTGTCGTTCGCGACCGCAGCGAGCTACTGATCCGCCGCTCCACCGCCGGTTCGTCGGGCGACCCCCATCTGTTCACCTCCCCGTAACAGGACACGGGGCGTGTCGTCGCATCGATGTCGGTGGCCGGACGTACGTTCATCTCATCGGGCATGGAGCCCGGTCGAGACGGCCACACAAGTTCGGCTCGAAACCCTGCAGGCGGCCGTTTCGCACAGTGATCCGAGCATCAGTTGCTCGGGGTGGGAGTGGTTGTGGCCTCGCGAGACATCCAGAACACGTCAGCCGACACCGAGACGCGGACCGCGTCGACGGACACACGCCGACGACCCGCAGACCGCACGGCGAGCGGAGGTGGTCAGGCGCAGGCCGAGATCACCTACGTGCTCGACACCTCCGTGCTGCTGTCGGACCCGAAGGCGCTCTTCCGCTTCGCCGAGCACGCCGTCGTCATCCCGGTCGTGGTCATCAGCGAGCTGGAGGGCAAGCGCAACGACCCGGAGATCGGGTACTTCGCGCGTCAGGCGCTCCGCATCCTCGACGAGTTGCGGATCGAGCACGAGCGGCTCGACTTCCCGATCCCCGTCGGCGACGGCGGCTCGTTGCGCGTCGAGCTCAACCACTCGAGCATGGCGGCTCTGCCGTCGGGGCTTCAGCTGGGCGACAACGACTCACGCATCCTCGCGGTGGCCCTGAACCTCGCCAACGACGGCCTGGCCGTCACGGTCGTCTCCAAAGACCTGCCGCTCCGGGTCAAGGCGGCGTCCATCGGTCTGCAGGCGGAGGAGTACCGCGCGGAGTTGGCGGTCGACTCCGGTTGGACGGGGATGTCCGAGATCACCCTCGGCGCCGACGACATGAGCGTCCTGTACGAGCGCGAGGAGGGGACCACCCCGCTCGTCGAGGACATGCCCGTCAACACCGGACTCGTCATCCACTCGGATCGCGGCTCGGCACTCGGGCGGGTGACCGGCAAGCGCAGCTACAAGCTCGTCCGAGGCGACCGCGACGTCTTCGGCCTCCACGGTCGTTCGGCCGAGCAGCGCCTCGCGATCGACCTGTTGCTCGACCCCGAGATCGGGATCCTGTCGCTGGGAGGTCGAGCAGGGACGGGGAAGTCCGCGCTCGCCCTCTGCGCGGGTCTCGAAGCGGTCCTCGAACGCCAGGCGCACAAGAAGATCATGGTGTTCCGCCCGCTGTACGCGGTCGGTGGTCAGGAGCTCGGGTACCTGCCCGGCGACCAGGGCGAGAAGATGAACCCCTGGGGACAGGCCATCTTCGACACCCTCGGTGCCGTCGTGTCGCAGAACGTCCTGGACGAGGTGGTGGAGCGCGGCATCCTCGAGGTGCTCCCGCTGACCCACATCCGTGGTCGATCGCTGCACGACGCGTTCGTGATCGTCGACGAGGCGCAGTCGCTCGAGCGCAACGTCCTGCTGACGGTGCTCAGCCGGATCGGGCAGAATTCCCGGGTGGTGCTCACGCACGACGTCGCGCAGCGCGACAACCTCCGGGTCGGCCGCCACGACGGGGTCGCGTCGGTGATCGAGACGCTCAAGGGACACCCGCTGTTCGCCCACGTGACGCTGACGCGCTCCGAGCGCTCGGCGATCGCGGCGCTGGTCACGGAGATGCTCGAGGGCAACGAGCTCGCCTAGCCCTGGCCCGGGCGGAGTCGGGGTCGGTCGACCTCGGCTCCACCCGGGGCTGTGGAGAACTCCCGCGGCGGTGGCGGCGGCCGACCTATCCTGACGGCATGCCGACACGTCCGAGGAGCCGTCCTCGCTCGCGCCGCAGGCTTTCCTCGGCCGTATGGATGGTCCCGATGGCCGCAGTGCTCATCGCCGGCACGGTGGCGAGTGAGGGGCTGCACCTCCGCCCGGTGGCGATCCTGCTGGTGTGGCTCGCCTGCATCACGCCGCCACTCGTCCGCATCGACCTCGCCGAGCATCGCCTGCCGAACCGCATCGTGCTGCCGGCGCTCGCGGTCGCCGTTCCGCTCGGCATCTTCGACGCGATGGTCGTCGGGCGGATGCCCGCCGAGCCGCTCCTCGCAGGCCTGCTCGTCGGTGGGGCGTTGTACGCGTGCGCAGCTTTCGGCGGCCTCGGCATGGGCGATGTGAAGCTCGGCGCCCTGCTCGGTGTGACGGTGGGGTGCTTCGGGATGACGGCGGTGCTGCCGTTCGCTGTGGTGTCGATCTGCTCCGCCGGGGTCGTCGGCGCGATCGTCGTGGTCGCCACGCGGTCCACCGGCGGTTCGGCCGGCTGGAGGACGAGGATCCCGTTCGGACCCTTCCTCCTGCTCGGCTGCTGGAGTGCGGTCGCCCTGCTCGTCATCACCGGTTAGGGCGACGGAACGGCCCCGGATCCGAGGGGATCCGGGGCCGACACGGTGGGTCTGCGCGAAGCGTCGAGACTCAGCCGGGGTGCGTCATCGAGAGGACGTCGAGGGCGGTGTCCAACTGCTCCTCGGTGATCTCGCCGCGCTCGACGAAGCCGAGGTCGACGACGGCCTCACGGACGGTCAGGCCCTTCGCGACCGAGTGCTTCGCGATCTTCGCCGCCGACTCGTACCCGATGATCTTGTTGAGCGGGGTCACGATCGACGGCGAGGAGCCGGCGAGGGCTGCCGCGCGGTCGAGGTTCGCCTCGAGGCCGTCGACGGTCTTGTCGGCGAGGACCCGCGTGGCGTTCGACAGGAGCCGGATGCTCTCGAGGAGCGCCGTCCCCATGACGGGGATCGCGACGTTGAGTTCGAAGGAACCGGAGGCACCGGCCCAGGCGATGGTCGCGTCGTTCCCGATCACCCGGGCGCCGACCATGAGGACGGCTTCGGGGATCACGGGGTTGACCTTGCCGGGCATGATCGAGGAGCCCGGCTGGAGGTCGGGGATGTGGAGTTCGCCGAGGCCGGTGTTCGGCCCGGAACCCATCCAGCGGAGGTCGTTGCAGATCTTCGTGAGGCTCACGGCGATGACGCGGAGGGCACCGGAGGCGTCGACGAGTCCGTCGCGAGCGCCCTGGGCCTCGAAGTGGTCCTGGGCCTCGGTGATGGGCAGCTCGGTCTCCTGCGCCAACAGCTCGATCACGAGCTGCGGGAAGCCCTTCGGCGTGTTGATGCCGGTGCCCGTCGCGGTGCCGCCGAGCGGGACCTCGGCGACCCGGGGGAGTGCCGTGCGGACACGCTCGATCCCGAGGCGCATCTGGCGGGCGTAGCCGCCGAACTCCTGGCCGAGCGTCACCGGGGTGGCGTCCATGAGGTGCGTCCGGCCGGGCTTCACGGCGGTCTTCCAGAGCTCGGCTTTGCGCTCGAGCGACACGGCGAGGTGGTCGAGCGCGGGGATCAGGTCGTCGATGAGCGCGCTCGTCACCGCGATGTGCACCGAGGTCGGGAAGACGTCATTGGAGGACTGCGAGGCGTTGACGTGGTCGTTGGGGTGCACGGGGCTTCCGAGACGCGCACTCGCGAGCGTCGCCAGGACCTCGTTCATGTTCATGTTCGAGGAGGTGCCGCTGCCGGTCTGGTACGTGTCCACCGGGAACTGCGCGTCGTGCGCGCCGGTGATGACCTCGTCGGCCGCGGCGGCGATCGCGTCGGCGACACCCTGGTCGAGGACGCCGAGCTTCGCGTTGGCGAGTGCCGCGGACTTCTTGATCCGTGCCAGCGAGGCGATCTGCGCCGACTCGAGTCCGCTGCCCGAGATCGGGAAGTTCTCGACGGCCCGCTGCGTCTGCGCACCGTAGAGCGCGTTCGCGGGGACCCGCACCTCACCCATGGTGTCGTGTTCGATGCGGTACTCGGTTGCTGAGGTGTCTACCACGCTGTTCGTTCTCCTTCGTGCGATTGCGTCGGTGCTGCGCTCGACCGGTCGGCCGGCGCGGTGGAGGTCATTCGGGGACGGTGACGTCGCCGATCACGATGTCGGCCACGGCGGTGCCCTCGAGGAGCTTGTAGTTCGCGCCGATGATCGCGACCGTCCCGGCGGCCACGGCGTCGCTGATGAGCTCGGAGCGCGAGACGACCTCCATGACGGTGCGGCGGAGGTGGCGTCGTCCGACTTCGGAGGTGTCCACCGAGGCGGCGTCGATCGGCGCCGGGCCGGCGACCGCACTCACAGCGGGGACGATCTGCTGGATCAGCTGGTCGATGTAGGGCGGCAGCGGGACGGCGTCCTCGATCTGCGAGTCGATCGCCGCGCGGACCGCACCGCACTCGTCGTGCGCGAGCACGAGGATGAGCGGGACCTCCAGGACGCCGACCGCGTACTCGAGGGTGCCGAGCACCGAGTCGGAGACGATCTGGCCGGCGTTGCGGACCACGAAGAGGTCGCCGAGGCCCTTGTCGAAGATGATCTCAGCAGCGAGACGGGAGTCCGAGCAGCCGAAGATGACGGCCTCAGGAGCCTGCGAGTGCGCGAGGGTCGCTCGTCGCTCGACGTCCTGGCGGGGGTGGGCTGGCTGTCCGGCGACGAACCGCGCGTTGCCGCGCTGCATCTCGCGCCAGACGGCACCGGGGCGCTTCTGGGTCATTCTGAGTCCGTTTCTGCAGGGGCGCCCGATGGGGCGTCGAGGTTGGCGGTGACCCCGGCGCGCACGGAGCGTGCGACGTCGAGGACGTACTCGGGCTTCGCCGTGCCGAACACGGCGATGGTGCTGCGCCCGGCGACGGTCGAGAGGGCGTAGCCGACGTTGCCGTCCTCGGCACCGCTGCCGTTCGCGTATTCGACCCAGTCGACGCCGTCGATCGTGACGGTGCCGGTCGGGCGGGCGTCGTCCAGTTCGGCCACCAGCCAGGTGTCGTTCGCGTCGACGCCCTGCACGAGGCCGACGAACTCGTCGTCGGGGGAGATCAGGCCGACGTTCCAGGAGCGGATGTCGGGGGTGCCGGCGACGGGCGAGCTGCCGGTGCGCACCTCCGCGTAGTTGCTGCCCCAGTCGTCGCCGAGTTCCGGCGTGAGCAGCGGGACCGGGAGGTCGGGCTGTGCCTGGCCGGCGAGCTGCGCGTAGTCGACGGTCGGACGCTCCGGTGCTTCACCGCGGGGGACGGCGAGCACGATCACGACGACGAGCCCGACCGTGGCCAGGAGCGAGAGGACGAGGTTGTTGACGGTCTTGCGGGATCGGTAGAGCCGGGAGTTCTCGGCCTTGCGGTCGGCGGTCTCCTGCGGCGTCTCCGGGCGGCCGAGCTCGGCCACGACGCGAGGGGGCTTGGTGTCCTTCACCGTGGCGCGTCCGTCGGTGCGGATCCGAGCTGTGCCGCGCGGGCGGCGTCCAGCCGGGCCTTCGCGCCGATCAACCATTCCTCGCAGCGTTGGGCGAGCTGTTCGCCGCGTTCCCAGAGCCGGAGGGAGTCCTCGAGCGAGGCCGAGCCCTGTTCCAGCTCGGACACGACACGCACGAGTTCGTCGCGTGCCTGCTCATAGCTGAGCTCCTGGACATCGGAGGGGGTTGGCATGCTTCCATCCTATTCGTCGTCGGTCACGACGGCAGCCGTGGCCGGGCCGGTGCTGGCGGCGCCGATCGCGCCGGAGGCGAGGGTGATGAGGAGTTCGGTGCCCGCCGGGGCGTCGCCGTCGGCACGGATGACCGCGCCGCCGGGCACGTCCCCCTGCGGGTCGGCCCGCTGGACGATGGCGTACCCGCGATCGAGCGTCCGCTGCGGCGACAGGGCGCGGAGGTGGGCGCGGAGCTCCGTGACCTCCCGCTGGGCGCGCTCGACGGCGCGGTCGACCAGCTCCGCGCCGCGCGCGACGGTGCGGGTGAGCTCGTCGGCTCGGGAGTCGACGATCCACGACGGGTCGGCGAGGGCTGGACGCGTCCGGAGGGTGGCGAGTCGGTCGATCTCGTGACCGATCATCGACGTCACGCGGGACGAGAGCCTGGTGCGTGCCTGCTGCACTCGGGCGAACTCCTCCGCGACGTCGGGGACGACCCGTTTGGCGGCGTCCGTGGGCGTGGAGGCCCGGAGGTCGGCCACGTCGTCGAGCAGAGGGCGGTCGGCCTCGTGGCCGATCGCACTCACGAGCGGGGTGCTGCACGCGGCGGCCGCCCGGACCACCCGCTCGTCGCTGAAGCCGAGGAGGTTCTGGAAGTCGCCGCCACCACGAGCGACGATGATCACATCGACCTCTGGATCGGCGTCGAGGGTCTGGAGGGCGCTCACCACCTCGCCCGGCGTGCGGTCGCCCTGGACCGCGGCGTGGACGACGCGGAACCGGACCGACGGCCAGCGCAGCTCCGCGTTCCGCAGGACGTCCTTCTCGGCGTCGGAGTCCTTGCCGGTCACGAGGCCGATGCACTGCGGCAGGAAGGGGAGCGCGCGCTTCCGGGACGCGTCGAAGAGCCCTTCGTCGGCGAGCTGACGCCGCAGCCGCTCGAGGCGCTCGAGGAGGTCGCCGATCCCGACGTGCTTCATCGCCATCACCTGCATGGTGAGGGTGCCGCCCTTGAGCCAGTAGTTCGGCTTGACGAGCGCGACCACGTGGTCGCCCTGCTTGAGGTCGGCAGGGATCTTCGCCCGAACGGACGACCAGATGGTGAAGCCGACGGTCGCGTCGACCTCGAGGTCCTTCAGCTTGCCGTAGACGTTGCCGCCCGAGGCGCCCCACTGGGTCAGCTCGCCCTCGACCCAGACCGTGCCGAGGCGGTCGATGTAGTCGCGGAGCTTCGTTCCGAGGAGCGCGACCGGCCAGGGGGCTTCCATCGTGGCCGGTGCATCGCTCATCCCTCCAGCCTAGCCGCGGGCACCGACGGGGCGGCGGTCCGCTCACGGCCGACTCCCGAGCGCTGCCGCGTAGAATCCACTCGTGACCGATCTCCGCGACGCCCCAGCCATCGGCCTCGGCATGCCGAGGCTCCGACGCGTCGCCGGACGCCTCGTCGACCTCCCGGTCGCCGGTGAGAAGCGCGTGCTGCTCGCAGCCCCACGCGGCTACTGCGCGGGTGTCGACCGAGCCGTGATCGCCGTCGAGAAGGCGCTCGAGCACTACGGTGCGCCCGTCTACGTCCGGAAGCAGATCGTCCACAACGTCCACGTCGTCGATCAGCTCGAGGCCCAGGGTGCGGTCTTCGTCGAGGAGGTCGACGAGGTCCCCTCCGGTGCGCACATCGTGTTCAGCGCGCACGGGGTCTCGCCCGCCGTCGTCGACGCCGCGGCCGAGCGCGGCCTGCTCGCGATCGACGCGACCTGCCCGCTCGTCACCAAGGTGCACCGGGAGGCCGTGCGCTTCGCTCGCGACGACTACGAGATCCTGCTCATCGGACACGAGGGGCACGAAGAGGTCGAGGGCACCGCCGGCGAGGCACCCGACCACGTCACCCTCGTGACGAGCCCGGAGGCCGTGGACGGACTCGTCGTCGCCGACCCCGAGAAGGTCGTGTGGTTGTCGCAGACGACGCTGTCGGTGGACGAGACCATGGAGACGGTCCGACGCCTGCGTGAGCGCTTCCCGAAGCTGCAGGATCCGCCGAGCGACGACATCTGCTACGCGACCCAGAACCGCCAGGTGGCGATCAAGAAGGTCGCGCAGGACGCCGACCTCGTGATCGTCGTCGGATCGGCGAACTCCTCGAACTCGGTCCGTCTCGTCGAGGTGGCGCTCGAGTACGGCGCGAAGGCCGCCTACCGCGTCGACTACGCGCACGAGATCCAGCAGGCCTGGCTCGAGGGCGTCGGCACGGTCGGCGTGACGAGCGGTGCCTCCGTGCCGGAGGTCCTCGTGGACGAAGTGCTCGAAGAGCTCGCGGGCGCCGGCTACGGCACCGTGCAGGAAGTCAAGACGGCCGAGGAGGACCTCATGTTCTCCCTGCCGAAGGAGCTCCGCAAAGACCTTGCGGGCACGACCGATCCGCGCGCCCTGGGAGGGCGCAGAACATGAGCGAACCCCGCCCCCGTCCGCAGTTCGGCGAGTACGCGACTCCCGAGGAACAACGCGCGAGCATCGCCGAGCCGATCGACGCCCAGCGAGCCGAAGAGCTCGGTGTGGCACCCGTCGTCCCGGCGGATCACGGGCCGGCGCAGCCGACCCTGCGTGAACAGACCCGTCACACGACCGACGCGGCCCCGGTGACGGCTCCGGCTCCATCCACCGGACGGACCCCTCGACGACCGGTGACCGGCGACCGACTCGCGACGTCGATCCTGCTCGGTCTCGGCCTCGTCAGCCTCATCGTGATGATGCCGGGGCTGCTGGACCTCCCCGGTCTCATCCGCCCGGCGCTCGTGCAGATGGGTGTCTCCGGCTACTCGTCCGACGGCCTGGCGAGTGCCATGGGCGTCTTGGCGCTCGGCCTCCAGATCGCCCTGTGGGTCGGAGCGATCATCCTCTCCGGGCGCTCGCTGCGCGCCGGACGACTGACGTTCTGGATCCCGCTCGTCGCCGGCGTCGCCGCGAACATCGTCGTGGTGATCTGCCTGGCCATCGCCATGGGCGCCGACCCCGCGTTCATGGAGTACGTCCGCTCGCAGCAGCCGTAGTCGCGCACCACACGAAGAACGGGCCCGGCAGCGATGCCGGGCCCGTTCTCGTGGTGCGACTGCTAGGAGGTGCTGGTGCCGTACGAGCCGAGCTGCTTCGTCGCCTCGGCGACGCGAGCGGCCATGGCCGACTCGGCGACCTTGCCCCAGGCGCGCGGGTCGTAGAGCTTCTTGTTGCCGACCTCGCCGTCGACCTTCAGCACACCCTCGTAGTTGGAGAGCATGTAGCCGGCGATCGAGCGGGTGAACGCGTACTGCGTGTCGGTGTCGATGTTCATCTTGACGACACCGTTCGCGACGGCCTCGGCGATCTCGGCGTCGGTCGAACCCGATCCGCCGTGGAAGACGAGGTCGAGGGGCTTCGGGCCGTGGCCGTACTTCGCGGTGAGACCGTCCTGGATGGTCTTCAGCAGTTCGGGCTGGAGCTTGACGTTGCCGGGCTTGTAGACGCCGTGGACGTTGCCGAAGGTGAGGGCGGCCATGTAGCGGCCCTGCTCGCCGAGACCGAGCGCCTCGACGGTCGCGATCGCGTCGTCGAGCGTCGTGTACAGGTGCTCGTTGATGTCGTGGCTGACACCGTCCTCCTCGCCGCCGACGACGCCGATCTCGACCTCGAGGATGGCGTTGATGGCCTTGGTGCGCTTGAGCATCTCGGTCGCGATCTCGAGGTTCTCGGTGAGCGGGACCGCCGAGCCGTCCCACATGTGGGACTGGAAGATCGGGTTGCGGCCGGCCTTGACCTCCTCCTCGGAGGCGGCGATGAGCGGCATGACGAAGCCGTCGAGCGCATCCTTCGGGCAGTGGTCGGTGTGGAGCGCGACCGTGACCGGGTAGTTCTTGGCGACCTCGGTGGCGAACTTGGCGAAGGCGATGGCGCCCGCTGCGCGGTTCTTGACCGTGTGGCCGGCGAAGTAGTCGGCGCCGCCCGTGGTCACCTGGATGATGCCGTCGGAACCGGCCTCGGTGAGGCCCTGCAGGACGGAGTTGATGGTCTGGCTGCTCGAGACGTTGAACGCGGGGTACGCGAACCCGTTCGACTTCGCCTTGTCGAGCATCGCTGCGTACTGTTCCGGGGTGGCGACGGGCATGTCTTCTCCTTGCGTGGGGACGATTCGCCTAGAAGTCTAGTGAATCGGGCCGGGCGGCATAGGGCACGATGAGGACATGACCGAGCGCACTCCGGACACCGACCTCCTCGACGGCTTCCTCGACGCGACGCGGGCGGCGGCGGCCGCGGTCGCGGGTCTCGTGGGTGGCGGCGACGGCATGCGGATCGACGGGGTGGCCGTCGACGCGCTTCGTCGGGCACTCGAACCGTTGGCCGTCGACGGCCGCGTCGTGGTGGGGGAGGGCGAGAAGGACCAGGCGCCCATGCTCTTCGTGGGCGAGCGGTTCGGGACCGGCGTCGGCCCCGCGATCGACCTCGCCGTCGACCCGGTGGACGGCACGAAGCTCGCGGCCACCGGCAGGCCTGACTCCGTCGCCGTCATCGCGGTCGCCCCGCGCGGCGCCATGTTCGACATCGGACCGGCCTACTACCTCGAGAAGCTCGTCGCGGCGGACGCGGGTCGAGGGCTGTCCCTCGCGGACCCCGTCGCGGTGACGCTCGACCGGCTCGCCACCAGCCTCGGTCGCCCGGTCTCGACCCTGCGGGTCGCCGTCCAGGACCGTCCGCGGAACGCCGCGACCGCGCAGGCCGTGCGCGCCGCCGGGGCCGAGCTGGTCGGTTTCGCGGACGGCGACGTCGCGCTGTCGCTCCGCGCCGCGGCGGCCGACGGCGACCTCGACCTGCTCCTCGGGATCGGCGGAGCCCCCGAAGGCATCCTGACGGCCGCCGCGGTGCGAGCGCTCGGTGGCTGGATGACGGCGCGGTTCGCTCCTCAGTCGCCCTCGGAACACACGCGACTCGTCGAGGTCGGCGTCGACCTCGCCCGCGAGGTGCCGCTCGACGAACTCTGCACCGCTGACGCGTGGTTGCTCCTCAGCGCCGTCACCTCGACGGCGCTCGCCGCCGGGGCCGAACTCGCCGGGGTGAGCCTCGACGCGGACGGTGGTGTCACGGTGGAGTCGGTCGTCGTCGGACCGGGCAGCCCGCTCACGAGGTCACGGAAGCGCCTCGATCCCGACACGCCCCGAGGCCTTCCCAGCCCTGTTCGCTAGGCTGAAACCCTCATCCACCGAAGCGTCGTGTCCCACGAGGCGAGCGATCCATGGAGGATCCAGTGACCCAGCCTGAAACCGGCTCCCACTATCTGCAGCCCGACCGCAACCTCGCCATGGAGCTCGTCCGAGCGACGGAGGCGGCCGCCATCCGTGCGGCGCCGTTCATCGGTCGCGGCGACAAGAACGCCGCCGACGGTGCCGCCGTCGACGCGATGCGTGCCTTCCTCGGCACCGTCAACTTCGACGGCGTGGTCGTGATCGGTGAGGGCGAGAAGGACGAAGCGCCCATGCTGTTCAACGGCGAACACGTCGGCAATGGTCGCGGCCCGTCCTGCGACATCGCGGTCGACCCGATCGACGGGACGAGCCTCACAGCTGCCGGACGTCAGAACGCGCTCTCGGTCATCGCGGTGTCCGACCGCGGCAGCATGTTCGACCCCTCGGCCGTGTTCTACATGGACAAGATCGTCACGGGTTCCGACGGCATCGGCGTCGTCGACATCAGCCAGTCCATCGGCGACAACATCCGTGAGCTCGCCAAGGCCAAGGGCAAGCAGCCCGAGGACATCCGTGTCGCCGTCCTCGACCGGCCGCGTCACGCGGAGCTCATCGAGGAGATACGGGCCGCCGGCGCCGGGACGCGTCTCCTCCTCGACGGCGACGTCGCGGGCGGCATCAACGCCGCACGGTACGACTCGCGCATCGACATGTGCGTCGGTATCGGCGGCACCCCAGAGGGCATCATCACCGCGTGCGCCGTGAAGGCGCTCGGCGGGCTCATCCAGGGCAAGCTCATGCCGAAGGACGACGCGGAGCGGGAGCGCGCCCTCGCGGCCGGTCACGACCTCGATCGTGTCCTCGGCGCGAACGACCTGGTGCGGGGCGACAACACCTACTTCGTCGCGACGGGCGTCACCCACGGCGAGCTCGTCGACGGCGTCCAGCGCAAGGGCCCGATCATCCGCACGGAGAGCCTCGTCCTGCGGTCGCGCTCGGGCACCATCCGCCGCGTCGAGGCCGACCACCTCGCGGCGAAGTGGCTCTAGCCACTCCTCGTGCAGCGTGAAGCGCCCGGTCCCTCCTCTCGGTGGGGCCGGGCGCTTCGTCGTTCCGGGCAGGCCCGGTCAGTCCTGCAGCCGGTGGGCCAGGCGCGCCTCGAGTTCGCTCGGTTCCTGATTCGACGGCTCAGGTGCCGGCTGTGCCTCCGGTGCGGTGAGGCGTTTCGGCGACGCGTCGCTCTGGCTCACCTGCCCGATGACCGTGGCCTCGTCGAGGGCGTCGAGCTTGCGGGCCGTGACGAGCACCCGGGTCTCGAACGAGGACGCGAACTGGTTGTAGTTCGTGACGGTGCTCTCGATGGAACGGCGCAGGCGGTCGGCGTGGTCCGACAGCGTGGACAACCGCTGGTAGAGCTCCTTGCCGAGATCGAACAGCCGCTTGGCGTCCTCCGTGAGGACGTCCTGCTGCCAGGTGAACGCGACCGTCTTGAGCACCGCCCAGAGGTTGACGGGGGAGGCGAGCGCCACCCGCTTGCCGAAGGCGTAGTCGAGCAGACTCGCGTCGGCCTCGAGGGCGGCCGCGAGGAGTGACTCGCTCGGGATGAAGCAGATGACGAACTCCGGGCTCGACTCGAGACCGCGCCAGTACCCCTTGGCGGACAGCGCGTCGACGTGCGACCGCACCGCCTTCACGTGCTGCGCGAGGAGCGCGGTGCGTCGAGCGGCCTCCTCGCCCGTCGCCGTCACCGGGATGGTGCTGGCTTCGAGGTACTGCGCGAACGGGACCTTCGCGTCCACGGCGATGGACTTACCGCCGGGGAGGCGCACGACCATGTCGGGTCGGCCAGTGCCGTTGTCGGAGGTGATGCTCGACTGGAGGTCGAAGTCGACGCGCTGGGTGAGCCCGGCCGCCTCCACGACGTTCCGGAGCTGGGTCTCGCCCCAGACGCCACGGGTCGCGTTGTTGCGGAGCGCTGAGGCGAGCGACTCCGTCGTCGAGCGCAGTCGTTCCTCCGACTCGGAGGCCGTCTTCAGCTGCTGGGCGAGTTCGCCGTGCTGGCGGCTGCGCTGCTGTTCGAGTTCTGCGACCTTCGCCTGCATGTGTTCGAGGCTGTGCTGGACGGGGGCGAGGGCCTGGAGGACCTGGCTCTCCTCGTGCTCCTGCTGCGAGCGTCGCTCGGCATCCGCGCGTTGGCGTTCGAGGAGTTCGCGGTACTGCTCGCGCTGGGTCTGCAGTTCGCGCCCGAGTCCGTCGGCCGTGGCGTCGAGCGCGGCCAGCTCGGCGCGGAGGGCGGCCCGGATGTCGGCCTCCCGCGCCGAGGACTCGGCGAGGAGCTGGGCCTGCTGACCACGGACGTCGGCCAGCTGGGCGGCGTGTCTCGCCTCCAGGAGCGCGGGGTCGATCGTCGCTCCGCCGTTCCGGCGTTGCAGCAGGATCACCATGACGGCCGCGCCGATGACGAGTCCGATGAGGAGGCCGATCCCGAGGGCGAGTGCGCTGTCCATGTCCTCAGTGTGTCGTGGGCCGCCGACATCGATCGGAGGCCGCGCGGCGGCCGGACCGTCAGGCGGCGACGGCCGTGCCGATCCGCCCGATCTTCACGCTCGTGAGCTGGGCGAGTTCGGCGATGGAGGAGGCACCGTGGCGGGCGGCGGCGTGGATGATGATGTGTGCGGAGGCCTCGGCGTCGCCCGTGGCGTCGTGGTGCTGGAAGTCGTCGAACCCGGCGGCGAGGGCCGCGACGGGGAGCCGGTAGGAGTCGAGCTGGTAGGTCTTGCGGGCCACGTTGAGGCTGCAGAGGTAGCTGAGCTCGGGGCAGTCGAGCCCGGTGGCTGCGCATCCGCCGCGGATCACGCCCATGTCGAAGCCGGCGTTGTGGGCGACGAGCGCGTCGTCCTGCGCGAAGTCGAGGAGCGCGTCGAGTTGCTCGGCCCACCCCGCTGCTCCGAGGACGTCGCTCGCGACGATGCCGTGGATGCGGGTGTTCCACTCGAGGAACGCGTCGTGTCCGGCAGGGGGCCGGATGAGCCAGCCCGCGCGGTCGACGACGATGCCGTCCCGCACGCGGACGAGGCCCACGCTGCAGGCGGAGGCGGATGACGAGTTCGCGGTCTCGAAGTCGATGGCGGTGAAATCCAGTGGCACGTCCTCACCCTCGCACCAGGGTCCGACACCGCCCGGTCGGCTCGCCGCGTCACGCCCGATCGACCGGCCCGATCCGAGCGGCGACGCACGGGCCGTCTCGGCCGCGTACGATAGACCCTCGTGGCTCTTACTCTCGGCATCGTCGGCCTGCCCAACGTCGGCAAGTCCACCCTGTTCAACGCGCTCACGCGCAACAACGTGCTCGCAGCGAACTATCCGTTCGCGACGATCGAGCCGAACGTCGGCGTGGTCGAACTGCCCGACGCCCGACTCGGCAAGCTCGCCGAGATCTTCGGCAGCGAGCGCATCCTGCCCGCCGCGGTGTCCTTCGTCGACATCGCCGGCATCGTCAAGGGCGCGAGCGAGGGGGAGGGGCTCGGCAACAAGTTCCTCGCCAACATCCGTGAGGCCGACGCCATCGCGCAGGTCGTCCGCGGCTTCGCCGACCCCGACGTCGTGCACGTCGACGGCGACGTGAACCCTGCCTCCGACATGGAGACGATCAACACGGAGCTGATCCTCGCCGACCTCGAGACCCTCGAGAAGGCCGTCACCCGCTTCGAGAAGGAGGTCAAGGGCAAGAAGCTCGACCCCTCCGTGCTCACGGCCGCCAAGGAGGCGCAGGACGCGCTGAACGCCGGCACCCCGCTCTCGGCGACGAAGATCGACCTCGCGCCCATCAAGGAGCTCGGCCTCCTCACGGCCAAGCCGTTCATCTACGTGTTCAACGTCGACGAGGACGTCCTCCAGGACCAGGGCAAGCTCGACGAGCTCGCCGCGCTCGTCGCGCCGGCGAAGGCCGTGTTCCTCGACGCGAAGCTCGAGTCGGAGCTCGTCGACCTCGATGAGGACGACGCCCGCGAGATGCTCGAGTCGACCGGCCAGACCGAGTCGGGCCTCGACCAGCTCGCCCGCATCGGTTTCGCGACGCTCGGCCTGCAGACCTACCTCACCGCAGGTCCGAAGGAGTCGCGCGCGTGGACGATCCCGCAGGGTGCGAAGGCGCCGCAGGCTGCCGGTGTGATCCACACGGACTTCGAGAAGGGCTTCATCAAGGCTGAGGTCATCTCGTTCGACGACCTCGTCGAGACCGGCTCCGTCGCCGAGGCCCGCTCCAAGGGCAAGGCCCGCATGGAGGGCAAGGACTACGTCATGCAGGACGGCGACGTCGTGGAGTTCCGCTTCAACGTGTAGGTGAGGGCTGCAAGAAGCGTCCCTCGTCGGTCAGGAGCCTTGAGCCGGAACCGCTCCGTGTCACAGCCGAGCAGGCGAAGCACGAGGTGGAGCGGCTGGACGATCATGACTGGGTCGACCCGCAAGCCGGTCACCGTTCTGGATGCGTCCCGCATGCAGGTCGGCAGATGAGATCTACACGCGCGGCCTTTCGGGACCGCTGACGCTCCACCCCTCGCCGCCGGCGCGCGCCGTGCGCACTGCGGACGCCCACGCCTCGGCGTCGATCAGATTCATGTGCGCGGCAAGGTCACCTCGCGGGCGAGGAGTTGAAGGAGGGGCGGTGTCAGCGAGTCCGACAGCGCGACTCCGTTCGAACATCATGTGAGGTCGGATGGCGCTGATGCGGCTGCTGTACGGCTCGGTCACCGTGAAGCCCTGGTAGTGGGCATCCTGCGCGAGCGCCGTGGTGACGGCGAAGAGGCGTTCCCTCCGGATCAGGCGAGCCTCGTCGAGGTTCATCGGCCAGCACTCGATGCGTTCGAGGTCTGCGAGGAGCGACGCCTCGTCCGCGTATCCCGCCACCGCATCCGGTTCCTGGGCGATCGCCTCGCCGTACTCGACTCGCCACCCGTTCACGGTGTTCGTGATTCTGGTCGGTACCCGCCACGGGGTGTGTCGCGGTCCGTGCATCTGTGGCCGGCGCCGCATGACCTCGTCGCTCCAGTCCGGCAGACCGCCGTAACCGACCGGTGCCGTCGGAGGCCAGAACCACTCGAGAGGCTGGCCGTCGGGGACCCTGAGGTCGGTGACCGCCCATCCTCGAGAGGCGAGATCGGACTGCACGTCGTTGCCGAGGAGTCGGAGGGCGTCCTCAAAGAAACGGAACTCCTCGCTCGGATCTGTCATAGCTCTATCTTCCCGGCAACCGCCGACGGCCGGAGGCGTTGGCTCCTCGGTCACCACCAGCGTCTGGCGCGGGGGATCAAGTCCAGGAGGGCTGCGAGCCCGGCGAGGGCGCAGACCACCCCGACAAAGCCCGCGGGGGTGTCGCGGAGCGGCCCGACGACGAGCACCACTCCGAGGCCGATCGCGGCCACGCCGAGCCCGGCGCGCCAGTGGCGCCTGGACTTCGCCGACGTGCGGCGACGGGGCAGGTCGGTGGCTCGCGGGCGCGCTCGGCGCCGCGCGCTGAGCGGTGGTCCGGCGTCGTCGGGCCCGTCGACGACGCGCCCGAACTCGTCCACCCACGGTCCGGCGCCGAGCTCGGGGCAGCGGTCATGGACGTTCACGTCGCGCGTGGAGGCATCCGCCGGGTGCGCGGGCATCGCCCAGGCGAGATTCACGTCGAATCGGACTGATCCGTCCGGCAGGAGCGCGTCATAGCCGACGAGCCGTACCGGCCGCCGCCGCCATCGGGACGTGCCGCGGAACGCGGTCGCACGGACGGCGACCGGTCGGACAGGCGATGCACGCATGGATCGATGGTGGCACGTCACACGTGCACACCGCGACGGCCGCGCACTGCCGCGCCGCGGGCCGAAACGGGCGGTACGCTCGATGAGGCGTCACGCGAACCGGCGCCTCCAGGAGGCAAGCGGTGACGATCGATCTGGCGAGCATGCTGGTCGTCGCGGTGATCGTCTGCGCCGCATGCGGGATCTTCTATGCGCTCGACAGCGCGCGCACCCTCGCCGGCCGCCACATGGCCGCCTGGATGTCCGGCTTCGCCACCACCCTGCTCTCGGCGGTCAGCTACCTCGCGGCCACCCTCAACGGTGACTCCGTCTGGATCGTCGCCATCGCCAACGCCTCGATGGTCGCCGCGATCGCCGCCCTGTGGGTGGGCTGTCGGCTGTTCAACGGTCGCCGCAGCCTCGTGCTCCTCGGAACGCTCCTCGTCGGCGTGACGGCGCTCTCGGCCGTCCTGGACCCCACCGACGACCCCGAGTGGGCCGGCACGATCACCCGGCTCGGCTCGCTGATCGTCCTGTCGCTCCTGGTGGTGTTCGAGGCTCGACGCGGTCGCATGCGGACGGCCTCGGCGTCGCTCGTGCTCGTGATCGTCATCGGCCTGCACGCGGCGTTCACCGCCGCCCGCTTGGCGGTGTACATCGCGGAAGGTCCTCACTCGGAAGCGTTCGAGCGGATCTTCGGCACCGCACTCGTGACCTACATGAACCTCGTGTTCGTGATCCTGGTCGCGGTCGGCCTGGTCCTGCTCCGCTCATGGGAGCGCAAGGAGCGGCTCGCGTCCGAACGCGAGGGCATCCGCACCGTGGGTCGCAAGGCCTTCGAGGTCGAGGCGACCGCGCTCCGGACGACGCTCGAGCCGGGCGAACGGCTCGCCGTCGTCGAGGTGGCCATCGACGGATACGGGGACCTTCGGCGTGCCTACGGTCTGGCTTCGGCCGGAGAACTCGAAGCGCTGCTCGCCGAGGCCGTGTTCCGTGCGCTCCCGTCGGGCGCCGTCTGCACACGCGTCCGCGGGGGGATCGTGCTCGTCGCGATGGCGGTCGAGGACGGACCCACCGCTGCGGTGGGCTTGCGTGACCTCTCCACCGGTATCGCAGCCGGGTACCGGGAGGCGGTCGTCGTGCAGCTCGACGGGTTCGCCGGCGCCGCAAAACTCGGCGCCGCGATCGATCCAGAACCCTCGGTCCCCGTCGCCAGGCTCACGGCCGCAGCACGATCGGCGAGGGACGAGGCGGAGCGCCGTGGCGAGCTGCTGCGGTTCGCGCACACGGAGTCCGAGTCGCTCGATCGCTGACCGCGCCCTCTCACCGCGAGGGCTTGCCGAGCGGCCTCCGGCTCAACGACCCTGGCGCTTCTTGTACGGCAGGGGCTCGCCCTTGACCTTCGGAGCGCGGCCCTTGCCCTTGTTCGCCTTGGCCTTGCCGCCGGGAGCGGGAGCCGACTTCGCGGCGGCTGCTGCAGAAGCGTCGAGCTGACGCCGGGCGTCGATGAGGAACGCGTAGCCGGCGTCCGTCAGCTGCGTGGATTCGACGTCGCGGGCGAACAGCTCCGCGCCGAGGATCTCCTCCAGCTTCCGGACGTCGGCGACGACGGTGCTGCGTGGCACACCGAGCGCCTTCGCCGCCTTCGCGAAGTGGAGCGTTTCCGCGGAGGCGACGAAGGAGCGCAGCTGCTTGTGGTCCATGCCCTCAGCCTACGGGGGCGGCGTCGGACCGTGGACCAGC
This sequence comes from Plantibacter sp. ME-Dv--P-095, assembly GCF_030209365.1. NCBI lineage: Bacteria > Bacillati > Actinomycetota > Actinomycetes > Micrococcales > Microbacteriaceae > Plantibacter > Plantibacter sp. ME-Dv--P-095. Next base: position 62,237 of record NZ_JARVSB010000004.1, read on the forward strand.
GTGGGTCAGCTGTTCATCGCGCGACGGCGGCGCAGGACGACCGAGCCGACGGCGGCGAGGATGCCGAGGAGCAGCAGGGATGCACCGATCGCGACGATGAGCGTCCCGTTCACGCCCGTTTCAGCCAGGCGGTCGATGTCGCTGACCGGGACCGTCGGGATGTTCGGCTGAGCGTTGACCGGCGGGGAGACCGGCGGGATCACCGGGGTGACCACGGGCGGAGTGACGACCGGAGGCACGACGACCGGCGGCACCAACGGCTGGATCACGATCGTCGATTCGATCGAGTCGTCGGGTGCGGTGCCGTTACTGGCCGTCACGGTGACGGGGTAGCTGCCGGGAGTCGTCGGGGTGCCGCTCACGGTGCCGGTCACGCTGTCGAGGACAAGGCCCGGGGGAAGGGCGCCAGAGGTGACGGTGTAGGTCGCGTCCGGGCTACCGGTCGAGGTGACCGTGCTGTCGTACGTCGTACCGACCGTGCCTCCGGGCAGGGGAGCCGAGGTGATCTCGGGGCTCGTCGTGACCTCGGAGCCGCTGCCGTCGTCACAGTCGGCAGGACGGGTGATCACGGTGTTGATGAGCGTCACCGCGCCGGTGGACGCGAGGAGACGTCCCTCGACGACCGTGCCCGCTCCCGTGGAGATGGACGTGTCGGCGAGGATCGTGCCGACGAAGGGCGCGCCGCCGTTGAGCGTGGCTTCGCTGCCGACACGCCAGAACACGTTGCAGGCGCTCGCGCCGCCGACGAGGGTGACCGAGGAACCGGTGGCGGTCTTCAGCGTGCTCGCCGCCTGGAAGACCCAGACCGACTCCGCGGTACCGGTGAGCGTCACGTTCCCGGTGAGGGAGATCTCTCCGCCGGCGTAGACGCCGGGAGAGAGGTTGAGGTCGGTCAGATCGCCGACCTGCTGCGGGGCCGGCGTGAGGCTGGAGGCCACGCCCATCGCCTTGAGGAGGTCGTTCTTGGCGAGGGCCGCGGGCTCGTTCGTCACGTTCTGGGTGCCGTTGACGAGGCCCGGCGGGAAGCCGGTCACGGCGCTCCCCGGGCTCAGCCCGAGGTCGCCGTTGATGGTGGTGGCCCCGGTGTTCGTGATGGTCGACGACGCGAGGACGCCGTAGTCGGCTGCCGTGCCGAGGAAGATCGGGCCGTCGATCCCGGTCGCGGCGTTCGCGGGCGCGGTACCGATGGCCAGGAGCCCGACCGTGACGATTGCCGCTGCGGCGAGGAGCCGTGGGCGCGTGCGACCGGGTCTGGCGCTGTGGGCGGGTGGAGAGAGTTCGAGGCGCATGCGTGCCCCTTCCGTGTGGGAGGGGCGCGAAGCCAAGAGGATGGCGACATCAACCGCAACTGCTCCCTGTGTAACACCAATGGGGGGTGCCGCGACCCGTAGCGGGGTGGATTGTACTCAATCGTGATGTTGTGCTATGCGGGCGCACGCGCGCGCCTGGCGCGGAATGAACGGTCAGGGTTCGTCCGCCGGAATGAGACGATTGCAGCATGACTGCAACGCTCGTCGCCCAAGGCCTCGCCGGCGGACATGGCCACCGCACCCTGTTCGACAGCCTGGATCTGACGGTCGCGCCGGGTGACGTCATCGGCGTCGTCGGGATGAACGGGGCCGGTAAGTCCACGCTGCTCCAGCTGCTCGGCGGCTCCCTCGAACCGCAGGCCGGCACGATCACCCTGTCGCCGTCGGACGCCTTCGTCGGATCCCTCCCGCAGGAACACGAGCGCGTCGTCGGTGAAAGCGTCGCCGCGTACATCGCCCGACGCACCGGGTGTGCCGCAGCGACCGAGGCGATGGACGCGGCGGCGGCGGCGCTCGCCGAACCGCCCCAGGCCGGCGAGGACCCGGCCGACGTCTACTCCGCCGCCCTCGACCGTTGGCTGGCGAGCGGCGCAGCCGACCTCGAGGAACGGATCCCGGCGGTGCTCGCCGACCTCGGACTGGACCTCGACGCCGACGTGTCGTCCACCATGATGACGTCGCTGTCCGGAGGTCAGGCCGCCCGGGTCGGACTCGCCGCGCTCCTGCTGTCGCGCTTCGACATCGTGCTGCTCGACGAACCGACGAACGACCTCGACCTCGACGGTCTGGAACGACTCGAACGCTTCGTGCAGGGGCTCCGCGGCGGCGTCGTGCTCGTCAGCCACGACCGCGAGTTCCTCGCCCGCTGCGTCACCCGCGTGCTCGAGCTCGACCTCGCGCAGCAGAGCAACCGCGTCTTCGGCGGTGGGTACGAGGCCTACCTCGAGGAACGCGAGGTCGCCAGACGGCATGCCCGCGACGCGTACGACGAGTTCGCGGACAAGAAGGCGGACCTCGTCGGCCGTGCTCGGGTGCAGCGGGAGTGGTCCAGCCAGGGCGTCCGCAACGCCATGAAGAAGGCACCGGACAACGACAAGATCCGCCGGAAGGCCTCAGCGGAGTCCTCCGAGAAGCAGGCGCAGAAGGTCCGCCAGATGGAGAGCCGCATCGCCCGCCTCGACGAGGTGGAGGAACCTCGCAAGGAGTGGCAGCTGCAGTTCACCATCGGGAGCGCACCGCGCTCGAGCACGGTGGTCGCGACCCTGTCGCAGGCCGTGGTGCAGCAGGGCGACTTCCGGCTCGGTCCGCTGTCGCTCCAGGTGAACGTCGGCGACCGGATCGGCATCACCGGTCCGAACGGTGCGGGGAAGTCGACGCTGCTCGCGACGCTGCTCGGCCGCCGGACGCCCGACGAGGGCACGGCGAGCCTCGGATCGAGTGTGCGCATCGGCGAGATCGACCAGGCTCGCTCACTGCTCGTCGGCTCGGAGCCGCTCGCGGACCGGTTCGAGGCGATCGTGCCCGAACTGTCGCCGGGGGAGGTCCGGACGTTGCTGGCCAAGTTCGGGTTGAAGGCCGACCACGTCAACCGCCCGGTCGACGAGCTGTCGCCGGGAGAGCGCACCAGAGCCGGGCTCGCCGTGCTGCAGGCCACCGGCGTAAACCTGCTCGTCCTCGACGAACCGACGAACCACCTCGACCTCGCCGCCATCGAACAGCTCGAAGAGGCACTCGAGAGCTACGAGGGGACGCTCCTGCTCGTGACCCACGACCGACGCATGCTTGACACCGTCCGCATCGAGCGCCGTTGGGTCGTCGAGGCGGGGCAGGTCACCGAGCACTAGTGCTCGGCGGGGCTCAGAGGCCCTGCACGAGTGCGTCGCGCAGTTCGGGTCCGATGTCGTCAGGAACGTCGACGTCGACCGCAAGTGCCTGGAGCGCCCGGCTGTAATAGTTGCGGGCGGCAGCGGCGAGGGCGATGTCGAGGATCTCCCGATCGGAGAAGCCGTGCTCGCGCAGGGTCAGGCTGTCGGCGTCGGTCATGCGGTCCGAGTCGCGACCCACCCGTTCCGCGAAGGCCATCATCGCAACCTCAGCGGGGCTCAGGCCGGCGTCACGATAGTCGGTTGCGATGCGCACGAGCTGGTCTTCGCTGAACAGCGAGAGCGACTTCCTGCCGTGAGCGAGACGGCAATGTCGTGACCGTGTCCCTCGCGCCGCGGCGAGCGTCACGAGCTCGTAGCGTCGCTTGCCGAGCGGCCGGGCGATCGCCCCGATCAGCGCCTCCCAAGCGGCGTATGCCTCGGGGTTCAACGCCATCACCTTCGTGTGCGCAGCGACGAAGCCCTGGTCGGCGATGTCGTCGTCGTACAGCGCGGCCGTCGTCGCATCGGCATCGGCTTCGGGAATGGTTCGCAGGATCGACATGTCGGCCACCTCGCCGGAACGGGTCGCGGGCCGGGCGTCCGCGGCTACCGCTCATGATGGCACTCGACACAGGCGCTGTCAGCACGTCTTCCGCCGGACGTCGGCGATCACGTCGACCTCACCAGGCCCGTCTGTCGCCGGGGAGACCCACATTCCACGCATGAGCGAGGACCCCGCGGCGTTCGCCAGGCGGGGTCCTCGTCGTTCAGGGGGAGAGCGCGTCAGTCGCGCAGCTGCTCCTTGTAGTCGTTCTTCGCCTCGGTGGAGTCGCGTTCGGCCTCGGCCTTCTTGACGTCGGCCTCCGCCTGCTTCACCTTCGCGTCGGCCTTGGCCTCGTCGACCTTGTCGCCGAGACGTTCCTTCGTGTCCTCGACGGCTTCGCCGATCTTCCGACCGGTCGCCTCAGCCGCGTCCTTGGCGTTGTCCAGGAATCCCATGTCAGCTCCGTCTCTGCTCCCGAGTCTCGGTCACAGGATCCACCCTGCCGAACCGCCCGGACGGCGACAACCGGTTGTGTTCCCAGCTGAACGGGGCTAGACCCTCGTCAACCCAGTGAGGCCACGGCGGCGACGGCGGCGACCACGGCGCTCGCCGCATCGTCCAGTTCCCGCGCGGTGACGGCTGTCGTGCAGCTGAGACGCACGGCCGTCTGCGCGACCGTCGGTTCGACGCCGATAGCGAGCAGGACGGCGGAGGGTTCGTCGCTGCCGGCGGCACACGCGGAGCCACTCGACGACACGACGCCTCGGCGTTCGAGTTCGAGGAGGACCGCCTCGCCGCTCGTCCCCGGGAAGACGAACGAGGCGATGCCGGGCAGGCGGTGCTCGGGATGACCGGTGAGTCGCGCAACGGGGACCTCCTGCAGGACCCGCGCGATGAAGGCGTCCCGCAGGAGGGTGACGCGTTCGGTGGCGCCGAGTCGTTCCTGTTCGGCGAGTTCGACGGCGGTGGCGAGGCCGACGGCTGCGGCGACGTTCTCCGTCCCGCTCCGTCGCCCGCGCTCCTGCCCGCCGCCATGGACGAGCGGCTCGAGGGGGAGCGCGCCGCGGACGGCCAGCAGCCCGACCCCCTTGGGAGCGCCGAGCTTGTGTCCGGACAGGCTGAGGGCGTCGACGCCCAGCCGATCGAGCCCGAGCGGGAGCCATCCCGCCGCCTGGACGGCGTCGGTGTGCAGGGGGACCCGTGCGGCTCGCGCGATCGTGCCGAGGGCGGCGAGGTCCTGGATCGTGCCGATCTCGTTGTTCGCGGCCACGATGCTCGCGAGGACGGTGTCCGGCCGGAGCGCAGCCCCGAACTCCTCCGGATCGACGCGGCCCGTGTGGTCCACCGGCAGCGTCGTGACCTCGACGTCGTGGAAGCGGCGCAGGTAGGCGAAGGACTCCGCGACGGCCTCGTGCTCGACGGCCGAGGTGACGACGTGCCGGCCGCGCGTGATCGAGCCGAGCGTGAGGCCCTTCACGGCCAGGTTGTCCGCCTCCGTCCCGCCGGCGGTGAAGACGATGTCGCCGGGGCGGGTGCCGAGCACCGTCGCGATGCGGCGTCGGGCGTCGTCGAGTCCGGCGGCGGCCGCCTCACCGACGGTGTGGTGGCTCGATGGGTTGCCGAAGGTGGTCGTCAGGTACGGCCACATGGCCTCGATCACCTCCCGCCGGACAGGTGTCGTCGCGGCGTTGTCGAGGTACAGCACCTCAGTCCACCGACACGTCGAGGCCGAGGTCCAGCGACCGCACGCTGTGGGTGAGCGCCCCCGACGAGATCACATCGACCCCGGTCGCAGCGATGTCGCGGACCGTCGCCAGGGTCACGTTGCCGCTCGCCTCGACGACCGCCCGGCCGGCGATGAGCGCGACCCCCTCGCGGAGCTCGTCGATGGTGAAGTTGTCGAGCATGATCGTGTCGACACCGGCGGCCAGGACGGCCTCGATCTGGTCGAGCCGGTCGACCTCGACCTCGATGCTCGTCGTGTGGGGGAGCTCCTCGCGCGCCCGCAGCAACGCCTCGGTGACGGTGAGGCCGCGCTCGAGCAGCACCGCGAGATGGTTGTCCTTCACCATGACGGCGTCCGACAGCGAGTGCCGGTGGTTGCGCCCGCCACCCGACCGGACCGCGTGCCGTTCGAAGGCGCGGAGGCCTGGCGTGGTCTTCCGGGTGTCGACGATGCGCGCCCGGGTGTCGGACACGGCGCTGACGTAGGCCGCCGTCATCGTCGCGATCCCGCTCATCCGTTGCACGAAGTTGAGGGCGACCCGCTCGGCGGTGAGCACCGCCCGAGCCGGGCCGGAGACCATCGCGATGGTGTCGCCGGCGGAGAACGACTCACCGTCGGCGACGAGGAACGCGACGCTGATCCCCGGGTCGGTGAGTCGGAACGCGGCCTCGAACACCGCGGCGCCACTGAACACGCCGGCCTCCCGGGCGTTCAGCGACGCTGACGCCTGGGCCGCTGCGGGGATGAGGGCGTCGGCCGTGAGGTCGCCCCAGGGAGCGTCCTCGTCGAGAGCGGCGGAGACGACGGTGTCGATGAGTCGAGGGGTCAGCATGGCGAGAGCACGGATCCGTTCAGGAGCGGGAGGGGAGACGGGTCGGAGGATGACGGTGCCGGCACCGGAGCGAGGATGACGGAGATCGGCCGGGCCTCGGCGACGTCGATCACCGGGTGGTCGTCGCGAGCGTGGGCGCCGCGCGACTCGGTGCGCTGCAACGCCGCGGCGACGACGGCGCGGGCGAGGAGCAGGAGGTTGCGATCCTCGGCCGTCGCCGACGCGTCACCGTGGGTCGGGTGGCTCGGCGAGCCGGACGCCCACCGCGCGAGCGTCCGCGACGCCTCGGTGAGCCCGGACGCGTTCCGGACGAGCCCGGCATGCCGCCACATGAGGTCGTGCAGGGCCTGGCGGCTGAACGGCGGCGCGGCCGATGTCGTGCCGTCGCAGGCGGTGGCTGTGGATTCGAGGTCGATCGTGACGGAGCCGAGTGCCGGACGGCCGGCGATCGGACGGCCGCTTCCGGACGCGTCGATCGCCGCGACGGCTCGCGCGGCGAAGACGGCACCCTCGAGGAGTGAGTTCGAGGCGAGTCGGTTCGCCCCGTGGACGCCCGTCCGAGCCACCTCACCGATCGCGTACAACCCGGCGACCGTCGTCCGGCCGTCGAGATCGGTGGCCACGCCGCCCATCCAGTAGTGGGCGGCCGGAGCGACCTCGACGGGCGTGGTCGACCAGTCGACCCCGGACGCTCGGACGTGCGCGTCGATGCCGGGGAAGCGTTCGGCCAGCCGTTCGGCCCCGAGCGCGGTCGCGTCCAGGGTGACCGGGCGGCCCCCCTGCGCCGCCATGGCCTGCGCGATCCCGCGCGCGACGACGTCCCGCGGTGCGAGCTCGGCGTCGGGATGGAGCAGGTGCATGAACCGGTGGCCCGTGGCGTCCCGGAGGACCGCACCCTCACCACGGACCGCCTCCGAGACGAGGAAGCGCTCCGGGGTGGTCAGGGCCGTGGGGTGGAACTGGACGAACTCGACGTCCGCCAGGACCGCTCCGGCCCGGAGCGCCACCGCTGCGCCGTCACCGGTCGCGACCGACGGGTTGGTGGTGAACGGGTAGAGCTGGCCGACCCCGCCGGTCGCGAGGACGATGTGGTCCGCGGGAAGCGTGACGTGCCCGCGCTCGGCGGACCACAGGTGGGCGCCGACGGCGACGCCGTCCCGGAGGTCGAGGTCGAGGAGCACGGTGTGCTCGAGGACCTGGACCCCGCGGGCTTCGAGCGTCCGGACGAGTGCCGTCTCGATCGCCGCGCCCGTCGCGTCGCCACCCGCGTGCAGCACGCGGGGATAGGAGTGCGCCGCCTCGAGCCCCTTCGCGAACTGCTCGCCGTCGCGGTCGAACGCCACCCCGAAGGCGATGAGCTCTCTGATCCGCTCAGGACCCTCGGTGCAGAGCACGCGCACTGCGGCCTCGTCGCAGAGTCCCGCTCCCGCCAGCAGGGTGTCGCGGACGTGGTCCTCGACGCGGTCGTCCTCGAACATGACCCCGGCGATCCCGCCCTGGGCGTACCGCGTGTTGCTCTGGCCGAGCACGTCCTTCGTGACGACGACGACCTCGTGACGCTCGCTTGCACGGATCGCGGCCACGAGCCCCGCGATCCCGCTCCCGACGACGAGCACCCTGGCCATGTCAGCCGACCCGCGGCACGGTGGTCGCCGGTGGTTTCGCGGCGAGCATGCGCTCGAGCGACAGCCTCGCGGGCACGGCGACGTCGTCGGAGACCGTGATGCGGTTGAGGACCTCACCGCTGACGAGTCCCTCGAGCACCCAGGCGAGGTAGCCGGGGTGGATGCGGTACATCGTCGAACACGGGCAGATCACGTCGTCGAGGCAGAAGATCGTGTGCTGCGGGTACTGCGCCGCCAGACGCTGCACCATGTTGATCTCCGTGCCGATGGCGAAGGTCGTGCCGTCCGGTGCCGCCGCGATCGCCTTCTGGATGTAGTCCGTCGAGCCCGCCTCGTCGGCCGCGTCGACCACCGGCATCGGGCACTCGGGGTGCACGATGACCCGCACTCCGGGGTGCTGGGCGCGCGCCCGGTCGATCTGGTCCACGGTGAACCGCTTGTGGACGGAGCAGAACCCGTGCCACAGGATGACCTGGGCCTCGGCCAGCGCCGGTGCCTCGTTGCCGCCGAGCGGGCGGTTCGGGTTCCACATCGGCATGCGCTCCAGCGGCACACCGAGCTTCTTGGCGGTGTTCCTCCCGAGGTGCTGGTCGGGGAAGAACAGCACCCGCTGGCCGCGCTCGAACGCCCACCGGAGCACGGTCTCCGCGTTGCTCGAGGTGCAGACGATCCCGCCGTGCCGGCCGCAGAACCCCTTCAGCGCGGCGGAGGAGTTCATGTAGGTGACCGGGATGACCGGCACGCGGCCGTCTGCGTCCGGCTCGGTCCCGTACAGCGCCTCGAGCGCCTCCCAGGCCTCCTCGACCTGGTCGATGTCCGCCATGTCGGCCATAGAACACCCGGCAGCGAGGTTCGGCAGGATCACCGCCTGATCCGGCCCCGACAGGAGGTCGGCGGTCTCGGCCATGAAGTGCACACCGCAGAAGACGATCGCCTCAGCCTCGGTGCGGGCCTTGGCGGCGTTCGCCAGCTGGAAGGAGTCGCCGATGTAGTCCGCGTGCTGCACGACCTCGTCGCGCTGGTAGAAGTGCCCGAGGATGACGACGCGGTCGCCGAGGGTCTCCTTCGCGGCGACGATGCGTCGGTGGAGGTCCTCGGGGGCGGCGTCGCGGTAGGCGACCGGCAACTGCCCCTGACGCGGTGAGCCGGTCGGGATGACGTCGCCCATGGATGCTCCCGGGCCGTAGCTCGGCGGCTGCAGGTCGAAGACCCACGGGCCCGCCGCGAGCTCCGGTGCGCAGGTCGCGCCGTCCGACGTGCCCTGCGTGATCTGCTGGATGGTGTCGTCGACGGATGCGGTGATCGTCATGCTGGCTCCTGGGACGTCGCTCGGGGGGTGGTGGGGGTGTTCGAGGTGCGGGCGCTCGCCGGACGGGACGCGGCGGGCGTGTCCGGTCGGGCGATCGGCTGGGTCCAGCGGTACAGCCGTGCCGGGCGGTGCCGGCCACCCGTCCGGAGAGCGTCCGTCGCGAGCACCAGGCCGGACGCCTCCACCTGGCGACGGAAGTTGGCCGGATCGAGTTGCTTCTGCAGCACGGCCTCGTGCACCTCGCGGAGTTCCGTGAGGGTGAAGGTGTCGCCGAGGAAGGCGTGGGCGATGTGGCTGTACTCGAGTTTGTTGCGGAGGCGCCAGAGCGCGTACTCCACGATCTCCCGGTGGTCGAACGCGAGTGGCGGCAGCGCGTCGGCGGGGAACCAGCGCACGTTCTGCCCGAGGTGGGTGCGTTTCGCCTCCTCGGATCCGACGAGCGCCCAGTAGACGATCGAGACGACGCGTTCAGCGGGGGAGCGGTCGAGGTCGCCGAAGGCGTAGAGCTGCTCGAGGTAGCGCGGGCGGAGTGACGTGGTCGCCTCGAGCGTGGACGCCGCGGCGTCGGCGAGCGACTGCGCTGCCCCGAGCGGCCCGCCGGGCAGGGCCCAGCGTCCGTCGTACGGTTCCCGGATCCGGCGCACGAGCGGGAGCCAGATGGCGGGCGTCGCGTCGCCGGCCCCGAAGCCGTCGTCGGCCCGCAGGGTGAAGATCACCGTCGAGACGGCCAGCTCGACGGGCGTCGCGTCGTGCTCCGCGGGCGTCGTGGTGCGCTGCATGGTGGCTCCTGGATCGGGGCTGCAGCGTCTTATGGTTCACCTGACACTTACTCGCCTGGGACTTAGTGTACACCGGACCTGAACAGATGCCCCCGCTTCACCGACGACTCGCGATATGCTGGCGCTCTAATCGAACATCGGGCCGCAAACACGATGCGGGAGAGCCGGTACGCCGGCACCGAAGGAGCAAGCCTCCCCGCCAATCTCTCAGGTCCTGTACCGCATCGGACTGGCCACTCTGGAAAGCAGCGCACGTTCCTGGCGCGCTCGCCGACGGTGAAAGCAGGGCCCGCGCCATCGGCCCCGCGAAGCTCTCAGGCCAATGACAGAGGGGGAGTTCCCAACGGACGCCGGTAGGCGTCCGCAGCGCACCACGCGACCCCGGAGAACTCGTGACCGACCCCGAACGAACCAGCCCGCTGTACGCCGTCCACGAAGCCGCCGGCGCGAGTTTCACCGATTTCGCGGGCTGGCAGATGCCCGTGCGCTACTCGAGCGACCTCGCCGAGCACCACGCCGTCCGCACGGCGGCCGGGATCTTCGACATCTCACACATGGCCGAGATCCAGGTCGTCGGCGAGGACGCCGCCGCCTTCCTCGACCAGGCGCTCGCCGGTCGGCTCTCGGCGATCGAGCTGCTGCAGGCCAAGTACTCGCTGCTGCTGAACGAGGCGGGCGGCATCATCGACGACCTCGTCGTCTACCGCAATGGTGAGCACGAGTACCTCGTCGTGGCGAACGCCGGCAACCGGGAGGCGGCCGTCGCCGCGCTCACGGAGCGCGCAGCCGCCTTCGAACACCTCGCCGTGGTCGACCGCAGCGATGAGATCGCACTCATCGCGGTCCAGGGCCCCGCCTCGCGCGCCATCCTGCAGGCGACCGAGGGACTGCACGTCCTCGACGAACTGCCCTCGCTCGACGAGGTCAAGTACTACCGCGCGACCGGTGCCTCCTTCGAGAACGGCACCGTCTTCATCGGACGCACCGGGTACACGGGCGAGGACGGCTTCGAACTGTACGTCGACGCCGCTGACGCCGTGGAACTGTGGAACGCGATCGTCGCCGCCGGAACGCCCCTCGGCCTCGTCCCGGCCGGACTCGCCAGCCGCGACACCCTCCGCCTCGAGGCAGGCATGCCGCTCTACGGCCACGAGCTCGGCCCCGACATGCTGCCGGTGCAGGCCGGGCTCGGCCGGGTGGTCGCGCTCGCCAAGCACGGCTCCTTCGTCGGGCGCGACGCGATCGAGGCCGGCCCGGCCGCCGACGCACGCGTGCTCGTCGGGCTCGTCTCCGAGGGACGTCGTGCGGGTCGCGCCGGCTACGCCGTCCTGGTCGGCGACGACGTCGTCGGCGAGGTCACGAGCGGCGCGCTGTCACCGACCCTCGGGCACCCGATCGCGATGGCCTACGTGCACCCCGACCACACCGAGCCGGGCACCGTGCTCGACCTCGACGTCCGCGGCACGCGGATCACCGCGACCGTCACCACGCTCCCCTTCTATTCGAGAGAGAAGTAACCCATGGCCGACAAGACCACCCTCAAGTACACCGCCGAGCACGAGTGGATCCGCGTCGAGGGCGATCTCGCCGTCATCGGCATCACCGACTACGCCGCCGAGAAGCTCGGCGACGTCGTGTTCGTCGACCTGCCGGCCGTCGGTGCGGCGCTCTCCGCGAGCACCGTCGTCGGCGAGATCGAGTCCACGAAGTCCGTCGGTGAGCTGTTCGCACCGCTCGACGGAGAGGTCGTCGAGGCGAACGACGCCGTCGTCGACGACCCGTCGCTCGTGAACAGCGACCCGTTCGGCGCCGGTTGGCTCGTCTCGGTGCGCTACGACGCACTGCCCGACACGCTGCTCAGCTGGGACGACTACAGCAAGCTGGTGGGCGAGTGATGGCGGACCGGTTCGCAGATCGGCACATCGGGACCGACACCGACGCCCAGGCGACCATGCTCGCAGCGGTCGGGTACGCGAGCGTCGACGAGCTGCTGTCGGCAGCCGTCCCGTCGGCCATCACGGCAGCGGAACTGGCGTCGTCGAGCATCCCCGCCGCCGCGAGCGAGCGTGCCGCGCTGGCGGAACTCCGTGAACTCGCGGGCCGCAACACGGTGAACCGGAGCCTCATCGGCCTCGGGTACTTCGACACGATCACGCCCGCGGTCATCAAGCGGAACGTGCTCGAGAACCCCTCCTGGTACACCGCCTACACCCCGTATCAGCCGGAGATCTCGCAGGGGCGCCTCGAGGCGCTCATCAACTTCCAGACGATGGTGTCCGACCTCACGGGCCTCGACACGGCGAACGCCTCGATGCTCGACGAGAGCACGGCCGTCGTCGAAGGGATGCTGCTCGCCCGTCGCGCCTCGAAGCTCGCCGAGACGACCTTCATCGTCGACGCCGACGCCTACCCGCAGACCAAGGCGCTCCTCCACAGCCGTGCCGAAGCGGTCGGCATCGACCTCGTCGAGCTGCCGCTCTCGAGCACCGCACCGACCGACCTCCCGGCCGCGTTCGGCGTCTTCGTGCAGTACCCCGCGGCCTCCGGACTCGTCTGGGACCCGTCCGCGGTCCTCGCGGCGGTGAAGGCCGGTGGCGGTGTCTCCGTCGTGGCGGCGGACCTCCTCGCCCTGACGCTGATCTCCTCGCCCGGTTCCCTCGGTGCGGACATCGCGGTGGGCACGACGCAGCGCTTCGGCGTGCCCATGGGCTTCGGCGGCCCGCACGCCGGGTACCTCGCGGTCCGCAAGGGACTCGAACGCCAGATGCCAGGACGGCTCGTCGGTGTCAGCCAGGACGCGGCGGGTCACCCCGCCTACCGGCTCACGTTGCAGACCCGCGAGCAGCACATCCGCCGCGAGAAGGCGACAAGCAACATCTGCACCGCGCAGGTCCTGCTGGCCGTCATGGCCGCGATGTACGCCGTCTACCACGGCCCCGCCGGGCTCAAGCGGATCGCGCAGTCGGTCCACGCGGCGACCGCGACCGCGGCACACCTCCTGCAGTCCGCGGGGGTTGAGGTGCTCACCGAGCAGTACTTCGACACGCTGCAGGTCCGCGTCGACGACAGCGCGGCGGTGGTGGCCGGAGCGCACGACCGCGGCCTCCTGCTGTGGGCCGTCGACGAGACGACCGTCTCGATGAGCTTCGACGAGGTGAGTGCCCAGGAGAGCGTCGTCCCGACCCTCGTCGAGGTCCTCACGACCGCCGGGGCGGCCACGGCCGGCGAGCCGTCCGCGTACGTCTTCGACGAGGCCTCGTCCGCCTCGGCCTTCGGACCGGGAGCCGTGTCGGCGTACCCGGCCGCGCTCGCCCGCGAGACCGGGTACCTGACGCACCCGGTGTTCAACACGCACCACTCCGAGACCGCCATGATGCGGTACCTCAAGCAGCTCGCGGACCGCGACTACGCGCTCGACCGCGGGATGATCCCGCTCGGTTCGTGCACGATGAAGCTCAACGCGGCGACGGAGATGGAAGCGGTCACCTGGCCCGAGTTCGCCGGACTCCACCCGTTCGCGCCGCGTGAGGACGTGGCCGGTTCCCTCGAACTCGTCGACCAGCTCGAGACGTGGCTCGCCGAGGTCACCGGCTACGACTCCGTCTCGCTGCAGCCCAACGCGGGCAGCCAGGGGGAGCTCGCGGGTCTGCTCGCGATCCGTGGCTACCACCGCGCGAACGGCGACGAGCAGCGCACGGTCTGCCTGATCCCGTCGAGCGCGCACGGCACGAACGCGGCCTCCGCGGTCCTCGCCGGCATGCGCGTCGTCGTCGTCGCGTGCGACGAGCAGGGCAACGTCGACCTCGACGACCTCCGCGCGAAGATCGCGTCGAACGCCGAGTCCCTCGCAGCCCTCATGATCACCTACCCGTCGACCCACGGCGTGTACGAGCACGAGGTGAAGACGATCACGCAGGCGGTCCACGACGCCGGCGGCCAGGTCTACGTCGACGGTGCGAACCTCAACGCCCTGCTCGGGTACGCGCGCTTCGGCGAGTTCGGTGGCGACGTCTCGCACCTGAACCTGCACAAGACGTTCTGCATCCCGCACGGCGGCGGTGGTCCGGGCGTCGGTCCGGTCGCCGCGAAGGCGCACCTCGCTCCGTTCCTCCCCGGGCACCCGCTCGCCCAGCGCGACGAGCACCCGCTGCTCGGCGGCGGCACCGTCGTGCACGCGGGCGGCCCGATCTCGGCGGCGCCCTACGGCAGCCCGAGCATCCTGCCGATCTCGTGGGGCTACGTCCGCATGATGGGCTCGGAGGGCCTCCGTGAGGCGACGGGTGCCGCAGTGCTCGCCGCGAACTACATCGCCGCACGGTTGCGGGACCACTACCCGGTCCTCTACACGGGCGACAGCGACCTGGTCGCGCACGAGTGCATCCTCGACCTCCGCCCGCTCAAGGAGACGACCGGGATCACGGTGGACGACGTGGCCAAGCGCCTCGTCGACTACGGCTTCCATGCGCCGACGATGTCGTTCCCCGTCGCGGGGACGCTCATGGTCGAGCCGACCGAGAGCGAGGACCTCACCGAGGTCGACCGCTTCGTCGAAGCGATGATCGCGATCAAGGCGGAGGCCGACGCCGTCGCCGCGGGCGAGTGGCCGGCCGACGACAACCCGCTCGTCGGGGCGCCGCACACGGCGCAGTCGGTGATCGAGGGGGAGTGGACCCACGCGTACTCGCGTGAGCTCGCCGTCTACCCCGTGCACACGTTGGTGCGGACGAAGTACTGGCCCCCGGTCCGCCGGATCGACCAGGCGTACGGTGACCGCAACCTCGTGTGCGCCTGCCCGCCGCCCGAGGCGTTCGCCTAGGCGAACGCACCGTCGAACGAGGACTCCCTCGCCCCGTCGTGGGCGGGGGAGTCCTCGTTCGTCCGAGGACAGGCAGGTCGTCGGTCAGGACGCGGTCGGGGCGAAGATGCCCGGCCACCAGGCGACCGCGAGGGGGAAGCCGGCGAAGGAGATCACGTCGATGATCGTGTGCGCGACGACGAGCGGCATCACCCGGCCCCAGCGCTTGTAGCACCAGCCGAACGCGATCCCCATGGCGACGTTGCCGAAGAACGGTCCGATGCCCTGGTACAGGTGGTAGCTCCCGCGCAGGACGGCGGTCGAGAGGATGATCGTCCACCACCCCCATCCGATCTCGCGCAGCCGGGTGTACAGGTACCCGATGATGATGACCTCCCCCTGCAGCCCGGCGCGGAGCGCGGAGAAGACGAGCATCGGGATCGTCCACCAGTACATGGTGTCGGGGAAGGTCGACACCGCGACCGTGACCCCGAGCGCCCGGCCGAGCGCGTACACCCCGATACCGGGGATGCCGATCGCGGCGACGAGCAGCGCGCCACGTCCGAGGTCGCGTCCTGGTGCGCGGAGGTCGAGTCCCATGCGGGTGAAACCGCTTCGCCCCGGTTGCCAGAGCAGATAGATGACGAGCGCGACGGGCGCGAGCTGGAAGAACAGCCCGAGGAACTGGTAGCTGAAGTCGAGCCACTCCCGGGTCGCCTGCGTCGTGTTGATGGCCGCCGACTGGTCGGCGAGCGGCGGCCCCGCGGTGAGCTTCGCGATGAGCGAGATGACGGAGTACACCGCCGACGCGCCGAGGCTCAGCGCGAGGACGATCCCGATCTCCCACCAGCGGCGCGCGACCGGCGACCGTTCGGGGAGGTCCGGCTGTTGCACGGTCGCGTTCTGCTCGTTCACCGGTCCATTGTGCGGGCTCCTCGCTTCGTGCGCACCGCATAGCATCTGAACGCCCGCGTCTCGGACGCCATCGGCGGGCGGGCTTACGATTCGTATCCGCGGCCGGAGTCCGCTCGCACGAGTTTTGCGATCAGCGTCGTTCTCTTGCGTCGCGGGCGGGATACGTGCACGGAAACTCGTCCGCGAGCAACAATCCTCCGATTCGGTTACCGCTGTGTAACGTTTGGCGTCCCAGTTTGCTCGTCGTCCTGCTTCAACTTATCGTCAGAGTATTCAAAGAGCGGTCCAGCGCACACGATGCGCCGGTTTCGCTTGCCCTTTCCCCAAGGAGGAACTGTGAAGTTCAGTCGGTTCGGCTCTGCCGCCGCCATCATCGCAGCAGGGGCTCTCGTCCTCACCGGATGTTCCGGTGGCGGTTCCAGCAGCGAGAGCACCAGCGGCAACACATCCGCCATCATCACGACCAACGGCTCCGAGCCGGAGTCGGGTCTCATCCCCAGCGACACCAACGAGGTGGGTGGCGGCAAGATCCTCGACGAGATCTTCGCGGGCCTCGTCTACTACGACGCCAAGGGCAAGCCGGTCAACGACCTCGCCGAGTCCATCGAGACCGACGACTCGATCACCTTCACGATCAAGATCAAGCCCGACCAGAAGTTCACCAACGGTGACCCGGTCGACGCCGAGTCGTTCGTGAACGCCTGGCAGGACGCCGCGCTCCTCTCGAACGCGCGCAAGAACAGCTACTTCTTCGAGGACATCAAGGGCTTCAGCTACGACGCCGACCAGCCCCTCACCGGCCTCAACGTCGTCGACGACACGACCTTCACGGTCGAGCTCAACGAGGCTCGCTCGGACTTCCCGCTGCGCCTCGGCTACTCCTCGTTCTACCCGCTGCCCAAGTCGGCGTTCGACGAGGCCGGCAAGGTCACGGCCGACTTCGGTCAGAACCCGGTCGGCAACGGCCCGTACAAGCTCGACGGTGAGAAGGCGTGGAAGCACAACGAGTCCATCGCCCTCGTCACCAACGACGAGTACAACGGTGGTCGTAAGCCGCAGAACGGTGGCGTGACGATCAACTTCTACGCCAGCTTCGACGCGGCGTACGCCGACCTCCTCGGTGGCAACCTCGACGTCCTGGACCAGATCCCGGACTCCGCGATCTCCACCTTCCAGGACGACCTGGGTGACCGCGCTGTGAACCAGCCCGCCGCCGTGTTCCAGTCCTTCACCATCCCGTCCCGCCTCCCGCACTTCAGCGGCGAGGAAGGCGAGCTGCGTCGTCAGGCGATCTCCTACGCGATCAACCGCAAGCAGATCACCGACGTCATCTTCGAGGGCACCCGCACCCCGGCGACCGACTTCACCTCGCCCGTCATCGACGGCTACTCGAAGGACATCCCCGGCAACGAGGTGCTGACCAACGACGACAAGAAGGCCAAGGAACTCTGGGCCAAGGCTGACGCCATCTCCCCGTGGGACGGCTCCTTCCAGATCGCCTACAACGCCGACGGCCCGCACCAGGCTTGGGTCGACGCCGTGACGAACAACATCAAGAACACCCTCGGCATCGAGTCCTCCGGTGTTCCGGTCGCGGTCTTCGGCGACTTCCGTGAGAGCATCACGAGCCGTCAGATCCAGACCGCGTTCCGCAGCGGTTGGCAGGCCGACTACCCGGGTCTGTACAACTTCCTCGGCCCGCTGTACGCGACCGGCGCCTCCTCGAACGACGGCGACTACTCGAGCCCCGAGTTCGACAAGCTCCTCTCCGAGGGTGCTGCCGAGTCCGACCTCGACGCCGCGAACAAGAAGTTCCAGGAAGCTCAGGAGGTCCTGTTCAAGGACCTGCCCGCCATCCCGCTCTGGTACCAGAACGTGAGCGGTGGATTCGGCGAGGGCGTCCAGAACGTCCAGTTCGGTTGGAACTCCGTGCCTCTCTACTACGAGATCACCAAGTAATCTTGTAGACGGCACAACTGGGTGGGTCCGGTTCTTCCGGGCCCACCCAGTTTTCACGAGTTCAGGAGTCCCGCTTTGGGCAATTACATCCTCCGCCGCATCCTGCAGGCCATCCCGGTCCTGCTCGGTACGACGTTCCTCATCTATTTCATGGTGTTCGCGCTCCCGGGCGACCCCATCCTCGCGCTCTTCGGCGACCGGACGCCGAGCCCGGCCGTCCTCGAGCAGCTCCGCGCGGAGTACAACCTCGACAAGCCGTTCATCGTGCAGTATCTGCTGTACCTCGGCGGCATCCTCACGGGCGACCTCGGCACCTCGTTCTCCGGTCAGCCGGTCGCCGAGATCCTCGCGCAGACCTTCCCGGTCACGCTGCGTCTCGCCGTCCTCGCCGTCTTCTTCGAGATGGTCGCCGGCATCACGATCGGCCTCGTCTCCGGCCTCCGCAAGGGCGGCATCTTCGACGCGTCGTTCCTCGTCGTGAGCCTCATCCTCATCTCCCTGCCGGTCTTCGTGGTCGCGTTCATCGCCCAGTTCGTCTTCGGCATCCAGCTCGGCTGGTTCCGGGTCACGGTCGGTGCCGGTGCGCCGATACAAGACCTGTTACTCCCGGCACTCGTGTTGGCGACGATCAGCTTCGCGCAGATCACGCGCCTGACCCGCGGCGCCGTGATCGAGACCCAGTCGCTCGACTTCGTGCGCACCGCGGCCTCGAAGGGCCTCAGCCGCCGCCGGATCATCCCGGTGCACATCCTCCGCAACTCGCTGATCCCGGTCGTCACCTACCTGGCGGTCGACTTCGGTGTGCTCATCGTCGGAGCGACGGTCACGGAGGGCATCTTCAACGTGCCCGGCGTCGGCCGGACGCTCTACCAGGCGATCATCCGTGGCGAAGGACCCACCGTCGTGTCCTTCGTGACCGTGATGGTGCTCGTCTACCTGCTCGTCAACCTGCTGGTCGACCTGCTGTACGCCGTGCTCGACCCGAGGATCCGCTATGTCAAGTCATGATCAGGAACCACAGATGAAGCGTTCATCCACGCACTTCGTCGCCCCGCTGGAGGAGACGCCGCTCGCGGTGATCGACGCCGTCAAGGTCGACGAGAAGCCGAGCAACCTCTGGACCGACGCCTGGGCGTACATGCGCCGTCAGCCGATGTTCTGGATCTCGGCCGTGCTCATCGTCCTCGTCGTCGTGGTGTCGCTCCTGCCCGGCCTGTTCTCGCAGGTCGACCCGCGCAGCTGCAACCTCGACAACAGCCTCGGTGACCCGTCGCTCGCGCACCCGCTCGGGTTCACAAAGCAGGGCTGCGACATCTACTCGCGGGTCATCTTCGGCGCGAACACCTCGCTCGCGGTCGGCCTCATCGTCACGGCGATCGTCTGCGTGCTCGGTATCAGCTTCGGCGCGCTGTCGGGCTTCTACGGCGGTTGGGTCGACTCGGTGCTCTCCCGCATCGGCGACATCTTCTTCTCGATCCCGTACATCCTCGCCGCCGTCGTCGTCATGTCGGCCCTCGCCGCCTACCGGAGCGTCTGGACCATCTCGCTCGCGGTCGGTCTGTTCGTCTGGCCGAGCGTCGCGAGAGTCCTGCGTGCCGAGATCCTGCGGGTCAAGAACGCCGACTACGTGCAGGCCTCGATCGCCCTCGGCGTCTCTCGGTTCCGCATCCTCGTGCGCCACGTCCTGCCGAACTCGATCGCCCCGGTGATCGTCGTCATCACGCTGTCGCTCGCTTCGGCGATCGTCGCGGAGGCGACCCTGTCGTTCCTCGGCGTCGGACTCGGATCCGAGTCGATCTCGTGGGGCGCGGACATCTCCCAGGCGCAGCGCGACCTGCGGACCGCTCCGCAGGTGCTCATCTACCCGTCCATCGCGCTCTCGCTCACCGTGCTCAGCTTCATCATGCTCGGCGAGGTCCTGCGTGATGCACTCGACCCGAAGGCGAGGGCACTCCGTTGAGCACCCCCACACCCCAGGCCGGTGCACGCACCGGGCAGCCGCTCCTCGAGGTCAAGGACCTCGAGGTCGGGTTCCGCACGCAGAGCGGCACCGTGCAGGCCATCCGCAAGACCAGCTTCACGATGATGCCCGGTGAGACGGTCGCGATCGTCGGCGAATCGGGATCCGGGAAGTCGACGACGGCGCACGCCATCATCAACCTCCTCCCCGGCACGGGCAAGATCACGGGCGGTGAGATCCTCTTCGAGGGTCGCGACCTCTCGAAGCTCCCGCGCAAAGAGATCGAGGACGTCCGCGGTCGCCTGATCGGCTTCGTGCCGCAGGACCCGATGTCGAACCTCAACCCGGTCTGGAACATCGGGTTCCAGGTCGAGGAGGCCATCCGCGCCAACGGCATCGCCGAGGGCAAGCAGGCCGTGCGGGCGAAGGCGATCGAGGTCCTCCAGCAGGCCGGTCTCTCCGACGCCGACCGTCGCCTCAAGCAGTTCCCGCACCAGTTCTCCGGCGGTATGCGGCAGCGCGTGCTCATCGGCATCGGCCTCTCCTCGAGCCCGAAGCTGCTGATCGCTGACGAGCCCACCTCGGCGCTCGACGTGACCGTGCAGCGGAAGATCCTCGACCACCTCGAGAGCCTGACGCGCGACAGCGGAACGGCGTTGCTCTTCATCACGCACGACCTCGGCCTCGCGGCCGAACGTGCCGAGAAGCTCATCGTCATGTACAAGGGGCAGATCGTCGAGGCCGGTCCCTCGGTCGAGATCCTGCAGAACCCGGTGCACCCGTACACGCAGCGCCTGGTGGCCGCAGCGCCGAGCCTCGCCTCGCGGCGGATCCAGTCCGCGACCGGGCCGCTCGAGACGCTCGAGCACGAGGCTCCGGCCGGCTCGGAGGGGATCGACCTGATCGTCGCCGCCGAGCATCGTGCGGCGGCGCAGCTCGACCTCGCGAAGGTGGAGCCGGCGATCGTCGTGGACGATCTCGAGAAGGTCTACAAGATCCGTGGACAGAAGGGCCAGGCGAGCGAGCTGAAGGCCGTGGACGGCGTCTCGTTCCAGATCCCGAAGGGCACCACCATGGCGCTCGTCGGGGAGTCCGGTTCGGGGAAGTCCACCGTCGCGAAGCTCCTCCTGCAGCTCGAGACACCGACCTCGGGCAGCATCCGCATCGGCGGGAAGGCGATGGAGGGACTCGACCGCAAGGGTCTCCTCGCGCTGCGCCGGACGATGCAGCCGGTCTTCCAGGACCCCTACGGTTCGCTCGACCCCCTGCGCAACATCGGGAACACCATCTCGGAGCCGCTGCAGACCCACAAGGTCGGCGACAAGGCCTCCAGACGCGCACGCGTCCTGGAACTCCTCGACCAGGTGTCGCTGCCGCAGTCGGTCGCGACGCGCTACCCGAACGAGCTCTCGGGTGGTCAGCGTCAGCGCATCGCGATCGCCCGGGCGCTCGCGTTGAAGCCGGAGATCGTGGTCCTCGACGAGGCCGTGTCCGCGCTCGACGTGCTCGTGCAGGCGCAGATCCTGCAGTTGCTCGCCGACCTCCAGTCGGAACTGCAGCTGACCTACCTCTTCATCACCCACGACCTCGCGGTCGTGCGGGTGATCGCCGACAACGTGGCGGTCATGCAGAAGGGGAAGATCGTCGAGGCGTCGACCACGGACGACGTCTTCGAGAACCCGAAGCAGCAGTACACGCGTGAACTCCTCGACGCCATCCCCGGCGCCGGGATCGAGCTCGCGCTGTAACGAGCCGTCACGCCGAAGGGCGGTGCCGCGGAGCGATCCGCAGCACCGCCCTTCGTCGTTCCCGGGATGGGCCGGAGGGTCAGCCGAGGAGCGCCGAGGCGGCGCCCCAGACCATCAGCGCGGCGGTGACCCCGAGGGCGACGACGTCCCAACGTGAGGCGGCCAGGCGCGTGTCGGCCGGGTCGATCTTCCCCCAGCGCTCGTGCGCCCGGTCGATGAGGTCGACGGCCGAGGGGCCCTCGTTGCCCGCCCGTCCTGGTCGGCGGACGCCCGAGGCGCGTTCCTGGTGGTCGACGTCCCGTCGTCCGCGACCGCCGGTCAGGGAGGGGCGGTCGAGGCCGGCGCTCGGCGCACCCCAGCTGGTGATCTTCCGACCGTCGCGCAGGAGCACGGTGAGCTGGTACCGGCTCGTCGCCTCCTCCAGGCGAGACCAGGGGATCTCGTGGAGCCGACCGACGTTCACGATCGTCAGCCGCTCGGGCTCGATGACGATGCAGGGGCGGACGAGGACCAGGTACACCAGCCAGACGACGAGCAGCTCCCAGGGCAGCGCCAGGAGGGCGAACCCCCAGGCGCCGCGGCCCACGGCGTCGATGATGAAGAAGACCATGAGGAGGGCGGTGACCCCGAGGATCCAGTAGCCGCTGGTGCTCCTCAGGGTGGTCCGGTTGCGGGCGTTCGTCGCGTCGTTCACGTCGTCCATCCTTCCAGGCCGCCGACCCGTGGTCGTCGGCCGCGTCCGTCAGGCGGTGACGAGTCGATCGCTCTCCGCGTGGTGGCACGCGACCAGGCGACCGTCGACGGGACGCTCACGCGGATCATCCTGCTCACAGACCGACTGCTTGTCCGCCGGAAGGAGCTGGTACAGCGGGCAGCGGCTGCGGAAGCTGCAGCCCACGCGGTCGTCGCTGGGGGAGGGGAGGTCGCCGTTCAGCAGGATCCGCTGCCGGCTGCGTTCGAGCTCGGGGTCGGGCACCGGCACGGCCGAGAGGAGCGCCTGGGTGTACGGGTGCTTGGGGTCGGCGAAGATCGTCGCACTCGGCCCGTACTCGACGATGCGGCCGAGGTACATGACCGCGACGTCGTCGGCGATGTGGCGGACGACGGCGAGGTCGTGCGCGACGAAGAGGTAGGACAGGCCGAGTCGCTGCTTGAGGTCCTCGAGGAGGTTGATGACGCCGGCCTGGACGGAGACGTCGAGTGCGGACACCGGCTCGTCGAGGACGAGGATCTTCGGCTCGACGACGAGCGCCCGGGCGATGCCGATGCGCTGCCGTTGGCCACCGGAGAACTCGTGCGGGTATCGGCCGGCGAACGACGGCTCGAGGCCGACGAGTTCGAGCATGGCACCGACGCGGTTCCGGATCTCCGCGGGGGAGACGCCGTGCACGGTCAACGGTTCGCCGATGATGTCCTCGATCGTCATCCGTGGATCGAGCGAAGCCATCGGGTCCTGGAAGACCACCTGGATGTCGCTGCGCAACTTCCTGCGGTCGGGCTTCGAGAGGGTCGCGGTGTCGACGCCATTCACGTGGATGGTGCCACCCTGCGTCCGGGCGAGCTCGAGGATCTCCATGATGGTCGTCGTCTTCCCGCAACCGGACTCACCGACGAGGCCGAGCGTGCGGCCGCGCTGGACGCTGAAGGAGACGCCGTCGACGGCGCGGACGGTGCCGATGTTGCGACGGAAGACCACGCCCTTTGTGAGCGGGAAGGCGCGGGTCAGGTCCTTGACGTCGAGGACGGTCTCAGGCGCGACCTCGGCGACGAGTTCCTCCGGCACCTCGTCAGGCCGGGGGAAGATGTCGGGGCGGAGCAGCGATCCGTCCGCGATCTCGCCGGCGCGGATGCACGCGGCCGTGTGCTCGATGGAGGTGGCCGGATCGGTGGCCGGGCCGTCGAGCACGGGGAGGAGCGCCGGTTCGCCCTCGAGGCACGCGGCCACGGCGATCGGGCAGCGCGGGGCGAACGGGCAACCGGTCGGGACGTTCGTCAGCAGCGGGGGACGACCCTCGAGGGGGACGAGCCGCTCCTGCTGGTTCGCCGCCATGTTGGGCATCGACCGGAGCAGGCCGATCGTGTACGGCATGAGCGGCTCGCGGAACAGCGGCACGACCGGGGCCGTCTCGACGATCCGGCCCGCGTACATCACGGCGACCCGGTCGGCGTTGCCGGCGACGACGCCGAGGTCGTGGGTGATGAGGACGACGGCGGCGCCGGTGATGTCCTTCGCTTCCTGGAGCACCTCGAGGATCTGCGCCTGGATGGTGACGTCGAGGGCGGTGGTCGGCTCGTCGGCGATGATGAGCTGCGGGTCGTTCGCGATCGCGATCGCGATCATGGCCCGCTGGCGCATCCCGCCCGAGAACTCGTGCGGGAAGGACTTCGCCCGGCGCTCCGCGTTCGGGATCCCGACGATCTTGAGGAGTTCGACCGCGCGGGTGTCGGCGGCGCGCTGGGAGAGCGCCGAGTCGTGCAGCCGGAGTCCCTCGGCGATCTGCTGGCCGATGGTGTACACCGGGGTCAGCGCGGAGAGCGGGTCCTGGAAGATCATCGCGATGTCGCGGCCCCGGATCCGCGACAGTTCGCGGTCGGACTGCCCGAGCAGCTCGACGCCGTCGTACCGGATGCTGCCGCTGACCTGCGCGTTGGTCGGCAACAGGCCCATGACGGCCATCGACGACACGCTCTTGCCGGAGCCGGACTCGCCGACGATCCCGAGGAACTCGCCCCGGTGGACGTCGTAGGACACGCCGCGGACGGCGTGCACCGGTGTTCCGGCGTTCGGGAAGGTGACGCTGAGGTCGCGGACCTGGAGGAGCGGCTTGGCCGCCTGGGGGTCAGTCACGGTTGGCTCCTGAGGTCGGGTCGATGGCATCGCGGAGGGCGTCGCCGAGCAGGCTCGACGCGAGCACGGTGATGACGAGGATCGCTGCGGGGAAGACGAACAGCCAGGGGCGGGTGACGGCAGCACTCGCGCCCGCGGCCAGCAGGGTGCCGAGGGAGACGTCGGGTGCCTGGACGCCGAAGCCGAAGAAGCTCAGGGTCGTCTCGGACAGGATCGCCGCTCCGATGCCGAGGGTCGCGTCGATGATGAGGAGGCTGGCGACGTTCGGGATGATGTGCCGACGGATGATGGTGAACCCGGGGACGCCCATGAACCGCGCCGCCTTGACGTATTCGCGCTCCCGCAGGGACATCGTCTGTCCGCGGATCACCCGGGCGAGCACCATCCATCCGAAGAGCACGAGGAACACCACGAGGGCGAGCCAGGAGAGCGACTTGAACGCGGGGCTCAGCAGGACGAGGAGGAAGAAGCCGGGGATGACGAGGAGGAGGTCGATGAACCAGACGATCGCCTTGTCCCAGACGCCGCCGACGTAGCCGGCGATCGCGCCCACGAGCCCGGCGATGATGGCCGCCCCCGGTCCCACGATGAGTCCGATGACGATCGACTTCTGCAGCCCGACGAGGGTCTGCGCGTACACGTCCTGGCCGATGTTGTTCGTGCCGAACCAGTGGTCGAGCGACGGCGGCTGGCTGAAGGCGAGGCCGTCCTGGTCGGTGAAGGACCACGGGGACAGCAGCGGTCCGATGAAGGCCCACAGGATGATGAAGAGCAGGACGCCGCCACCGATGCGTGCGCGCTTCGTGGCGAGCACCTTCCGGAGGATCGTGCGACCACGTGACTGCGGGCGCTTGGGTGCGCCGCGCATCGTCTCGGGTTCACCGACGGTCAGCGTCGTTGGGTCGGTCAGTGCCATGTCGTTACACCCGCACTCTCGGGTCGAGCGCCGCATAGATCACGTCGGAGAGCGTTCCGGCGATGAGGACGAGGATGGAGGTGAAGAGGATGGTCCCGGCCGCGGCGTTGATGTCCGAGTTCGAGACGCTGGTGAGGAGGTACTCGCCCATGCCGTGCCAGCTGAACACGTTCTCGGTCACGCTGGCACCCGTGAGGATGAGCCCGAACGAGTAGGCGAAGAAGGTGGACATCGGGATGAGGGCGACGCGGACGCCGTGTCGGATGATCGCCGAGCCGCGGGTGCGACCCTTCGACCGGGCGGTGCGGATGTAGTCGGCGCTCATCACGTCGAGCATCGCGCTCCGCTGGTACCGGGAGTAGGAGGCGACGGCGCCGACGGTCAGGGTGATGGTGGGGAGGAGCAGGTGCATGGCCCGGTCGCCGAGCTGGGTCCAGAAGCCGCCTTGGAGGCCGGCGGTGTACTCGCCGGTGAAGTTGATGATGTTCGTGCCGACCGTCTGGTTGAGCGTCGTCGCCAGGATCATGAGCACGACGCCGATGACGAACACCGGCATCGCCAGGATCGTGAACGAGGCGTAGGTGATGATCTGGTCGCTGGCCCGGTACTGGCGGACGGCGCCCCAGACGCCGAGGGCGACGCCGATGACCGCGCCGAGGATCGTGCCGATGACGAGCAACCGGAGGCTCGTGCCCGACCGCTCGAAGATGTCCGCCGTCACTTGCGTCCCGCGGGTGCTCACCCCGAGGGAGCCGGTGGTCACGAGGTGCGTCACCCAGTCCCAGAGGCGCTCAAGCAACGGCACCTTCGGGTTGACGCCCATCTTGTCCAGCGCGGCGTCGATCGAGGCTTGGGGGATGGGTGGGTTCTTGCCGAGGAACCGGGCCGAGGGCTGGAGGGTCATGCTCACGAGGACGTAGCCGAGCATGGTGGCGATCGCGGAGAGGAACAGGTAGTTGACCAACCGCCGTGCAATGAACCCGATCATGTACCAGCCTTGCGAAGTCGTGGACGGGGACCGCGTCGTCCCGTCAGCTGTGCTCCCCTCGTGGGGTGGAGACACTGTAACCCCCAACCGCGGGGAATCAGAAAACGACGCGTGTTCTCAGGAAACGAAACGTATGTTTCCGGCTCGTGCCGTCGAGAAATCGAAACGGTAACAATTCGTGCCCACTTGTGGGGGATCGTCGGAGCGGGTGCAAGATGGTCCACATTGGCCTGCGCGCCTTCCGCTCCGCATCGGTGCGGGCTCGTGCAGTAACACGTCACGAAAGGTGGATCTCGATGAGTTCCAGAACACAGGGATCGCGGCGCCGCGGCGGGATGATCCTCGCCGGCGTCTCGATCGTCGCCCTCGCATTGACGGCTTGCACCGGCGGCGGTTCAGGCGGAGGCGGCTCCACCGCGAAGCCGATCGAGCTGTCCGGTACCGGTTGGGAGCGAGCGGACGCCGACCAGATCGCGCAGGGCGGCACGCTCAACCTCGCGGTTGACGCGATCCCCGCGAACTGGAACCTGTACAACCTCGACAGCGGCACCGTCGACGACCAGTTCCTCAGCAACCTCTACACGCCGTCGTTCATCAACATCAAGGAAGACGGCACCTGGGAGGCGAACCCAGACTTCGCGACCTCCGTCGAGTTGAAGACCGAGGACCCGCAGGTCGTCGAGGTCAAGATCAACCCAGACGCCGTCTGGTCGGACGGTACCGCGATGAGCGTCGACGACTTCGCCGCGACGTGGAAGTCGCTCAACGGCGTCGACCCCGCGTACGCGCCCACCGCCACCAACGTCTGGAAGGACATCGAGTCCGTCACGGCCGGCGACAGCCCGCAGGACGTGCTCATCACGTTCAAGAACAAGAACGCCGACTGGCCCTCCATCCTCGGCAACATCTGGCCGAAGTGGCTCGGCGCGACGCCCGAGTCCTTCAACACCCTCTGGGCGACCGGCCCCTACGCCGCCGACGGCAGCACCTACGTCTCCGGCGGTCCGTACATCGTCAGCAAGATCGACCAGACCGGTGCGGTCGTGACCTTCGAGCCCAACCCGAAGTGGTGGGGCGACAAGCCGAAGCTCGACAACATCATCTTCAAGCAGGTCTCCCGCTCGGGTCTCGCCCAGGCGTTCTCGAACAGCGAGATCGACGTCTTCAGCATCGGTTCCAACGCCGACAACTACCAGACGGCTCAGAAGCGCAGCGACGCACAGATCCAGCGGTCGCGCGGCACGAACTACAACCACATCACGCTGAACGGCACGTCCGAGGTCCTGAGTGACCCCGAGGTCCGTCAGGCGTTCGCGAAGTCGATCAACCGCAAGACCATCGCCGAGTCCCGCCTGGCGGCGATCGACGCCCCGACCGACCTGCTGAACAACCTCATCTTCCTCCCCGGCCAGGACGGCTACGAGGACGACGCCTCGAAGGTGCTCGGCTACGACATCGACGCCGCCAAGAAGCAGCTCGAGGACGCCGGTTGGACCGAGGGCAGCAATGGGATCCGTGAGAAGGACGGCAAGAAGCTGACCATCCGCTACGTCATCGACTCCGAGAACCCGGTCTCGGCCGAGACCTCGCAGCAGGTGCAGGCCCAGGTGAAGGAAGCCGGTTTCGACCTGCAGATCGACACCGTCCCGGCCGACGACTTCTTCACGAAGTACGTCACCACCGAGACCCGCGACTTCGACGCCGTGAGCTTCGCCTGGCAGGGCACCGCGTTCCCGATCTCCAGCACGGAGTCGATCTTCTACCCGGCCGACTCCGGGCAGAACTTCCCCGGTGTCACCGACGACTCGCTCGGCGAGCTGTGGGCGAGCGCGAACGCCGAGCTCGACCCGCAGAAGCGTCTCGAGATCGCGAAGGAGATCGACAAGAAGATCGTCGCCCTCGCGACGACGATCCCGCTGTTCCCGGTGCCGTACACCTACGGCGTCAAGACCGGGCTCGTGAACTACGGCCCGACCCAGTTCGAGACCATCGACTGGAAGAACGTGGGCTGGAAGAAGTAGGCGACACCACGGGGCTCACCTGAGCCTCGGAACGACGGGCATCGGCGGTCCTTCCGCCGGTGCCCGTCGGCGTTCAGGCGCCGGAGAGGTCGCCTGCGGTATGATGGTCCGTCGGCACCATCGTGCCCGAATCCCATCCACTTGAAGGAAGCCACCCTTTTATGGCGCTCGCCACTCGTTCCGATCTGCGCAATGTCGCGATCGTGGCCCACGTTGACCACGGCAAGACGACCCTCGTCGACGCCATGCTGCGACAGACCAACTCTTTCGCCGAACACGCCCACCTCGAAGAACGCGCCATGGACTCGAATGAGCTCGAGCGCGAAAAGGGCATCACCATCCTCGCCAAGAACACGGCGATCTCGTACAAGGGCGAACACGCCACCGACGGCCCGATCACGATCAACGTCATCGACACCCCGGGCCACGCCGACTTCGGTGGTGAGGTCGAGCGCGGCCTCTCCATGGTGGACGGCGTCGTGCTGCTGGTCGACGCCTCGGAGGGCCCCCTCCCGCAGACCCGCTTCGTGCTCCGTAAGGCGCTCGAGGCCAAGCTGCCCGTCATCCTGCTCGTCAACAAGACCGACCGTCCCGATGCGCGCATCGACGAGGTCGTCGTCGAGAGCCAGGACCTCCTCATCGGTCTCGCGAGCGACATGGTCGACGACGTCCCCGACCTCGACCTCGACGCCGTCCTCGACGTCCCGGTCGTCTACGCCTCGGGCAAGGCCGGCCGCGCGTCGTCCAACAAGCCCGCCAACGGCGAACTGCCCGACAGCGAGGACCTCGAGCCGCTGTTCGCAGCGATCCTCGAGCACATCCCGGCTCCGCAGTACGACGACGAGCACCCGCTCCAGGCGCACGTCACCAACCTCGACGCCTCGCCGTTCCTCGGTCGCCTCGCGCTCCTGCGCATCTTCAACGGCACGCTGAAGAAGGGCCAGACGGTCGCCTGGGTGCGCCACGACGGCGACGTCCACAACGTCCGCGTGACCGAGCTCATGATCACGAAGGCCCTCGACCGCTACCCGGCCGAGAGCGCCGGCCCCGGCGACATCGTCGCCGTCGCCGGTTTCGCCGACATCATGATCGGCGACACGCTGGCCGACCCCGAGGACGTCCGCGCCCTCCCGGCCATCACGGTCGACGACCCGGCCATCTCGATGACCATCGGGACCAACACCTCGCCGCTCATGGGCAAGGTCAAGGGCCACAAGCTCACCGCCCGCATGGTCAAGGACCGCCTCGACCGCGAGCTGATCGGTAACGTCTCGCTCAAGGTCCTCGACATCGGCCGCCCCGACGCCTGGGAGGTCCAGGGTCGTGGAGAGCTCGCGCTCGCCATCCTCGTCGAGCAGATGCGTCGCGAGGGCTACGAGCTCACCGTCGGCAAGCCGCAGGTGGTCACCAAGCGCATCGACGGCAAGGTCCACGAGCCGTACGAGCACCTGACCATCGACGCACCCGAGGAGCACCTCGGCGCGATCACCCAGCTCCTCGCCGCTCGCAAGGGCCGCATGGAGAACATGGCGAACCACGGCACCGGCTGGGTCCGCATGGAGTTCATCGTCCCGTCGCGCGGCCTCATCGGCTTCCGCTCCGAGTTCCTCACCGCCACGCGCGGTACGGGTATCGCCAACGCGTTGGCACACGGCTACGGCGAGTGGGCCGGTGCGATCACGACGCGCAACAACGGCTCGATCGTCGCCGACCGCTCCGGTGTGGTCACGCCGTTCGCGATCATCGCCCTGCAGGAGCGCATGTCGTTCTTCGTCCAGCCGACCGAAGAGGTCTACGAGGGCATGGTCATCGGCGAGAACTCGCGCAACGACGACATGGACGTGAACATCACCAAGGAGAAGAAGCTGACCAACATGCGTCAGTCCTCCGCGGACAACTTCGAGTCGATGACGCCGCCGCGCGTCCTCACGCTCGAGGAGAGCCTCGAGTTCGCCCGCGAGGACGAGTGCGTCGAGGTCACGCCCGAGCACGTGCGCATCCGCAAGGTCGAGCTCGACGCTCAGGCCCGCCAGCGCAGCTACTCGCGTCTCAAGAAGCAGTCCGAGTAGGCAGCACGTTCGCATCGCCGACGCCCGGTCCTCCCAGGAAGACCGGGCGTCGGCTCGTTAAGCTGATGGCATGCGCCGACCCGCCTCCCTCGCCCTGCTGGCCGCCCTCGTCCTCGCTCCCACGCTCGCCGGGTGCAGCGTCATCGAATCGACCGTGAAGGACTCGGTCGAGCAGGGCATCCGAGACGCGACCGGCGGGGACTTCGACGTCAACCTCGATGAGGGCCTGCCGGACGGCTATCCGACGGACGCCGTCCCGGTCGTGGAGGGCACGGTCAACGGCGGTCGCGGCACGGTCGATGGCAAGGACACCTTCGTCGTCACCGTGCAGGCGACGGACGCCGCGACGGCCGCGAAGGACGCCCTCGTCGCGGCCGGCTTCACGATCGACGGGGAGATCGCGAACGGCGACGGTTCGATCGTGACCCTGTCGACGACGGCCTACGACGTGAAGCTCGTGGCCTCGGCCGACAGCATCCTCTACACCGTGACCGTCAAGTAGCACGTCGACCGGCTCAGTGTCCGGGGTTGGCCCGACGGACGCTACGCGAAGAGCGTCTCGCCCACCCAGCCGTCGGTGCTCGCGCCCGGGGGCACGGCGAAGATCGCGGAACCGACGTGCTTGATGTACTCGTTGAGCGCGTCCGTCGCGAGGGCACGCTGCACGTCGATGAACTGCTGCGGTGAGCGCTGGTACGACATGAAGAACAGGCCGGCGTTCAGCCGCCCGAGGTCGTCGTTGCCGTCGACGAAGTTGTACCCGCGCCGGAGGAGCTTCGTGCCCTTGAGCTGGGTCGGGTGCGCCAGGCGCACGTGGGAGTGCTTGTCGATGAGCGGCTGGTCCGTCGCGCCGACCGCGGCGAAGTCGGGTTCCGTGAACTCCTTGCCGCCCGACAGCGGAGCGCCCTCGCCCTTGCTCCGGCCGATGACGCGCTCCTGCTCCTGGAGCTGCGCGCGGTCCCAGGTCTCGATGATCATGCGGATCTTGCGGACGACGAGGTAGGAGCCGCCGCTCAGCCAACTGGCCGTGTCGCCGTCCTGCACCCACACCTGCGCTTCGACCGTCTTCGTCTCCTCGGACTTCACGTTGGCGGTGCCGTCCTTGAAGCCGAACAGGTTGCGCGGGGTGACCTGGCTCGTGGAGGTGGAGGACGTCCGACCGAAGCCGAGTTGCGACCAGCGGATGGAGGCGCGTCCGAACGCGATGCGGCTGAGGTTGCGGATCGCGTGGACGGCGACCTGTGGGTCGTCGGCGCACGCCTGGATGCAGAGGTCGCCGCCGGTGAGGCCGGCCTGCAGGTTGTCGCCCGTGAACCGGGGCAGTTTCTGCAGCTCGGGCGGCCGACGGTCGGCGATGCCGAAGCGGTCGGTGCCGTCCTCCGCGGCGAAGAGGGTGGGACCGAACCCGAAGGTGATCGTGAGTCCACTCGCGGGGAGCCCGAGCGCCTCTCCGGTGTCGACCGGGGGAGCGAGCGGGGAACCGTCGACGGCGCCACCCGCCGCGACCTCCTGCCCCTGCGTCATCCGTGCCGCGGCGACACTCCAATCCTGGAGCAGCTCGATGAGTTCCTCCCTGGTGGTGCCCGCCGACACGTCGTAGGCGGCGAAGTGCAGCCGGTCCTGAGCCGGCGTCGTGATCCCGCTCTGGTGCGCTCCGGCGAACGGGTACACGGTGGTGACGCCCGCGCTGCTCGCCGAGGCCGTCGCGGCCGCGGTGATCGCTGCCGTCGCGCCAGCGCCTGCCGCGAGTCCGGCGGCCCCGGCTCCGGCCAAACCGAAGAGCGCCCGGCGCGAGAGACCCCGCGGTGGGGTGTCGTCCGTCGGGGTGGACGGCGCCTGGGGGTCAGGACTGGTGGGGGGAGTCTGCTCGGTCATCGGACCTCATGCTATTCAGGGATGGCTGGAAGACCGCGGGGCCGGAACCCCCAGAATGCTCTGAGTCGTTCCGGCCCGGTGTGCCGCGACGGCGGCGGACCCGGCGGGGTCTACTCGGCGACGCCGAGCACGGTGTGGGTGAGCTGCGAGAGCGGCTCGGCGAGGGCGTTGACCTGGTCGGAGAGTTCCTTGCGCTGGTCCTCGGTGACGGTGTCGTAGCTGACGAAGCCGCTGTCGAGGCTGCCGTACTTGGCGAGCAGGTCCTGCAGCGCCGTGAACTCCGTTTCGATCTTGCCCACGAGTTTCGTGCCCGCGTCGCCCTTGCTGGCAGCGATGTCCTTCACGTTGCCGAAGGCCACCTCGGCGCCCTGGACGTTCGCGGCGAAGTCGTAGAGGTCGGTGTGCGACCACCAGTCCTCCTCACCGGAGATCTTGCCGACGGCGACCTCGTCGAGGAGGCCGATGGCGCCGTTCGAGATGTCGCCGAGGCTCACGGTGAAGTCCTTCTCGGAGACGAGGTCGAAGAGCTGCTGGACGTCGTCGACGAGTCCGGTGGCGAACTGCTGACGCTGCTCCGGCGTGGACGCCGTCCAGTCCATGAGGGCGCTCGTCCCGTCGGAGTTGAGGGCGTCGGCTGCCGGCGGCCAGAGGTCCTTCTCGATCCGGTGGAAGCCGGTCCAGTCGAGACCCTCCGCGACGGCGTCGACCTCGCGGTAGTCGATCTTCGGATCGAGGTCGCCGAAGGCCTCGGCGGTCGGCTCGATGCGCTCGTAGGAGACACGGGTCGAGGCGAAGAGTGCGCGGGCGGTCTCGTCGTCGCCGGCCGCGTAGGCGTCGGTGAACGCCTTGACCTGCGGCACGAGCTCGGCGACCTGCGACTTGATGTACGCGACGTAGTTCGTGACAGCCTGGTCGGTGAGCTCCTGCTCGTCCTTCGACACGGCGGCGTTCTCACCGCTGACCGTGAACTCGGCGAGGCCGACGGGAGCGCCGACGAGCTGGAACTTGCAGGCCGTGTAGTACGTGCCCGGGTTCAGCTGCGCGACGTAGGAGACGGTCTGCCCGGGGGTGACGTTCTCCTTCTCGCCGACGATGCGGAGCTTGTCGGAGGCGAGGATCTCGAACTCGTTGACGTCGGTGCCGTTGTTCGTGATGGAGAACGTCACGGCGCCGGCCGTCGCCTTGGCGACGGACACGGAGCACGAGTCGTCCGTGATGTCGACGGTGAGCGCGTCGGTGCCCGTGTTGTTCGGGACGCAGCCCGTGAGCGCGAGGGCGAGGACGCCCGCGCCTGCGAGGCCGGTCATGATGCGGTGCTGCATGGAGACTCCTGTCGGAAGGTGCTGGTGCTGTGCTGTGTGAACGTGGGCCCGGCCGCGTCAGCCGCTCGTCGCGACGCGGTTGGTGACCGTGGTCGGGCGGCGACGCCCAAGCCCTGAGACCCGGACGAAGCAGACGAGTGTGACGACCAGGTACAGCAGCCACGCGATGAACTGTGCCCAGGTCGGAGCGGGGGTGAAGTTGAAGAGGCCGCCGAGGACGGTGCCGTACCAACTGGTGGGCGGGACGACGGCGCTGAGGTTGAAGGCGGCCTGGCCCCAGCCGGGGATGACACCGGCCTCCTGGAGGTCGCCGACCCCGTAGGCGAGGACGCCTGCGGCGACGACGACGAGGAACAGCCCGGTCCAGGTGAAGAAGGTGCCGAGGTTGATCCGGACGAAGCCGCGGTAGATGAGGTAGGCGACGACGACGGCGGTGAGGATGCCGAGGAGGGCACCGACGGAGCCGACGACGGCGTTCTCGCCGGAGTTGACGCTGGCCCAGATGAACAGGGCGGTCTCGATGCCCTCGCGTCCCACGCTGATGAAGCCCAGGACGACGATGCCGACGGCGGAACCGGCGACGGCCGCGTCGAGTCGCGACTCGAGGTCGTGCTTCAGCTCGCGGGCGTTGCGGCCCATCCAGAAGATCATCCAGGTGACGAGGCCGACGGCCAGGATGGAGAGGCCGCCGCCGAGGATCTCCTGCGCCTGGAAGCTCAACCCGTACGGCCCCCAGGTGAGGATCGCGCCGACGCCGAGCGAGACGACGATCGCGACGGCGACGCCGAGCCAGAGCCGGAGGAGGACGTCGCGTCGGCCGAGCTTGTTCAGGTAGGCGACGAGGATGCCGACGATGAGGCCGGCTTCGAGGCCTTCGCGGAGGCCGATGAGGTAGTTCGCGAGCACGTGACCGGACTTTCGGGCGTCGAGCAGGCGGTCGCCCGGGGGAGGCCGTCGTTGCTGGGTGGGAGGCTTCCGAGGGCGCGCCGGGCGAGGACCGTGGTCCGGGCGGGGCGCTGCGACTTCGGAACGCGGTTGGGTAAGGCTAACCTTATCCGCCCTCGACCATAGCGGCAGACGCCGAGACTGTCCAGATACAATCGGCGGATGACCGATCCGGCTTCCGACCCCCGCTTTGCAAGCGCTCCCGCCGCTGCCGACCGCTGGCTCCCGGCGCCGACGGAACCGGACGACGCTCCGCGCGAGCAGACCACCGCGTCCCGCGTCATCGGGGTCGTCCTCGCCTTCCTCGTGGGGCTCGCCTACGGGGCCATCGGCACGGTCGCGCACGCCTGGGCGCCGTCGGTGCTCGGCATCGCCCTCCCCGTCGGGCTGATCCTCGGGATTCTCGGCGTCGGCATGCTGCTGCTCGGTCTGCGGATCGTCCTCGGCGACCGGCTCGCGGCCGCTGCGGCCGCCTTCGGCGTCATCCTCATGATCGGCGTGCTGCTGCTCGAGAGCACCGGCGGGTCGGTCCTCATCCCGCAGAGTGTCTCCGGCCTCGTGTGGACCATCGCCCCCGGCCTCGTCGCCGTCCTGGTCGTGGCCTGGCCGAAGCTGCCCGAGCGTAAGCGCGAGACCCCGGTGGCACGTCCCGCCGGGCCGCCGTCGGAGCCGTTCGCCACCTCGCCGCAGGCGTAGACTGGACACTCAGTGCTCGTGAAGGGAGCCACCCGCCCGTGACCTACGTGATCGCCCTGCCGTGCGTCGATGTGAAGGACCGCGCCTGCATCGACGAATGCCCCGTCGACTGCATCTACGAGGGTGAACGCTCGCTCTACATCCACCCCGACGAGTGCGTCGACTGCGGTGCGTGCGAGCCGGTCTGCCCGGTGGAGGCCATCTACTACGAGGACGACCTGCCCGAGGAATGGGCGGACTACTACAAGGCCAACGTCGAGTTCTTCGACGAGGTCGGGTCGCCCGGTGGTGCCGCCAAGGTCGGGGTCATCCCGTCGGACCACCCCCTCATCGCCGCGCTGCCGCCGCAAGCCCACGAGTAGCCGCATGGCACTGCAGCCGCTGCCCGACTACCCCTGGGACCTCATGGCCCCGTATGCGGAGCGGGCGCGTCGGCATCCGGACGGCATCGTCGACCTGTCGATCGGGTCGCCGGTCGATGCGACGCCGGACCTCATCCGCGACGCCCTGCGTGACGCCACCGACGCTCACGCGTACCCGACGACGATCGGTACGCCCGAGCTCCGTCAGGCGATCATCGCCTGGTTCGCCCGCCGCCGCGGTGTCGGCGGACTGTCACCCGACGCCGTCCTGCCGACGATCGGCTCCAAGGAACTCGTGGCGCTGCTCGCCTTCCTGCTCGGGCTCGGCGAGGGCGACACGGTCGTGCACCCGGTGGCCGCCTATCCGACGTACGCCGTCGGCGCGGCGATCGCCGGTGCCGACGCGGTCGCGGCCGACGATCCGGCCGAGTGGCCCGAGAGCACCCGCCTCGTCTGGCTCAACTCGCCGGGCAACCCGGACGGACGGGTGCTCTCGATC
The DNA here is from genome assembly GCF_030209365.1 of Plantibacter sp. ME-Dv--P-095. Classification (NCBI taxonomy): domain Bacteria; kingdom Bacillati; phylum Actinomycetota; class Actinomycetes; order Micrococcales; family Microbacteriaceae; genus Plantibacter; species Plantibacter sp. ME-Dv--P-095. Next base: position 98,145 of record NZ_JARVSB010000004.1, read on the forward strand.
GAGGAACTGCGCGCCGCGTTGGTTCGGGCGCGCGAACTCGGTGCCGTCCTCGTGGGCGACGAATGCTACGCGGAACTCGGCTGGGAGGGGGAGTGGTCCGACACCCCGACCCCGTCGGTGCTCGACCCGCGCGTGACCGATGGGGACCACAGTGGCGTCCTCGCGATCTACTCGCTGAGCAAGCAGTCGAACCTGGCCGGGTACCGTGCCGCCTTCCTCGCCGGAGACGAACGGCTCGTGCAGCGCCTGGTCACCGTGCGGAAGCACGCGGGACTCATGCTGCCGGCCCCGCTCCAGGCGGCCATGGTCGCCGCCCTGGGTGACGACGAGCACGTGGCCGAGCAGAAGGCGCGGTATCGCGCCCGGCGCGAGGTGCTGCTCCCGGCGGTCCGCGAGGCGGGCTTCCGCGTCGACCACAGCGAGGCCGGCCTCTACCTGTGGATCACCGAGGGTCGCGGCGCGTGGTCCAGCATCGACCGCCTGGCGTCCATCGGCATCCTCGGGGGCCCTGGCGTGTTCTACGGTGACGCCCACCCCGATCACGTGCGGTTGTCGTTGACGGCGAGCGACGAGCGGATCGCCGCGGCCGCCGAGCGACTCCGAGGCGTGCGCCCGATTTCAGGGTGAACTCCAAGGAAGTCGCCGGATCACTGTGGGAAACAGCAGTGGGCCCGGAACCCGATTAGGCTGTATGTGACACGCCGTCGTATCGGAGGGCGATGTCCAGTCCCTATCGCACGAAGATACGAGGAGGCGCCGTGGGCGACGTCGAGAAACAGGCTTCCACCGAGACGCAGCAGGTCACCCTGAACTACCCCGGCGGAACAGCCGAATTCCCGATCCACCGGTCAGCCCAAGGCGCGTCGAGTATCGACGTCTCCTCGCTCACCCGGCAGACCGGCCTGACGACGCTCGACTACGGGTTCGTCAACACGGCTGCCACCAAGTCGGCGATCACGTACATCGACGGCGACCAGGGCATCCTCCGCTACCGCGGGTACCCGATCGAGCAGCTCGCCAAGCAGTCGACGTTCCTCGAGGTCGCCTGGCTCCTGATCCACGGTGAGCTCCCGACCGCCGACGAGCTCGGCGGGTTCGACGAGAAGATCCGTCGTCACACGCTGCTGCACGAGGACCTCAAGCGGTTCTTCTCGGCGCTCCCGCACACGGCGCACCCCATGGCGGTGCTGTCCAGTGCCCTGCAGGCGATGTCCACGTACTACGAGTCGGACGCGAACCCGCACGACCCCGACCACGTCGAGCTCACCACGGTCCGTATGCTCGCGAAGCTCCCGGTCATCGCGGCGTACGCGCACAAGAAGTCCGTGGGCCAGGCGTTCCTGTACCCGGACAACTCCTTGAGTTTCGTCGACAACTTCCTCAAGTTGAACTTCGGCAACCTGGCCGAGCCCTACGAGATCGACCCGGTCCTGTCGAAGGCCCTCGACCTGCTCCTGATCCTCCACGAGGACCACGAGCAGAACGCGTCGACCTCCACGGTCCGTCTGGTCGGGTCGACGGGCGCCAACCTGTACGCCTCCGTGTCGGCTGGCATCAACGCCCTCTCCGGGCCGCTGCACGGCGGTGCCAATGAGGCGGTGCTGCAGATGCTCGGGCGCATCCAGGAGTCCGGCGAGGGCGTCCAGCGCTTCGTCGACCGGGTCAAGAACAAGGAAGACGGCGTGAAGCTCATGGGCTTCGGGCACCGCGTCTACAAGAACTACGACCCGCGGGCCAAGCTCGTCAAGGAGAGCGCCGGCGAGGTCCTCCGTGCGCTCGGGATCAACGACCCGCTGCTCGACCTGGCGCAGGAACTCGAGCAGATCGCCCTCGAGGACGACTACTTCAAGGAGCGGAAGCTCTACCCGAACGTCGACTTCTACACGGGCGTCATCTACAAGGCCATGGGCTTCCCGACGCGGATGTTCACGGTGCTCTTCGCCATCGGGCGTCTTCCCGGATGGATCGCGCACTGGCGTGAGATGAACCTCGACCCGCAGACCAAGATCGGTCGCCCGCAGCAGCTGTACACGGGTTCGCCCGAGCGGTCCTTCCCGACGCGGTAGTCGCGCCTCGGCCGATCACGAGAACGGCCCCGCATCCGAGGATGCGGGGCCGTTCCGTGTCTGTGACCGTGATCGGGGACCCGGGCCCGCCGTCCGGTCCCTGAGCCGGACGTGCGGTCCCTGAGCCGGTCGAAGGGCTCAGGCGTGCAGGGCCGCGTTCAGCTCGACGCCGGAGCCGGAGCGGGGGAGGACCTCCACAGCGCCCGTGAGCGAGTTGCGCCGGAACAGGAGGTTCGGCACCCCGGAGAGCTCGACGGCCTTGACGGTGCGCGGAGCCCCCTCGGTGGTCGCGGCGGCTCCGGCGAGGACGACCTTGGTGCCGGCCGTCACGTAGAGGCCGGCCTCGACGACCGAGTCGTCGCCGATCGAGATGCCGATGCCGGAGTTCGCCCCGAGGAGTGCGCGCTGGCCGATCGCCACCCGCTGCGTGCCCCCGCCGGACAGGGTACCCATGATGGATGCGCCGCCGCCGATGTCGCTGCCGTCACCGACGACGACACCCTGGGAGATGCGGCCCTCGACCATGGACGACCCGAGGGTGCCCGCGTTGAAGTTGACGAAGCCCTCGTGCATGACGGTCGTCCCCGGAGCGAGGTGGGCACCGAGCCGGACGCGGGAGGCGTCGGCGATCCGCACCTTGTCCGGAGTCACGTAGTCGAGGAGCCGCGGGAACTTGTCGATGCCGGTCGCGTGGATGCCCGCGCGGAGGAGCGACGGTCGGAGTCGGTCGAAGTCGGCCGGGTGCACCGGTCCTGCATTCGTCCACACGACGATGGGCAGGTGTGCGAAGACGCCGTCGAGCGAGATCGTGTTCGGACGGACGAGGAGGTGGCTGAGCAGGTGCAGGCGCAGGTAGGCGTCCGGCGTGTTCGCCGGGGCGGCCTGCAACTCGATCTCGACGGTGACGATGTCGATCCGCACGGCCCGCCGGTCGTCGTCGGTCGCGAGGGCCTCGAGCTCCGCCGGAGCGATCCAGCGGTCGCGGCCCTCGGGGATCCGGCCGAGCGTCGGCTCAGGGAACCAGGTGTCGAGCACGGTTCCGTCGCTGGCGATCGTCGCGAGGCCGGAGCCCCAGGCGTGGGTCGGAACGGGCGTTTCGGCAGTCGCGGCAGTCATGGCTCCAGGGTAGCGGCGAACGTCCGGAGAGACGGCCGACGCCCAGGGTCGCGGCCAATACACTGGTTCCATGCCAGCCGATGTCCCCGTACTCGACCTGTCCGTCTCCTCCGTGGAACTCACCCGGCAGCTTTGTGACATCGCCTCAGTGTCGGGGGACGAGGTGCGGATCGCCGACGCGGTGGAGGCGGCGCTCGGCGGGTGCGACCACCTCACGATCGTGCGCGACGGCGACACGGTGGTCGCGTCGACGTCCCTCGGCCGCGCGCAGCGGGTCATCATCGCCGGCCACCTCGACACCGTCCCGATCAACGGCAACGTCCCGACCCGCTTCGAGGAGCATGCGGGCGAGGCGACGCTGTGGGGGCGCGGAACGGTCGACATGAAGGGTGGTGTCGCCGTGCAGTTGAAACTCGCGGCCGAGCTCACCGACCCCATCGTCGACATCACCTGGATGTGGTACGACAACGAGGAGGTCGCGTCGGACCGCAATGGTCTGGGCCGGCTCGCGAAGCACCACCCGGAGCTGTTCGTCGGGGATTTCGCCATCCTCGGGGAGCCGAGCAACGCGGGCGTTGAGGGCGGGTGCAACGGCACCCTCCGCGTCGAGGTCAGCGCCTTCGGCAAACGCTCGCACGCGGCGCGGAGCTGGGTCGGCGTCAACGCCATCCACGCGATCTCGCCGGTCCTCGCGACGCTCGCCGCCTACACTCCTCGTGAGGTCGAGGTCGACGGGCTCGTCTATCGCGAGGGCGTCAACGCGGTCGCCATCCACGGCGGCGTCGCCGGGAACGTGATCCCGGATCTGGTCACCGTCGAGGTGAACTACCGGTTCGCGCCCAGCCGGACGGGAGCGGAGGCACTCGCCCACCTCGAGGAGCTCTTCTCCGGCTTCGAGGTCGTGCAGACCGATGTCGCGGAAGGTGCCCGCCCGGGCCTCGACGCGCCAATCGCCCAGGACTTCTTGGCGGCGGTCGGGGGGACGCCGGCACCGAAGTACGGCTGGACCGACGTCGCCCGCTTCTCCGCGTTGGGCGTGCCCGCGGTCAACTACGGCCCGGGCGACCCGTTGCTCGCGCACGCGGACGACGAACGCGTCCCGCTCGCCCAGATCGAGGAGTGCGAGCGGGGCCTCCGCGCCTGGCTGCAGGGCACCGATGGCCGCTGACGCGGAGGTCCGGGTAGCGGTCGACGAACGGCCCTCGATGCTCCGGCGGTGGGTGCGCCTGCCCGTGTGGGGGCGCATCGGCATCGTCTACGTGCTGTCCCGGCTCGTGACGACGGCGATGTTCGCGTTCGCGAGCCTCCTGTCGGCTCCGGACTCCCGGTTCGGTGCGTTCCCCTCGCTCGGCACCCTCGCCGCCGGGTGGGACGGCCAGTGGTACTGGTGGATCGCGACGTACGGCTACCCGAGCCAGCTGCCGCTCGACAGCGCCGGACGGGTCGCCGAGAACGCCTGGGCCTTCATGCCCGTCTATCCCGGTGTGGTGAAGGGGCTGTCGGTCATCACGTTCCTGCCGTGGCCGGTCATGGCGGTCGTCGTGTCCCTGGGCTGCGGGTTCGGCAGTGCGCTGCTGTTCCACCGGCTGATGCGGACGCGTCTGGACGCCGGCCGGTCGATGTTCGCCGTCGTCCTGTTCTGCATCGCACCGCTCAGCGCCGTGTTCCAGCTCGCCTACGCGGAGTCGATGTTCCTCCTCCTGCTGACGCTGGCGCTGTTGCTCCTCGTGACCCGCCGGTACGGGTGGTTGCTCGCGGTCATCCCGGTCATGGCCTTCACCCGCCCCGGGGTCCTGGCGTTCGCGCTCCTGCTTGGCCTCCACCTCGTCGTTCGGGTGGTCACGCGACGCCGCGACCCGCTCGCCAGGCGCGAGGTCCTCCTCATCCTCATCGGGGGAGCGTTGGCTGCGGTGGCGGGCTTCGCCTGGATGGTCATCGCCGGCCTCGTGACGGGCCGTCCTGAGGCGTACCTCCAGACCGAGCTGGCCTGGCGCGCCGCCTTCATCGGCGAGCAACCGCTCGTGCCGTTCTCGGCGTGGATCCAGGGCGGGCAGTTCTGGTTCGGGGATGGGCCAGGCCTCGTGGTCGTCCTCGCCGTCTTCGTGGGCTCCGCGCTCCTCCTGTTCGTCCCGGCGGTCCGTCGCCTCGGCGTCGACCTCCGGCTGTGGGTGGCGTCGTACCTGCTGTACCTCTTCGCGGTCTTCTTCCCGCAGACGAGCGTCTTCCGACTGCTCATCCCGGTCTTCCCGCTCCTCGGCGCCGTCCCCGTCCCGCGAAACCGGTGGTACCGCGGTGGTGTCGTCGTCCTCTCCCTGGCGCTCCAGTGGTGCTGGATCTTCGTCATGTACGGCCTCGCGAACGCCTATTGGACCATTCCGTAGCCGTTGATCAGTCGTCATCCCGCGCCTCGCCGCGTTCAGGATTATCACGAGCCCCCGTGATACGCGATAATAGGGGTCAGTCGAATAACGAGAGGGGACTCGCATGGCCGCAATGAAGCCACGCACCGGAGACGGGCCAATGGAGGCCGTGAAGGAGGGTCGGCTCATCATCGTGCGAGTGCCTCTTGAAGGGGGAGGGCGTCTCGTCGTGTCGGTCAACGACGCAGAGGCTCAAGAACTGCACGATGCACTCGCGGGTGTGGTGAGCGCGGGCTGAGCCCCGTCACCGACGCCGCATGAGCTGAGGACCGGCCGTCATCATCGCCCCAGGGCGAGGGTGGCGGCCGGTTCGTCGTACTCGGGCTCAGACGCCGGGCTTGGTGATCTGGAGCAGACCGTCTCCGGCGGGGGAGAGGGCGCTGACGACCGCGTCGGACGCGGAGATCTCCTGGACGAGCGATCGGAAGAGGCCGGTGGTCTCGTCGCGCTGCGTCGGGTCGGCGACCTTGCCGCGCCAGAGTGCGTGCGGCACGAGGACGGTTCCGCCGGGCCGGACGAGTCGGAGGCCATGCTCGACGTACTCGATCACAGATCCCGGATCGCCGTCGACGAGGACGAGGTCGTAGGAGTTCTCGTTCATCCGGGGCAGCACGTCGAGCGCGCTGCCGGTGATGAGGCGGATACGGTTGGTGGTGATGCCGGCCTCCGTGAACGCCGCCCGAGCCTGCTGCTGGTGGACGATCTCCGTGTCGATGGAGGTCAGCACCGCGTTCGTGGCGCCACGGAGGAGCCAGAGTCCGGAGACGCCCGTCCCGGTGCCCACCTCGACGATGGACTCCGCACGGGTCGCCGCGGCGACCACCGCGAGCTGTGCGCCGATCGCCGGGGAGATCGCCTCCACGCCGAGTTCGTGCGCGTGCGCACGAGCGGTGTGCATCGCAGCACTCTCGACGACCACGTCGCCCGCGTACTTCCAGTTGAGATTGTGTTCTGACACCTTGCCTCCGGATCTCAGCGTATGGCCTGCAAGGGCTCCGCGAGCTGAGGCTCGCGCGGTAGTCTGATCACGTGTTCGGTCTGACGTTCGACAAACTCCTCATCATCGGGGTCATCGCCGTGTTCCTGCTCGGTCCCGAGCGTCTGCCGTATTACGCGTCCCAGCTGGCGAGGCTCGTCCGGACCCTCCGCGACCTGGCCTCCGGCGCGAAGGACCGGATGCGCGAGGAGATGGGCCCGGAGTTCGACGAGGTCGACTGGAAGAAGCTCGATCCCCGACAGTACGATCCCCGGCGCATCATCCGCGAAGCCTTGCTCGACGACGAGCCGCCGGTGACGCCGACGACCGCGCCCCTGGCTGCTGCGCCGGCAGCCGCGGCGGCCGCGACCGCCCCGTCCCTCGAGAAACCGAAGTCGATCCAGGCGTCGACCGACGAGCGTCTCCGCCGCCTGGCCGCCGGGGAGACGGCGGCACCGCCGTTCGACCTCGAAGCCACCTGAGTCCGGAGCGTCCTGCGCGGCGCGTTCCGCGCCGGCCGCTTCAGCTCGTGCTGACGCCCAGACGCTTCCCGGCCAGGCCACGTGGACGGCCCGCGAGCTGCCCCGCCAGACGGAGGATCTCGGCGGCCGCCGGATCCGCCGGGTCCGAGAGCACGACCGGTCGTCCGGTGTCGCCGCCCTGCCGGAGCGTGACGCTCAGCGGGACGGAGGCGAGCAGCGGTACCGGTTCGGTCTGACCGACGGAGAGCCTCGTCGAGAGTGCCTCGCCGCCACCGGTGCCGAACAACGGCAGGATGCTGCCGTCGGGCTGTGGAAGGCCCGCCATGTTCTCGATGACGCCGTACACGCGTTGGCCGGTCTGCCGTGCCACCACCCCGCTGCGCTCCGCGACCTCGGCGGCGGCCGGCTGCGGCGTCGTGACGACGAGCACCTCGGCGTGCGGGAGCAACTGACCGATCGAGATCGCGACGTCACCCGTGCCCGGGGGGAGGTCGAGCAGCAGGACGTCGAGATCGCCGAAGAACACGTCCGTGAGGAACTGCTGGATCGTGCGGTGGAGCATCGGGCCGCGCCAGGCGACGGCGACGGCGGTGGTCCCGTCGGTCGGCGCGTCGATGAACATGCCGATCGACACGACCTTCACGCCGTGCGCGACGGGCGGCAGGATCATGTCACCGACCTGGGTCGGTTTCACAGCGACGCCGTTCTCGACGAGGCCCAGCAGACCCGGGATGGAGAAGCCGTGGACGTCGGCGTCGACGAGCCCCACCCGCAGGCCTCGGGCGGCGAGGGCGACGGCCAGGTTGGCGGTCACCGTGGACTTGCCGACACCACCCTTGCCGCTCGTGACCGTGTACACCCGCGTCAGCGAGTCCGGACCGAACTGGACGCCTCGCGCGCCGCGGCCCCCGCGGAGACGGTCGGTCAGGGCCTGCCGTTCCGCCGTGGACATCACCTGGACGTCCACCGCGACCTGCGTCACCCCGGGGGTGGATGCGGCGGCCTCCCGGACGTCGCGTTCGATGCTCGTCGCCGCCGGGCACCCGACGATGGTGAGCTTGATCGTGATGTCGGCCGCGCCCTGATCGTCGACGTCGATCGCGCCGACCATGTCGAGTTCGGTGATCGGCTTGCGGATCTCGGGGTCGATGACCCGTCCGAGCGCCGTCCTGATCCGGTCGGCGAGCTCCGCGTCAGCCACGCCGGCGCTCTGGCCCGTCGTGCTCGGGCTGATCGGTGCGGTCCCGGTCCAGCTCCTCGAGCAGGGAACGCAGCTCGGCGCGGATGAAGTCCTTTGACGCCATGTCCTTGAGCGCCAGGCGGAGCGCGACGACCTCGCGGGCGAGGTACTCGGTGTCGGCGAGGTTGCGCTCGGACCGCTGACGGTCCTGTTCGATCTGCACGCGGTCGCGGTCGTCCTGACGGTTCTGAGCCAGCAGGATGAGCGGCGCGGCGTAGGACGCCTGGAGCGACAGCACCAGGGTCAGCGCGACGAAGCCGATGTCGACGGAGTCGAACCGGAGGGACATCGGGCCGTACGTGTTCCAGGCGATCCAGAGGATGACGAAGAGGGTCAGGCCGACGAGGAACCAGGGCGTCCCCATCGCCCGGGCGATCCACTCGGTGAACCGTCCGAAGCGGTCGCGCGAGGCGGGCGCGCGCCGGATGGAACGGACGGAGCTGCGCAGCCCCTTGGGTGCGTCGAGTCGGACTTCATTGCGGGGAGCTCGTGCCACGACCTGCCCTCCTTCCGTTCGATCCGATGCGCTGTTCCGCAGCCGGGAGTTCGTCGTTCTCGTCGATGCTCCGCCAGTCGTCGGGGAGGAGGTAGTCGAGCACGTCGTCGATCGTCACGACCCCGAGCAGCCGATGCTGCTCGTCCACGACGGGGACCTGGACGAGGTTGTAGCTCGCGAGGATGCGCGAGACCTCGGCGGCCGAGGTGCGGACCCCCACCGGATCGAGACTCTGGTCGAGCAGCGTCCCGAGCCGCTCGTGCGGCGGGTACCGGAGCATCCGCTGGAAGTGCACCATGCCGAGGAACCGGCCCGTGGGCGATTCGTACGGCGGAAGCGTGATGCAGACCCCGGCGGCCAGTGCGGGGGCCAGCTCGGAGCGCCGGATCGACGCGAGGGCCTCGGCGACCGTCGCGTCGGCGGAGAGGATGATCGGTTCGGTCGTCATGAGCCCACCCGCGGTCTCCGGATCGAACCGGAGGAGCATGCGGACGTCCTCGGCCTCCTCCGGCTCCATGAGCTCGAGGAGGTGTTCACCACGATCCTCGGGGAGCTGGGCGATGAGGTCGGCCGCGTCGTCGGGTTGCATCTGGTCGAGGACGTCGGCGGCGCGGTCGTCGTCGAGCTGCGCGAGGATGTGCACCTGGTCGGTCTCGGGCATCTCCTCGAGCACGTCGGCGAGCCGGTCGTCGGACAGCTCCTCGGCGACCTCGATCATCCGATCGCGCGGGAGGTCGAGGAGGGTGTTGGCGAGGTCGGCCGGCTTCAGATCGGCGTACGTCGCGATCAGCTGCTCGGCGGACTGCGCCTCACCGAGCTCCTGCTCCTCCCGCAGTTCGTTCCAGGTGGCGAAGGTCGTCGGGCCCTTGACGAAGGGCGAGGCGGTGGTCTTCGGGCGTCGGACGAAGAGTTGCGACACCTGCCACTCGCCAGGGCCCTGCTCCTCGATCGCGACGTCCTCGATCGTCGCCTCCTCGCCGTTCGCCCGGAAGACGACGCGCCGCCCGAAGAGTTCGGCGATCACGCGGACCTCGCCGCCGCGCTGTTCGAACCTGCGGACGTTGATGAGGCCGGTGGTGATGATCTGCCCGGCACCGATGCTCGTGACGCGTCCGATGGAGACGAAGACGCGACGTTTGCCCGGGATCTCCACGATCAGGCCGACGACGCGCGGGGATTTGCCGGTGCGGTAGACGACGAGCACGTCCCGGACCTTGCCGACACGATCGCCCGCGGGGTCGAAGACGGTGCACCCGGCGAGCCTGGCGACGAACACTCTGGTTGCACTCACGCCTACTAACCTACCCGCCGGTGGCCTGCCAGGACGGACCCCTCGGGGTGGGATGAGAGGATGGAGGCATGAGTGATCCGCGACAGTTCGGCCGCAAGGGCGCCCCGGCGCTCGGCGTCATCCCGCGAGGCGAGACGGTGGCCAGCTACGACAGCTACGAGTCCGCGCAGGCCGCGATCTCCTCCCTCGCGCACACCGACTTCCCGGTCAAAGAGATCTCGATCGTGGGCAGTGACCTGAAGAGCGTCGAACGCGTGACCGGGCGGCTCAGTTACGGGCGTGCCGCGGGCGCCGGTGCCGTCAGCGGCGCCTGGCTCGGTCTGTTCCTCGGACTCGTCCTCGTCATCTTCAACCCGGAGACGAACCTCATGCTGTTGGGCGCGGCGGTGCTCATGGGTGCCGCGTTCGGCATGCTGTTCGGCATCGTCTCCTACTCGGTGACGCGGAAGCGTCAGGAGTACACCTCGGCCACGCTCGTCATCGCCACGCGGTACGACCTCGTCGTGGGCGACGAGCTCGCGAACCGGGCGCGCAACCTGCTCGAGCGTGGCCCGGCGTCCGACGCGGGCTGACCCGCGGCGTCGGACGCCGAGCGGCGGAACGACGGGCGGGCCTCAGCGGGCGAGCCAGGCCTCGACCTCGTCGGCGGTGCGCGGGATGCCGGCGGACAGGTTCTCCGCGCCATCCTCGGTCACGAGGATGTCGTCCTCGATCCGGACGCCGATGCCGCGGTACTCCTCGGGGACCGTGAGGTCGTCGACCTGGAAGTACAACCCGGGCTCGATCGTGAACACCATGCCCGGTTCGACGACCGCGTCGGCGTACATCTCGCGCCGCGCCTGGGCGCAGTCGTGCACATCCGTCCCGAGGTGGTGGCTCGTGCCGTGGACCATGTACCGCCGGTGCTGCTCGTTCTCCTTGAGCAACGCCTCCTCCGCGGTCACGGGGAGCAGTCCCCACTCGGCCGTCTTCCGGGCGATGACGGCCATCGCCGCGGCGTGCACCTCGCGGAACCGGATGCCGGGGCGGACGATGGCGAAGGCTTCGTCTGCGGCCTCACGGACCGCCTCGTACACCCGACGCTGCACCTCCGTGAAGGTGCCCGAGACCGGGATGGTCCGCGTGATGTCCGCCGTGTAGTAGCTGTCGAGTTCCACGCCGGCGTCGATCAGGATGAGGTCGCCCGGGAGGACCCGTCCGTCGTTCCGCGTCCAGTGGAGGATGCAGGCGTGGGGTCCGGCGGCGGCGATGGTCTCGTAGCCCACGCCGTTCCCGTCGGCACGGGCGCGACCCGCGAAGACGCCCTCGACGATGCGCTCGCCACGCTCGTGCGCGAGCACCTTGGGCAGCTCGGCGATGACGTCGTCGAACCCTCTCGCGGTCGCATCGACGGCGAGGCGCATCTGAGCGATCTCGTACCGGTCCTTCACGAGGCGCATCTCGGAGACCGCCCGGGTGAGGTCGGCGTCGACGTCGACCGTCAGGTCGGTCGCGTCCGCGTGGAACGCCGAGAGGTCTGCGGTCGCGATCGCGAGATCGGCGGCCACCTGGGCCAGCGACGGGCGGGCTCCGATCCAGAACTCGCCGATGGCGGCGTTCGTGTAGAACTCGTCGGTGTCGCGCCCTGCCCGCTCCCGGAAGTACAGCGTCGCGGTGTGGCCGGACTCCTCCGGGTCGAGGACGAGCACGCTGTCCGGCTCGGCATCCGCTGCCCAGCCGGTGTAGTACGAGAAGGCCGAGTGCGCCCGGTAGAGGTAGTCGGTGTCGTTCGAGCGCTGCTTCATCCCACCCGCGGGGAGGACGAGGCGCTGGCCGGGGAACAGCGCCGACAGCCGGTCGCGACGGGCCGCGGCGAGGCTCGCCGTCTCGCGTGGCTCGGGGAGCACCTCGGGGCGGTCTGCCCAGCCGGTGCCGATGAACGCGCGGAAGCCTTCCGACCAGGCGGCCGCCCGGTTGGAGGTCGCCTCGGTCTGGACGGTGTTCGAACTGGATGTGTCTGCGGAAGTCGCCATGGTTCCATTGTCGCACCGGGACCGATGCGCCGGCCCGTCGGTCAGCGTGGGGTCCGGGGGAGCAGGGTCACGACCACCGGTCGGTGGTCGCTGCCCGTGCCGTCGACGTCGGTCAACACATGGGCCGACACGGACACCCACGTCGGGCTGGCCATGACGTGGTCGATCGGCGCACCGAGGACGGCGGGTAGCTCCGTCGGCCAGGTGCCGAGCCCTGCGGCGGCGTCCGCAGCCGCGGCGTCGTCGCAGTCGCCCAGGTCGCCGTCGCCTCGCAGACCGGCCAGGTGGTCGAGCGTCGCGTTGAAGTCGCCGGCCATGATGACGTCGGTGCCGGCGACGCAACGTCCGGCGAGGTCGGCGAGCTCCGCGCGCCAGTCGTCGAGCCGGCTCGGCAGCGGGGCCGTCGTGTGGACGGCGACGAGGGTCGGTCCACGACCGAGGACCGGGTCCGCGACGAGCGTCTCCGAGTCCTCGATGGCCGTCGACCCGGTCGGGGAGGGGGCGCGGATCGCGTACTCGCCGAGCCCGGTGCTCACGAGCAGGCTCGTCCCGTGGGCGTCCGATGCCGTCGAATGGGCCACCATCGGTCGGCCGGAGGCGGTCATCGCGGCGGCCACCGCACCGGCGGCCGCGGCGGAGGTCTCCGGCAGGGATACGACGTCGGCACCTTCACGGACCGCGATGGCCGCGATCGTCCCCGGGTCTACCGCGTCGCCCAGCGTGTTCCACGCGAGGACGGTGACCTGGTCGGCGAGGTCGGTCGCCTCGCCCGCGACCACCCGGTCGTCGACGCCTCGACTCGCGGTGACGACGGCGCCGGTCACCGAGACGACGGCGAGCGCCGAGGCGAGCACGAAGGGGAGCACCCGGCGGGATCCCCTGAGCAGGACCCCCACCACGACGGCCAGGAGGGCGGCGCCCGCCGCCAGGATCGCGAGCAGCAGCCGGAACGCGCTCAGCTGGACGATGATCTGCGTCTGCTCCAGCCCGAAGAGGCCGGGCAGGATGGCGACGCCGAGCAGGACCGTGACCGCTGTCGCGATCACGGCCGCGATGACGGCACCGACGGTCTTCAGCATTCGCGCCAGCGTAGGCGAGCGGTCTGGGAGTCACCGGAGGACGAGCTGCGACTAGGGTGGAACCGTGGTGAGCGCTCGAGACATGCACGGTCCCGCCGATCTGCACACGCACTCGAGTGTCTCGGACGGCACGGAGACGCCGACGCAACTCATGCGCGCGGCCGGCGCCGCGGGGCTCGGCACCATCGCCCTCACGGACCACGACTCGACCGCAGGTTGGGCCGAGGCGTCCGTCGAGTCGCGTCGGCAGGGCATCACCCTGCTCCCCGGGATGGAACTCAGCACCCGGTACGAGTGGCGGAGCGTGCACCTGCTCGCCTACCTCATCGATCCGCTCAACGGCGACCTCCTCCAGGAGACCGCCAAGATCCGCGAGTCCCGCTTGCGCCGGGCCGAGGCCATCGTGGCTCGGATCGGCGGCGACTACCCGCTCTCCTGGGCCGACGTCCTCGCGCAGACCCGCGAGGGTGCGACGGTCGGTCGTCCGCACATCGCCGACGCGCTGATCGCCCTCGGCATCGTGGCGGACCGCGGTGAGGCCTTCGACGGCATCCTGCATCCGCGCACGGGGTACTACGCGCCGCACTACGCCCCCGACCCGCTGACCGCGGTCAAGCTCGTCCGCGCCGCCGGTGGTGTGCCCGTGATCGCCCACCCGGTCCCGGCCGGCCGCGACCGGATGCTGCCTGAGCCGTACTTCCGCGAACTCGCCGACGCGGGACTGTTCGGGCTCGAGATCGAGCATCGCGAGAACACCGAGGAGGGCAAGGTCGTCGTGCGGCGGATCGCCTCCGAGCTGGGCCTCGTGGCGACCGGTTCGAGCGACTATCACGGGACCGGTAAGCCGAACCGCCTCGGCGAGAACACCACGGACATCGACGTCGTCCGGCGCATCGTCGACGAGGCCACCGGCTCGGAACCCGTCCTGCCCGACTGATCCGGCGCTGCCGGCGTCCCGGTCGAACGTCCTTCGGTCACCGAGCTTGCCGACGTGCGCACGGGGGTATCCAGCTCCAAGCGGAGCGCTCGCGACACGTAGAACGCCCGCACCCCTCAGGGTGCGGGCGTTCTGCGTGACGGATCTACGCCGTGGGGGCCGGGGGTGCGGTGCGGCGCGTCCGGCTGCGACGGCGGGGAGCGCTGTTGCCGTCGCGGTGCTCCGGACCGTGGCCGTCGTGGGTGCCTGCTGCGGGCGCGCTGCGGTCGACGGTGTCGGTCGAGGCGGCGTCGTGCGTCCGCGAGTGGGCGCGGGTGCTCGGCTGGGACTCGAGCCGGGTGCTGCTCGGCTGCGTGCGCTCGCCTCCGCGTCCGCCGCGCTCACCACCGCGACCGCCGCTGGTCCGCGAACCGTCGCGTCCGCCGCTGCCCCGCGAACCGTCGCGTCCGCCTGCGCTCCGCGAACCCTCGCGGCGCGGAGCGGGCTCGACGGCCTTGGCGGGCTTCAGCCGGCCCTTCGTGCCCTCGGCGATCCCGAGGTCGGTGAACAGGTGCGGGCTCGAGGAGTAGGTCTCCGTCGGCTCCGGCTGGCCGAACTCGAGGGCGCGGTTGATGAGCGCCCACTTGTGGAGGTCGTCCCAGTCGACGAAGGTGACGGCGATACCCGTCTTCCCGGCGCGACCGGTACGGCCGACGCGGTGGAGGTACGTCTTCTCGTCCTCGGGGATCGTGTGGTTGATGACGTGGGTGACGTCGTCGACGTCGATGCCACGGGCGGCGACGTCGGTGGCGATCAGCACGTCGCGCTTGCCTGCCTTGAAGGACGCCATCGCGCGCTCGCGCTGCTCCTGGTTGAGGTCGCCGTGGACCGCTGCGGCGTTGAACCCGCGGTCGCTGAGTTCCTCGACCAGTTTCGCGGCCGCACGCTTGGTCCGCGTGAAGATCACGGTCTTGCCGCGACCCTCGGCCTGCAGGATGCGCGAGATGACCTCGTCCTTGTCGAGCGAGTGCGCGCGGTAGATGAGGTGCTTGATGTTGGCCTGCGTGAGCCCCTCGTCGGGGTCGCTCGCGCGGATGTGGATCGGCTTGCTCATGAAGCGGCGGGCCAGGGCCACGATCGGACCGGGCATGGTCGCGGAGAACAGCATCGTGTGGCGCGCGGCGGGCGTCTTCGAGAAGAGCTTCTCGATGTCGGCGAGGAAGCCGAGGTCGAGCATCTTGTCGGCCTCGTCGAGCACCATCTCGGTGATGCCCGAGAGGTCGAGGAGGCGCTGGTTGTTGAGGTCGATGAGTCGGCCGGGCGTGCCGACGACGATCTGGGCGCCGGCCTTCAGCTGCTCGATCTGGCCTTCGTAGGCCTTGCCACCGTAGATGGAGACGAGCGTCGTGGACCGGTTCGAGATGAGGATCTCGATGTCCTCGGACACCTGGACGGCGAGCTCGCGGGTCGGGACGACGACGAGCGTCTTGACGCCGGGTGCCGGGTCGAGACCGAGGCGCTGGACGATCGGGATGCCGAACCCGAAGGTCTTGCCCGTTCCCGTCTTGGCCTGGCCGATGATGTCCTGGCCGGCGAGTCCCAGGGGGATCGTCTGCTCCTGGATGGGGAATGGGTCGATGATGCCCTTGGACGTGAGGGCGTCGACGATGTCTTGGTCGACACCGAGATCAGAGAAAGTCACGGAGATACCTGTCAGTGCAGTCATGGTCTACACCTTCGATTGCACACAGGTGTAGGGCCCCGATCCGACGCCGGGGCACGGCTATTCTACCCGGGAGGTCCCGAGAGGCCGCTGGGCGCGCGGAACACGGTGATCGGCGCACGACGGATAGGGTGGTCGCATGGCAGGTTGGTTTGCACGACGTCGGCGTCGTCCCGGCACGGAGACGCCTCGGTTGCGCTCCCGCGGCGACACGGTCCAGGCGACTCGCGTCGATCTCCACGAACTCGCTCCGAGCACGGCGGACTACCTCGGTCAGGTGGCGCAACTGCAGCTCGGCTTCTTCATGACGCTCTCGTTCGCGGTCGAACACGCCCCGAGCGACGCCGATCGCGAGACGCTCGCCGAGGCGGCCGCGACCGCCCTGCGCAAACACCAGGCGCTCCTCGCCTGGCTCCGCCGGACGAACGACGACCCGACCGCGGTGCTCGCACCGTTCGCCAGGTCCCGCGACGAGTTCCAGGCGATCCTGCGCACCGGCACGTGGGACGAACTCCTCCTCGGCATCCTCGTCACCCGCGGATTCCTCGACGAGTTCTTCGCGGAGCTCGCGCGCGGCCTCGACGGAGCGGACGCCCGCGACCTCGCGGCGATCGTCGCCCCGGGTCCGGAGGAGGACCCGCTCGTCGGGATCCTGCACCGCGTGATCGCCTCCCACCCGGAACGTGCCTCGACCCTCGCGATGTGGGGACGACGCCTCCTCGGCGACACGATGCTCGTCGCGAGGTCGGCGCTCGTGACCGAGAGCAAGGCCCTGCCCGACGACGCCAGGGTCGAACCGATCTACACGGAGCTCATCGCGAACCACACGAGGAGGATGGACGCCCTCGGTCTGACGGCCTGAACGACGTCACCACCTCCGACGAACGATGCCGCCGCTCCGGATGGAGCGGCGGCATCGTTCGGTCTGGCGGGCGCGTCAGACGGTGACCCCGTGCTGGAGCCGCGCGAGCATGGCGTCGTCGGATGCGGTGCGGACACGCACGAGCACGATGTCGACCACGACGCTCACGATCGCTGAGGCGCCGAAGGCGGCGACCCAGATCCAACCGCCGTCCCAGGCCATGCCGGCCCAGGTCGCCACGACCCACACGACGGCGGCGACGAGGGTGGCGACCGCCGGGACGAGCGCCGCTCCGTGCTGGTCCCTGCCCGGCAGGAGGTAGCGGACGGCCAGCCCGAGGATGGCGCCGCCGAGCACGACGAAGAGGAGCTCCATGATCAGCCGACGAATCCGATGCGGCGCGACTCCTCGGTTCCGAGCTCGACATAGCCGATGCCCGCGGTCGGGATGAGGTAGCTGGTGCCCTTGTCGTCCTTCAGCGAGAGCAGCTTCGCATCCGTCTCGAGGGCGGTCTTGACCGCCTGTTCGATCTCGGCGGCGGGCTGCGAGGTCTCGAAGCCGATCTCGCGAGGGCTGTTGAGGATTCCGATGCGAATTTCCACTTTGAGTGCCTTTCGGTTGCGTAGGGCAAGACTACGGGAGTCATCGTCGACGGACCGGCCGCGGTCGCCTGCTGTCAGCGAACACCGGAACGCCGCCCCGGGTCGCGACGATGTCGGCGGGCTCCGGTAACGTGCGGTCCATGACCGGTTCCGACGCCTCCGACCTCCCAACGGTCGCGGTCCACGACCAGCACCGCGCGGCCTCCGTCGAGGCCCTCGTCCCACTCGACGACGCGCAGTCCGCCGTGCTGCGGCTCCCGGACGCACGGTCGGCCGTGGTGCTCGGTGCGCCGGGCTCCGGGAAGACGACGACGCTCGTCGAGGCGGTCGCCGAGCGCGTGCACGCTCGCGGCTACGGTACCGACGAACTGCTCGTCATCGCTGCATCCCGATCCTCCGCGCAAGTCCTCCGCGACCGCCTCGAGGCGCGGGTCGGCAGGGCGACGCCCGGGTCGCTCGCCCGCACGGCGATCTCCCTGGCACTCGAGGTCATCGCGGGGTCGGGGGCGTTCGCTGGCACCGGGCGGCCCCGGCTGCTCACCGGTGGCGAGCAAGACCAGACCATCGCCGAACGCCTCCTCGGCGACGAGGTGGACGGCACCGGCCCGGTCTGGCCCGCGGAGCTCGGGCCCGAGGTCAGGCGACTCCAGGGCTTCCGCACCGAACTCCGCAACCTCATGGAGCGGAGCGTCGAACACGACGTCGCGCCCGCGGAGCTGCGTCGGCTCGGCTCGCTCCACGACCGCCCGGAGTGGATCGCCTCCGCCGCCTTCATCGAGGGCTTCCTGGCCGACGACTGGCGCGGTCACCTCACACCGGCTGCCGCGCTGGCGCGTGCGGCACGGCTCCTCGACGAGCAGCAGCCGGGCACCGGTGTCCTCGGTCGGCTCCGGGTGGTCTTCGTGGACGATGCGCAGGAGGCGACGCACGGGGTGCTGCAGCTCCTGGCCGCTCTCGCCCGCCACGGGATCACCATCGTCGCCTTCGGCGACCCCGACCTCACCACCGGCGCCTTCCACGGTGCTCGCGCCGACGCCCTCGGGCGGTTCGGCGAGGTGCTCGGCCGCCCCGTGGACACGCTGCTCCTCGAACAGGTGCATCGCGGCACCCCCGGCATCCGAGCGACCGTGCGCGGCGTGACCGACCGCATCGGGACGGCGGGTGCCGGACGCCACCGGCAGGCCGCGGCACCGATCGCGGACGCCGCGGCTCAGGCGCGCCCCGTCGTCACCGTCGCCGCAGGGTCGCCCGCCGAGCAGATCGCCGTCATCGCGAGGTTCCTCCGTGAACGTCACGTGCTCGACGGGGTCCCGTGGGCCGAGATGGCCGTGGTCGTGCGGAGCGGCGGGCTCATCCCGGCGATCGAGCGCGGGTTGTCGTCGCTCGAAGTGCCCACGCGGGCCAGTACCGGCGGAGCGCCACTGCGGGAGCACCCGTTCGTCAGGGCGGTCCTCCTCGCCGTGTCGGTCGCGCTCGGACGCACGCCGCTCGACGCCGAAGTCGTGACCGAGCTGCTCCACAGTGCCCTCGGCGGGCTCGACTCGATCGGCGTCAGACGCCTCCGAGCGGCGCTCCGGCACGCCGACCTCGCGCACGGGCTCGACCGCAGCGCCGATCGTCTGCTGGAAGAGGCGTTCGCCGTCCCCGGCGCGCTGATCGGACTCGAGACGCCGTCGGCCGCCCGCGCCCGGTCCCTCGCCGACAGCCTCGCCGAGGCCCGCGCGCAGGCCGCGGCAGGGGCTTCGGCAGAGGAACTCGTCTACGGGCTCTGGTCCCGGAGTGGTCTCGAACGCGGCTGGGTGGCCTTGTCGAAGGGCAGCGGTCAGGCTGCCGAGGAGGCGAACCGCGACCTCGACGCGATCACGCAGCTGGCCGACGCCGCACGCACCTTCGTCGAGTCCGAACCCGAGACCCCGGCATCCGTCTTCCTCGACCGACTCCTCGAACAGACGGTCGGCGACGATTCCCTGGCTCCGACGGGATTCCGGCAGGCGGTCACGATCGCGACACCGGCCGCCCTCGTCGGGACGGCGTTCGACACCGTCGTGGTCGCCGGGATGCAGGACGGGGTCTGGCCGAACCTCCGGGTCCGGGACTCCCTGCTCGGTGCCTCGGAGCTCGTCGAGCTGCTGGAGGGCACCGCGACGCCCACCGCCGACGCCAGACGGGCGGTCCTGCACGACGAGCTCCGACTCTTCGCGCAGGCGACCTCGCGGGCGAACCGGTCGCTCATGGTGGTCGCGGTCGTCGACGACGACCACCAGGCGAGCCCGTTCCTCACCCTGCTTCCGGAACCGGACCCACATCGTGCGGCGCTCTCACCCTTGTCGCTCCGTGGGCTCGTCGGCAACCTCCGTCGCTCGCTCACCCGTCGTGTCCGTCCCGCCGACCCGGCGGAGCGCGCCGCGGCGGCGTCCGCCCTGGCCATCCTCGCGGAGGCGGGCGTACCGGGTGCGCCGCCGGAGGAGTGGTACGGCGTGGCGGATCCCACCTCGACGGAACCGCTCCACGACCCGACCGTCGAGGAGCTCCCGGTCTCCCCGTCGCGCATGGAGGCCTTCGAGGAGTGCCCGTTGCACTGGGCGATCGCCCGCCTGGGCGGCGGAGCGTCGGGGTTCGCCTCCGGACTCGGCACGATCGTCCATGCCGCTCTCGAACACGCCGAGTCGTCCGACGAGTCGGCGCTCTGGGCGGCCGTCGAGGACCGCTGGGACGAGCTGCACTTCGAGGCCTCCTGGGAGGGCGAGGCGACGAAGCGCCGGGCGGCGGAACTCGTCCACCGTCTGTCCGCGTACCTGCACGATGCGGAGCGGGCCGGGGTGACGTCGATCGGGAACGAGAGCCGGTTCAGCCTCCGTATCCCGATCGGTGAGCTGGGCGGGGCAGCCGTCCTCGGCGGGTCGATCGACCGCGTCGAAGTCGTGCCGGCCACCGACGGCACGAGGCGCGTGGTGATCGCCGACCTCAAGACGGGCGGTTCGGCACCCCGACAGGATCGCGATGTCGCCGACATGGCTCAGCTCGGCGCCTACCAGCTCGCCCTCGCGTCCGGCGCGATCGCCGGCACCGAAGGGATGCCGAGCGGTGGGGCGAAGCTCATCGTCGTCTCGGCGGGAACCAAGCGCAAGGAGTACTACGACCCGGCTCAACCGGCGCTCGACGACGAGGCACTCGACCGCTTCCGCGAGCGCGTGGTCGCCGACGCCATCGGCATGGCCGGCGCGGTGTTCGAGGCGCGGGTCGGCACCCACTGCCACGACCCGTTCGCCTTCGGCGAGTGCGCGATCCACGTCGTCCCAGCGGTAAGCTCATGAGCACGGACCAGACGTATTCGGCCGAGACCCTCGCAGGCCTGCTCGGACTCCCGCAACCGACCGCACAGCAGGTGGAGGTCATCGAAGCGCCGATGGCTCCGGTGCTCGTCGTCGCCGGAGCGGGGAGTGGGAAGACCGAGACGATGGCGTCGAGGGTCGTCTGGCTGCTGGCCAACCGCCACGTCGACGTCGGCGGCATCCTCGGTCTCACCTTCACCAGGAAGGCGGCGGGGGAGCTCGCGGCCCGGATCGGGAAGCGGATCGCCGCCCTCCAGGACGTCGGGATCCTCGATCCCGCGGCAGACGCCCTCTTCGACCGCCCGGACGTCTCGACCTACAACGCCTACGCGAACGCGCTCTTCCGCGACAACGCCCTCCTCGTGGGCCGCGAACCGGAGTCCGTCCTGCTGTCGGAGGCGTCGGCGTGGCGGCTCGCGCGCCGCATCGTCGTCCGACACGGCGACGAACGGCTGTCGAGCCTCGGCAAATCGGTCGACCAGGTCGCCGAACTCGTCCTCTCGCTCAGTCATGAACTGGCGGAGATCGACGGCACGACCGAGGAGCTGCTGGGCTTCGTCGAGCAGTTCGTCGGGATCGCCGAGCTGCCCGACGGCGGCCGTGGTTCCTACGCACATGTGGATCAGGCGGTCGCCGTCGTCGGTGCGCTGCCGGTCCTCCTCGACCTGGCTCTGCGCTACGCGGACGAGAAGCGACGGCAGGGACTCGTCGAGTTCTCCGATCAAGTCGCGCTCGCGCTGGCCGCGTGCGAGCGGTCGCCGAAGGTCGCCAAGGTCGCGCGCGAACGAGCGGGCGTCGTCCTGCTCGACGAGTACCAGGACACCTCCGTCGTGCAGACGAGACTCCTGTCGACGTTGTTCGCCGACCACCCCGTCATGGCGGTCGGCGATCCCCATCAGTCCATCTACGGCTGGCGTGGTGCGAGCGCCGCGAACCTGGCCCGGTTCTCCCGCGACTTCGGGCGGGAGGTCACCGCGACGCAGTTCAACCTGTCGACGAGTTGGCGGAACGACCGCCGGATCCTCGAGGCGGCGAACGTCCTCGTCCGCCCGCTCCAGCAGCAGGCGAAGGCGGCAGCGCGGCTGCGCGTCCTCGACCTCGAGCCGAAGCCGGGGGCTGGTGAGGGGTCGCTCTCGGTCGACGTCAGTGAGACGAGTACCGAGGAGGTGCGCGCGGTCGCCGAATGGTGCGCCGACCGCCTGCTCGCCCACCGCGGGGGAGATCCGGCCGGTTCCGCCGCCATCCTGTTCCGCGCCCGGCGGCCCATGCAGGACTTCGCCGACGGCCTGGCCGCGCTGGGCGTGCCACACCACATCCTCGGGCTCGGCGGTCTGCTCTCGTCCCCTGAGATCGTCGACGTGACGGCCGCGCTCCGCGTCATCCACGACCCGGGCGCGGGATCCGCGCTCATCAGGCTCCTGAGCGGTCCACGCTGGCGGATCGGCGTCCGTGATCTCGGCCACCTCGTGGAGGTGGCACGCTACCTGCAGGCCATCGACTGGAAGACGAAGCGGTACGACGCCGAGCTCGCCGCCAGGCTCCGCGAGTCGGTCGCCGATGACGACGGACGGTCCATCATCGATGCGGTCGACTTCATCGCCGCCGACCGTGTGCCGGCCGGACTCGCGGCGGGGTTCACCGAGGAGGGTCGCGCCCGGCTCCGCGAGGCCGGGCTCGTGTTCGCGTCCCTCAGACGTCGGGTGGGCAGTGGCCTGCCCGACCTCGTGAGGTCCGTCGAGCGCGAGCTGCGACTCGACATCGAGGTCGTCGCGAACGAGTCGACCGGTTCTGCGGCGCGGGCGTCCGCCCGGCTGCAGGCGTTCCACGATGAGATCATCTCGTTCATCGCGGCCGAGGAGCAGGTCAACCTCGGGAGTCTGCTCGCCTGGATCGACCGGTCACTCGGTCGGGACGATCTCGGTCCGGCCGGTGAGGCGCCCGATCAGGGCGCCGTCCAGCTCCTGACCATCCACGGGTCGAAGGGACTCGAATGGGATCACGTGGTGATCCCGCGGCTCGTCGTCGACGAGCTCCCGGCGAAACCGAAGGACGGCAAGGGGTGGGTCGGGCTCGGCACCCTGCCCTACGACTTCCGCGGCGACGCAGCGGAACTCCCGGAGTTCGCCTGGCGCACGGCCGAGACCCGGAAGGAGGTCGTCGACGCCCAGGCCGCCTTCTCGGATGCGCTGTCCGCACGGGCGCTCGACGAAGAACGACGCCTCGCCTACGTGGCGGTCACGCGGGCGAAACACGACCTCCTGCTCACCGGATCGTTCTGGTCCGGCGAGCGGAAACGCCCTCGGGCGGCGAGCACGTACCTCGAGGAACTGGCCGACGCCGGCGTCATCGGTGACCTCCCCGCGGCGTCGGCGTTCGAGGAGAACCCCATCGACACCGGCGCCGCCGTGGTGCAGTGGCCGCTCGACCCGCTCGGACCCCGTCGCGCCGTCGTGGAACGGGCGGCGGCCGAGGTCGAGGAACGCCGCGGGCTCCCGGAGGCCGGACTCCTGGCGACCCTCGGACCGCTCGAGAACGAGCTGACCCTGCTGCTCGAGGAACGGCGCCGTGCCGCGACGACCAGCGCGCGCGGCGAACTCCCCGTGCGGATCCCGGCCTCGAGGTTCAAGGAGTTCGTCACCGAGCCAGAGGCCGCGCTCGAGCGGCTCAGGCGCCCGGTGCCCCAGCGGCCCTACCGACAGACCCGACTGGGCACCCGGTTCCATTCCTGGGTCGAGGCGCACTACGAGCGCTTCGGCCTCCAGGAACTCGTGGACGCGGACCCTGACGAACTCGATCTCGAAAAACCGGGTGTCGATGCGGCGGAGGGGATCGGTTTCGAGGAACTCGTCGAACGGTTCCTCGCCTCGGAGTGGGCGGATGTGCGGCCGATCGAGGTCGAGACGGAGATCCATGTTCCGTTGGGCGACACCGGCCGCCTGGTGGTGTGCAAGCTCGACGCCGTGTTCCAGCGTGGGGATCGCTTCGAGATCGTCGACTGGAAGACGGGAGCCGTGCCGACGACGCCTGAGGAGGTGCGGAACGCCTCGTTCCAGCTCGCGCTGTACCGACTCGCCTACGCGCACCACCGGGACGTCGACCCCGAGCGCATCGACGCCGTGCTCTACTACGTTACGCACGACGTGCAGCTGCGGCCGGAACGCCTCTACTCGGAGGAGGAGCTCCTGTCGGCCTGGGAGCGGTCCTTCGGGGCGGCCGCGGCGTCCCAGAGTTCGAACGACGAGGTGTCGATCTGATCCGTGGCGTTCGCGTCCTCCGCGGACGGGTCCTCGTCCTCGGAGGTGTCGGCGCTTCCGGTGTCCCGGCCGAGGGCTCGTTCGAGCTCTGAGCGGTCGTAGGTGTCGGTCTGCATCGCAATGCCGGGGGAGGACGATCCGAGGGGGGTGCGGTCGAGCATGTCCTCGACCTCGTCGACCGCCAGGACGGGGCCTGTGCTGCTCCCGAGCGGGTCGGTCACGTCGCCGAGCACCCGGTCCACGAGTCCGTCGAGCATGGCGACGGCGTCCTCGACGATCGTCTCGTCGTGGCCGTCCCGGCCGTGCAACAGCCAGCGGGCGATCTCCAACTCCGCGTAGAGCCTCGCGCGGAGGGTCACGAACCGGTCCGGGCCGCGGGAACACGAGGCCGCATAGGTGGACAGTGTCTGTTCGCCTGTGGTGCCGAGCGTCGCGATCCAATGGAGGTCGAGTGCCGGGTCGCCGACCCGGAGGGAGCCCCAGTCGAGGACGCCGTTGACGAGGCCGTGGCCGTCCTGGCGGATGACGAGGACCCGATCGGCGGCCAGGGAACCGTGGATGACGGTGGGCTGGAACTGCCAGAGCGAGTTGTCCTCGACCGCGGCCTGCCAGCGCTCGCGGACGGCGGTCGGGAGGAGTCGCGTCTCCGCCGCTCGGGAGACGATGCGGTGTGCGTCCGCGCGGATGAGTTCCGTCGTCAGCAGGGGGAGGCCGGCCTCCGCGACGAACGAGGTGGGGAGCGAGTGGATCGCGGCGATCGCGGCTCCGAGCGAGTCGGCGAGGACCTCGTCGCTGCTGAGTGCGGTCGGGTCGAGGTGGGTGCCTGCGACGAAGTCGAGCACCACGGCGCGGGTGCCGTCCACCGGGAGTTGACCGACGACCGTCGGTGCGTCGAACGGCAATCTGCTGCGGATCCCGGGCGTGAGGGCGCGGAGGGCGATGAGGTCGGCGGACTGCTCCGTCTCGGCCTGCTGCGAGGTCGGGATGCGCACGATCAGCTCGCGCCCGTCGCCCGTCACGAGTCGGGCTGCGTCGTAGTTCCCCTCGCCTCCTGCGGTGTGCGCGCCGGAGCCGCGGACCTGGAGGTCGGCGACGGCCGAGGTGGCCAACGCGGCTAGAGTGAGATGGGATCTGGCCATGACATCCAGGGTACGGGGCCGTCCCGGCGAGCCGTGCTCGCCACGCCCTCAGAGAGGTTGTCCATGACGATTCAGGTTCGCGCACTCGCCGGCCTACCGCTCGCGAGAGGCGGACTCGACCGTCACGGCGAGCTCCGATCACGGCCCGAGGTGCTCGACGAGCTGCGCGCCGATCCGACGGTGCGCGCCGTCGTCCTCAAGGGCAGACGCGCGCTCGTGACCGGAGACACCCTGGACCGCATGACGCCCTCGGAGCTGCCGGAGCCGGAGCTGCTGGTGTACCTCGGCCGCACGATCGACGAGACCCCCGGGACGCCGGCGGGCACCGGCATCCTCTTGTGGGTGCTCGGCGATGCGGAGGCCGACACGATCACGGCCGACGAGGACCGCTGGTTCGACCTGCGCCGGAGCGGTCATCGCCTCTCCGACACGGACGTCGGCATCCTCGCCACCTCGTTGGCGATCGCGGGCTGGCACCGTGCCGAACCCTTCTGTGCGCACTGCGGGTCCCCGACGACGGTCCGGAACGCCGGCTGGGCCAGGCACTGCCCGGTCGACGGCAACGAGCTGTTCCCGCGCATGGACCCGGCGGTCATCGTGGCGGTCGTCGACCCGGCCGGTCGGATCCTGCTGGGATCGAACGCGATGTGGGAGCACAACCGGTATTCGCTGCTCGCGGGGTACGTCGACGCCGGCGAGTCGCTCGAACAGGCCGTCTCCCGCGAGATCTTCGAGGAGTCCGGCATGCGCCTCGGGACGCCCGTCTACCTCGGCTCGCAGCCGTGGCCGTTCCCGCGCTCGCTCATGCTCGGGTTCGTCGCGCCGCTCGCCGCAGACCAGGACCCGGAGGCGCTCGTGCCGGACGGACAGGAGATCCTCGATCTCCGGTGGTTCACGCGCGAAGAGCTCGAGGACCCGTCGACGGACGTGATCCTGCCCGGTCCGTCGTCGATCGCCCGGGCCGTCATCGACGACTGGCTGAGCGGATCCTGGACGCGATGACCCGCGTCGTCCCCGAGGGTCCACGATGAGCAGTCCGGCCGAACTGCTCGCCGGACTCGACCCCGATCAAGCCGTCGCGGCGGAGGCGCTTCGCGGACCCGTGTGCATGCTCGCCGGTGCCGGCACCGGCAAGACCCGCGCGATCACCCACCGCATCGCCTACGGCGTCGCCACCGGGACGTACACCGCCTCACGGGTGATGGCCCTCACCTTCACGAGCCGTGCGGCCGCAGAGCTGCGCGGTCGATTGCGGGCGCTCGGTGCCGAGGGGGTCTCGGCGAGGACCTTCCACGCGTCGGCGCTGTCGCAGCTGAACTTCTTCTGGCCGCAGGTCGTCGGAGGACAGGTGCCGGCGCTCGTCGAGAGCAAGGGACGGGTGCTCGGCCACGCGGCGGAACGGCTCCGCCTGCGGGTCGACACGGCGACCCTGCGGGACGTCGCCGGTGAGATCGAGTGGCGGAAGGTGTCGGGCCTGACGTTGGAGCAGTACGCGGCGGCGAACCGCCCGCTGCCGGCGAAGCTCTCCCTCGAGCAGGTGGTGGCTCTCCAGGACAGTTACGAGCAGCTCAAGGACGAGCGCAAGCGGATCGACTTCGAGGACGTCCTGCTCGCTTGCGCCGGCATGATCGAGACCGAACCGTCGGTCGCGATGCAGGTCCATGAGCAGTACCGGTTCTTCGTCGTCGACGAGTACCAGGACGTGTCCCCGCTGCAGCACCGCCTGCTCGAACTCTGGTTGGGCGGCCGCCGAGACGTGTGCGTCGTCGGCGACGCGAGCCAGACCATCTACTCGTTCGCGGGTGCTCGCGCCGACTACCTCCTGGACTTCCCGACCCGGTACCACGACGCGACCGTGGTGCGCCTCGAACGCAACTACCGGTCAGCCCCGCCCGTCGTCGCCGCGGCGAACACGCTCATGCGCGGGCGCCCGGGGGCGCTGCAGCTCTCCGCGGTGCGAGCGGAGGACGAGTCGGCATCGTCCGTGCGCCCCGAGACCCCTGCCGTCGGGGTCCGCCAGTACCCGAACGAGCTGTCCGAGGCGAGAGGGGTGGCGTCGGAGATCCTCGATCAGCTGCAGTCGGGCGTCCCCGCGTCGGAGATCGCCGTGCTGTACCGCATCAACGTGCAGGCCGCTGCACTCGAGACGGCGCTGGGCGAGGCGGGCATCCCGTATGTCATGCACGGATCGAAGCGCTTCTTCGAACTCCCCGAGGTCCGTCAGGCGCTCCTGCAACTCCGGGCGGCCTCCGTCTCGATCAGCGGTGAACCGCTGTTCAAGTCCGTCAGCGACGTGCTCCGGTCCCTCGGGTGGAGCCAGGATCCTCCGGACGGCGGCGGCGCGGTGCGCGACCGCTGGGAGTCGCTCAACGCGATCATGGGGCTCGTCGACCAGGCGCCGGAGGGCACGACGTTCCGCGCCTTCACCGATGAACTGCAGACCCGTCAGGCTGCGCAGCACGAGCCGACGGTCGAGGCGGTCACCCTCGCCACCCTGCACTCGGCCAAAGGGCTCGAGTGGGAGGCCGTCCACCTCATCGGCCTGTCCGAGGGGTATCTCCCGATCTCCTATGCGAAGCACTTCGAGCAGGCGGACGAGGAGCGCCGGCTCCTGTACGTCGGGATCACCCGGGCCAAACGCCTCCTGCACCTGTCGTGGTCGGAGACGCAGCAGCGTGGGGGGAGACGGGAGCCGTCCCGCTTCCTGGCAGAGCTCGGCATGCGCACCTCGAGTGCTCCCGGACGACGCGGCGCCTGACCCCTCCCGAGGCGGCGTCGATCACCAGCTGCGTGTTCACGAGGATGGGCTGCGCCGCCTCGATCCGTCTGAGGACGAGGCGGGCGACCCGGGTCGCGACCTCGGAGCGGACCAGCAGGGTGTCGAGCGGGGAACGGTGTCCGAGGAGTTGCGACGCGACCGCCGGCCAGGCCGGGTCGTCGTCGGCGCGGTGCAACTCGACGCAGTGCAGGCACGGGCCGGCGCCCGGAGTGACGAACGGCCCGATCCGGACGTAGCGATCACCGAAGACGATCGGCAGATGCGGGACGTCGTCACGCAGCCACCGGGCGTACCGGCTCGGCGGCAGGACGAAGTCGGCGAACAGGATCGCGATGTCGACCGGATGCGGTGATGCCTCCGGTGCGTCGTCGACGGGTCCCGCCTCGGCGAGGTCGATCACCGACTGGTCCGCGAGCAGCCTGCGGAGCTGATCGGCCGACGGGCTCGCACCGGCCACAACGACGCGATGCGGCCGCCGGGGAGGATCTGCCCGCGTGCCGTGGTCGATCACCGGCTCGAGCGCCGTGAAGACACGTTCGACCTCGACTTCCGGGACACCGAACGCCCCCGCCAACCGACGGCCGACCGACGCCGGGAACCCTGCCCGCAGAGCGGACACGACCTGCTCGGTGTCGGTCATGACGCTGTCGAGGACGACGGCGTCGTCGACCCCGATCTGCAGACTGTGGGGCGTTCGCCAGAGGAGTGGTCTGCGGGGATCGAGCCGGGTCGTCATCCATCGATGATGACGGTTCCGCGAGCGGGTCCGTCGTGGCTCTCCACAGGCCCGCTCGCCGAGACGATCGTCGGATCAGACCGGGGGACCGCCGGTGCCGTCCGGGTCGGAGGAGTCCGGTCCCGGTTCATCGGTGCGAGCCTGGTCGTCCCGCGCGGCCTCGCCTCGTTCCTCGTCGCGGAGCAGGTCCTCGAGTGCGAGGTCCATCTCGTCCTGCTCCGGGCGCTCCCCGCGGGCTTCGGCCTCGAGGCGCGCCACGAGGGCGTCCGGTGCGTCGATGTCGGCCGCAGTGGGGACGAGGTCCGGGTGCGACCAGAGGGCGTCCCGCTGGGCCGTACCGACCGCGTCGGTGACCTGCTGCCACATCATCGCGGCTTCGCGAAGGCGGCGGGGGCGGAGCTCGAGTCCGACGAGCGCTCCCAGAGCCTGTTCGGCCGGTCCGCCAGCGGCGCGTCGGCGCCGGACGGTCTCGGCGATGGCTGCCGATCGCGGGAGACGCACGGTGGCCGCAGCCGTCACGACGTCCACCCAGCCCTCGATGAGCGCCAGCGTGGTCTCGAGTCGGGCGAGGCTCGCCTCCTGCGACTCGGTCCGAGCGGGGATGAGAGCACCGCTCGTCATCGCCTCGCGGAGCTCCTCTGGGTTGGACGGATCGAAGCTCTCGGCGAGCTCTTCGAGCCGTTCCGTGTCGATCCGGATGCCGCGGGCGAAGTCCGTGATCGAGGAGATGAGGTGCAGGCGGAGCCACCGCGCGTGGCGGAAGAGTCGCGCGTGGGCGAGTTCGCGGACGGCGAGGTAGATCTGCACCTGGTCGGCCGGGATATCGAGACCCTCGCCGAAGTCGGCGACGTTCTGGGGGACGAGTGCGGCCTCGTTGTCGTCGAGCAGCGGGATGCCGATGTCCCCACCGGAGACGACCTCCTTGGAGAGCTGACCGACCACCTGGCCGAGCTGCATCGCGAAGAGGGTGCCGCCGATGCCGCGGACGAGTTGTCCGGCGTTCGCGATCATGCCGGAGAGCTCCTCCGGAGCACGTTCGGTGAGGACGCCGGTGAGGGCGTTCGCGATGTTGGTCGCCACCGGTTCCGCGAGCTGGGTCCAGAACGGCATCGTCTTCGTCGCCCAACGGGTTCGCGTGTAGAGAGCGGGCTCGCTGGAGAGTTCGGCGACATCCGTGACGTCGGCCAGCCACAGGGACGCGATGTGGAACGCCTGCTCGTACTCGACGCGCTGCTCGGGCGTCGTGTCGCGAGCACCGTCGCCGGCGATCGTCTTCGCCTGCTGGAGCGAGGTGTCCCAGTTGATGCCGTCGCCGTTCGATTGCAGGGCGCCCTGCAGCTGCGACATGAGCGCGGCGAGACTGGCCGGGTCGCTCGGCAGGCCGGCGGCGCCGGCGAGTTGGCTCGGATCGAACGAGCCGTTGCCGGAGAGCAGCTCGCGGAGCATGTCGCGGAACTCGTCCTCCGGACTCTTGTCGGAATCCTCTGGCACGTCAGCCGCCTCTCAGATTGCTCGGTGCTGGGCCTTCTACGCTAGTCGCACCTCGCTGAAGAATCGCCGGGGTATGGTTGGTCGGGTTTCCGCCCACCGCGAACAGTCCGGAAGGCTTGCATGTCGCTCTTCGCCGATGAGGCTCCCACCGCTTCGGCGCCGACCGGCCATGGCCGGAACCGTCGTGCGCGCTTCGGATGGATCGTCCTCGTCCTCTCGTTGGTCCTCCTCGGTGTGCTCTCCGCAGTGCCCGCTCCGTACGTGATCGAGCAGCCGGGGCCGGTCTTCAACGTGCTCGGCACGACCGAGGGCGAGGACAAGGACGTTCCGCTCATCGAGGTCCACGACGCGAAGACCTACGACACCGGCGGCACCCTCGACATGCTCACGGTGCAGCTCGTCGGCAACCCGCAGCGGAGCCCCGGTTGGCTCGACATCGTCTCGGCCTGGTTCGACCCGAGCCGAGCCGTGGTCCCGATGGACCTCTACTTCCCGCCGGGCGTGACGTCGGAGCAGCGCGACGAGCAGAACGCGACGCTGATGGTGGACTCCCAGCAGGACTCCGTTGCCGCGGCGTTGCGCGAGCTCGGCTACGAGGTGCCGGAGCACGTCGTCGTCGCGCAGATCGCCGAGGGGGCGCCGGCGCAGGGCGTGTTGCGACTCGACGACGAGATCGTCGCCGTCGACGGCGTACCGGTGACGGGGCTCGAAAGCCTGCGCGGCGCCATCGCCGAGAACGGGACGGAGACCCCCGTCACCCTCGACATCGTCCGCGGGGGCTCGCCGGCCACCGTGCAGATCACGCCCACGACGGCGACCGCGAGCGATGGGACGACCTCGACGGTGATCGGCATCGGCACGAAGGTCACCTACGACCTCCCGGTCGACATCACCATCCAGCTCGACAACGTCGGCGGGCCGAGTGCCGGCATGATGTTCGCGCTGGGGATGATCGACCTGCTCACGCCCGGTGAGCTCAACGGCGGGAAGGACGTCGCCGGGACCGGCACGATCGACGCCGACGGCAACGTCGGAGCCATCGGCGGCATCCGCCAGAAGCTCTTCGGCGCCAAGGACGCCGGGGCCGAATGGTTCCTCGCTCCGGAGAGCAACTGCGACGAGGTCTCCGGGCACATCCCGGACGGACTGCAGGTCTTCGCCGTCAAGACGCTCGACGATTCGCTCTCGGCGCTCAAGGTGATCGCGGACGGTGGCGACACCAGCGCCCTCCCGACCTGCCCGGCGGGCTGAGCTCTAGGGCGCTCTCACAGGCCCGCCGCTTTAGGATGGTCACGACGACCCCTATCTGAAGAGGCCATACGTGACATCCGCAGCAGCAGAGAAGCCCCTGTCCACTCAGCGCCGACGCGCCCCGATAGCGATCACGGTGGCGGTCATCGCCGCGCTCCTCATCGGGTTCTTCGTGTTCTCGGGGTTCTACGCCGATCTGTTGTGGTTCCAGCAGCTCGGGTTCACCGAGGTGCTGACCACGCAGTGGATCGCCACCATCGCCATGTTCCTCATCGGCTTCGTCGGCATGGCGCTGCCCGTCTGGCTGGCCATCGAGATCGCCTACCGGACCCGCCCCGTCTACGCGAAGCTCAGTTCGCAGGTGGACCGCTACCAGCAGGTGGTCGAGCCGCTGCGCCGGCTGGCGACCTACGGTATCCCCGCGCTCTTCGGGCTCTTCGGTGGTGTGGCCGCCGCCTCGCGGTGGCAGCTGGCCCTGCTCTGGATGAACGGCACGCCGTCCGGCACGAAGGACCCGCAGTTCAACCTGGACGTCTCCTTCTACCTCTTCGACCTGCCGTTCTTCCAGGCGGTCGTCGCGTTCTCCTCCGCGGTCGTGCTGATCGCCCTGATCGCCACCGCCGTCGTCACCTACCTCTACGGAGGCATCCGGGTCGTCAGCCGCGAGGTCTGGATCTCCATGGCCGCCCGCGTGCAGATCTCGGTGCTCGCCGCGCTCTACCTGATCCTGCAGGCGGTCAGCCTGTGGCTCGACCAGTACACGACACTGAACGACACCGGTACCCTCATCACCGGAGCGTCCTACACGGACGTCGCCGCGATCATCCCCGGTCGCGTGATCCTCGCCGGCATCGCGCTCATGGTGGCCGTGCTGTTCGTCGTGACGGCCTTCATCGGCCGCTGGCGTCTGCCGCTCGTCGGCACCGCGCTCCTGATCGTCGCCTCCCTCATCGTCGGCAGCCTCTACCCGTGGATCGTGCAGCGGTTCCAGGTGGAGCCGAACGCGAAGAGCCTCGAGACGCCGTACATCCAGAAGAACATCGACATGACGCGCGACGCCTACGGCATCGCCGACGTGCAGGAGGAGGAGTACGAGGCGACCACCGACGCGACACCGGGCGCCCTGCGTCAGGACGCGGAGACGACCGCGAACATCCGCATCATCGACCCCTCGCTGGTGAGCGCCTCGGTCGCGCAGCTCGAGCAGTTCAAGCAGTTCTATTCTTTCGACAAGCAGCTCGACGTCGACCGCTACACGATCGACGGCAAGACGCAGGACACCGTCGTCGCGGTCCGCGAACTGAACGTCTCCGGCCTCGACAACTCGCAGTCGTGGATCAACAACACGGTCGTGTACACCCACGGGTACGGCCTGGTCGCCGCCTACGGCAACCAGCGTTCCGCCTCGGGTGAGCCGGTCTTCCTCGAGTCCGGCATCCCGACGACGGGTGCGCTCGGGGACTTCGAGCCCCGGGTGTACTTCGGCGAGCAGTCTCCCGACTACTCGATCGTCGGTGCTCCGAAGGGCAGCGATCCGATCGAGCTCGACTACCCGTCGGGCACGCAGGGGGAGTCGCAGACGTACACGACCTTCGACGGTGACGGTGGTCCGAAGCTCGACAACGTCTTCAAGAAGCTCGTCTACGCGCTGAAGTTCCAGTCCGAGCAGATCTTCCTGTCCGACTCGGTGAACGACCAGTCGCAGATCCTGTACGACCGTGAGCCCCTCACGCGCGTCCAGAAGGTCGCGCCCTACCTGACGCTCGACTCCGACCCCTACCCGTCGGTGGTGGACGGACAGATCGTCTGGATCGTGGACGGCTACACGACGAGCGCCAGCTACCCGTACTCGAAGACCGTGAGCCTCTCGGACACGATCTCCGACTCGGTCACGCCGGTGCAGAACTACGCTCTCGACGACGTGAACTACATCCGCAACTCGGTGAAGGCCACGGTCAACGCCTACGACGGCAAGGTCACGCTCTACAGCTGGGACGACAAGGACCCGATCCTCGAGACCTGGCAGAAGGTCTTCCCGTCCACGGTGAAGCCGATGTCCGAGATGTCCGGCGACCTCATGAGCCATGTCCGGTACCCCGCCGACCTCTTCAAGGTCCAGCGTTCGGTGCTCGGCCAGTACCACGTCACGAACGCCGGTTCCTTCTACTCGAGCGAGGACGCGTGGGTGACCCCCAACGACCCGCAGTCCACCGACACCGAGAAGAAGTACCAGCCGCCGTACTACCTGACGATGCAGCTCCCCGAGCAGCAGGCGCCGTCGTTCTCGCTGTACTCGACCTTCATCCCTCGCCAGGGTGGCGAACAGTCGCGGAACGTGCTCACCGGCTACCTGGCCGTGGACGCGAACGCGGGCGGCGAAGACGGCAAGCGCAGCTCCGACTACGGCAAGATCAGGCTCCTGACGCTGCCGAAGGACGACACCGTCCCGGGCCCGGGCCAGGTGCAGAACACCTTCGACTCCGACCCGAGCGTGTCGAGCCAGATCAACATCCTGAAACAGGGCCAGACGGAGGTGCTGAACGGCAACCTGCTGACGGTGCCGGTCGGTGGTGGGCTCCTCTACGTGCAGCCGGTCTACGTCAAGTCGACGGGTGACACGAGCTTCCCGCTGCTGCAGAAGGTGCTCGTGGCCTTCGGTGATCAGATCGCCTTCGAGGACACGCTCGACGAGGCGCTCGACACCCTCTTCGGCGGAGACTCGGGAGCCGACGCCGGTGACACGAACGTCCCAGGAGACACGACGACCCCACCGGCCGACGGGACGGACACCGGTGACGGCACCGACACCGGGACGACCCCGAGCACGGGCGATCCCGCGGTCGACGCGCAGATCAAGACCCTGCTGAGCGAGGCCCGTGCGGCCATCCTGGAGAAGGATGCCGCGATGGCCAGTGGCGACTGGGCCGCGTACGGTGTCGCCGACAAGAAGGTCTCCGACGCGCTCGCGAAGGCGTTGGACCTGCTGAACGGCTGATCCGAGCTGCTGCTCGACGGGACGGCGTCACCCTCCGGGGTGGCGCCGTTCCGTCGTTCCCGGCCGTCGTCCTCGTCCGAGGATCGTCAGCCGCAGGCTCCGATCGGGACCGCTGACGGCACTCGATTTGCGGGGCCTGGAAATGCATGCTAGCTTTATCTCTTGTGCCGCAGGGTGGAGCAGTTCGGTAGCTCGCTGGGCTCATAACCCAGAGGTCGTAGGTTCAAATCCTGCCCCTGCAACAGAAAAGAAGAAATCCCGGTCTCGTCGAGACCGGGATTTCTTCGTTAACACACCGTCGGTCGCACCGACGCAGAGGCGTCGGTGCGACCGTCGGGTCATCGCAGCACCGAGGGGTGCTCCTCCAGGTCCGCGAGGGGCAGGCCGAAGGCGGCCGCGACGCCGCTGTTCGTGACCTCGCCCGCACGGACGTTCACGCCGGCGCGCAGGGCCGGGTCGGCTGCCACCGCCTGTTCGGTGCCCTGATCCGCGATCGCCAGCGCATACCGGAGGGTCGCGTTGGTCAGGGCCCGTGTCGAGGTCTCCGGGACGGCGCCGGGCATGTTGGCGACGCAGTAGTAGAGGCTGTCGTGGACCTGGAACGTCGGGTCGTCGTGCGTCGTGGGCCTGGATCCCTCGAAGCAGCCACCCTGGTCGATCGCGATGTCGACGAGGACGGATCCCGGCTTCATGTCGGCCACCATCGCATCGGTCACGAGCTTGGGTGCCTGGGCGCCGGGGATGAGGACCGAGCCGATGACGAGGTCGGCGTCCCGCAGCTGTTCGGCGATCTCGTAGGCGGACGACGGCCTCGTCTGCACGTGTCCTCCGAAGCGGTTCTCGAGCTCCCGGAGCCGGGGGATCGAGATGTCGATGATCGTGACGTCCGCCTGCATGCCGAGGGCGTTCGCTGCGGCGTGCTCGCCGGCAACGCCGCCGCCGATGACGACGACCTTCGCCTTCGGGGTGCCGGGCACGCCGCCGAGGAGGATGCCCCGACCGCCGGCTGCCCGCATCAGGTGGTAGGCCCCGACCTGGGTCGAGAGTCGCCCGGCCACCTCGCTCATCGGCTGGAGCAGGGGGAGGGAGTGGTTCGCGAGCTGCACGGTCTCGTAGGCGATCGCCGTCGTCCCCGACGCGAGCAGAGCGTCCGTGAGTGCTCGATCCGCTGCGAGGTGCAGGTAGGTGAAGAGCGTCTGATCGGCGCGCAGGTACCCGTATTCGGCGGCGACGGGTTCCTTCACCTTGAGGAGGAGGTCGCCCGCCGCCCAGACGGAGGCTGCATCCGGCAGCACGGTCGCCCCGGCGTCGCGGTATGCCTCGTCGAGGTTGCCTGAGCCGATGCCGGCGCCCGCCTGGACGACGACCTCGTGTCCGTGGCGGACGAGCTCGTGGACGCCGCCTGGGGTCGCGGCGACCCGGTTCTCGTTGTTCTTGACCTCAGTGGGGATGCCGATGCGCATGAGTGCTTCCTCTCGCGGGCCCGCGGCGTTCAGCTCGGCTCCCGCTCGTCGGTGGACGGTGTGGGACTATTCTGGGGTTCCTGCGAGCCTGACCGCGATGGGCTGCAGAAATCCGGACATCCATCTCGCAAATCGACGATGCTTCGGACAATGGGGAGGATGATCGCAGGATGACGAACAATCTTCGCCGTAACGTCGACCTCGACGACGTGGACCGCACGCTGCTTCGGCTGCTGCAGGAGAACGCCCGGATGACGAACGCCCGGATGGCGGAACTCGCGGGGATCGCGCCGTCGACCTGTGTCGCGCGGATCCGTTCACTGGTCGATCGCGGGGTGATCACCGGGTTCGCTGCGAGCATCGACCCGGTGGCGGTCGGGCTCGGGCTCGAAGCCCTCATCAGTGTCAACATCCGGGCCGGCGCCCGAGCGCGCATCGCCGAGTTCAGCGCCGGCATCCGACGATTGCCGGAGGTCGTCCAGGTGTTCTTCCTCGGCGGCTCCGAGGACTTCGTCATCCATCTCGCCGCCCGCGACAGCGCACACGTCCGCGACTTCGTCGTCGAGCACCTCTCCGCCGACCCGACGGTCGCCTCCACGCGGACGAGTCTGGTGTTCGAGCATGCCTTCATCGGTGTCGAGGTGGGGGAGTGAGCCTCGGTTCGCGAGGGATCGACCGCGCAAAGGTCACAAACAGGTAACGAAGACGCTTCGCGGAAAAGCCTGGTGATGATCGGTTTTCGTGCGTATCGCCGCGGCTGTGTCCGCCTTTCGGGGGATTGTCGATTAGCCACCAGCTGTGAGTTTCGTTAGCGTTGTCGACGGCCCGCAAGGGCTGACCTACGTAACCGCGTCCCGCCCCCTGTCGCCTTCGTGACGGCGTGCTGGACGTACGGTCGAACGCAACGTGGTAGCCGTCGACGCCCCACGTGATCCGAGCCCGCGCGCTGTCTGTCAGTGCGCCGATGGGGCGGATCCTGAGTCGTTCGACCCGGCCTGACGATCGACAGGAAGAGTGCAACGCGGCTCCGCGTGCGCTTCCGGGAGAAAGAATGACCGAAACGATTGCCGTCTCAGCGACGGGTCTGTACAAAGTCTTCGGCAGGAAGCCGAAGGACGCCGTCAAGCGTCTGCAAGCGGGTGCGTCCCGCGACGAGATCGCGACGAGCGGGACCGCTGCCGTCATCGACGCGTCATTCGACGTGAAGCAGGGCGAGATCTTCGTCGTGATGGGCCTCTCCGGCTCGGGCAAGTCGACGCTCATCCGCATGCTCAACGGCTTGCTCGAGCCGACCGCCGGTACGGTGACGGTCGCTGGGCAGCCGATCTCCGGCGTCTCCTCCAAGCAGCTTCGTGCGGTGCGCCAGGAGAACATCTCGATGGTCTTCCAGCACTTCGCCCTGCTGCCCCACCGCACGGTCCTCGAGAACGCGGCCTACGGGCTGGAGGTCAAGGGTGTGCCCGCGGCGGAGCGTCGCGAGCGTGCTCAGGCCGTCGTCGAACGGGTGGGACTCGCCGGCTGGGAGGACAAGCTCCCCGGCCAGCTCTCCGGCGGGATGCAGCAGCGCGTCGGACTGGCCCGCGCACTCGCGTCCGACACCGACATCCTCCTGATGGACGAGGCCTTCTCCGCGCTCGACCCGCTCATCCGTCGCGAGATGCAGGAGCAGCTCGTCGAGCTGCAGGCTGAGCTGGGGAAGACGATCATCTTCATCACCCACGACCTCAACGAGGCGATGTTCCTCGGCGACCGGATCGCCGTCATGCGCGACGGTCGGATCGTCCAGGTCGGTACGCCGAACGACATCCTCACCGACCCGGCGAACGACTACGTGGCGCAGTTCGTCCAGGACGTCGACCGCGCTCGCGTGCTCACGGCCGGCGGTGTGATGGAGCCTGCGCGTTCCGTCGTGTCCGCGTCCGCCGGTCCGCGGGCGGCGTTGCGCATCATGCGCGATCTGCAGACCTCGACCGCGTTCGTCGTCGGCCCGGGACGCCAGCTGCTCGGCGTCGTCCGCGACAAGGACGTCCTTCGTCTCGTCCGGGCGGGCGACCACGAGCTCGGCAGCGTCATCACCGCGGACCTCGCCACCGTCTCCCCGGAGGCCGCGCTCGTCGACCTGTTCGAGTCCGCGGTCGAGAGTGCCCTCCCGGTCGCCGTCGTGGACGAGCGGACGCGTCTCCTCGGCGTCGTCCCGCGGGTGACCCTGCTCGCCGCCGTCGGCAACGTCTCCACCAACACGGACGAGATCAGCCTCGTCGGTCCGCCGGCGACCGTGCCCGTCGAGCTCATCACGGCGACCCTGCGGTCGACCGCGGAAGACCCGCAGCACCCCGACGACGGTGGATCCGTCGACCCGACGGCCGCTGAACCGTCCACGACCGAACCCTCCGCCGCCCTCCAGGAAGGGAACGTCCGATGAACGGCCTCCGTCTCCAATCGTCCGACCTCATCGACGCCATCACCCGCCCCGAGATCGGAGCGTGGGTCGAAGCGTTCGTCGACTTCATCACCGACGTGTTCCAGCCGGTGTTCGACGTGATCCGCGCGGTCTTCCAGGGACTCTACGACGGGGTCGACACGATCCTCAGCGGACCGCCCTTCTGGGTGATCATCCTCGTCGCAGCGATCCTCGCGCTCATCGTCCGCGGCCCTGTGTTCGCGATCGGCTCGGCCCTCGGTCTGCTGATCATCGTCGGCGTGGAGCAGTGGGAGAACGCGATGGACTCGCTCTCGCTCGTCCTCGTCGCCGGCCTCATCGCGATCGTCATCGGCATACCGCTCGGGATCCTGGCTGCCCGCTCGAAGGTCGCCTCGTCGATCATCCGGCCGTTGCTCGACTTCATGCAGACGACCCCGGCGTTCGTCTACCTCATCCCGGCGCTCATCCTGTTCCGCATCGGCGTCGTCCCGGGCATCGTGGCGACGATCGTCTTCGCGTTGGCCCCGGCCGTCCGGCTCACGGAGCTGGGCATCCGCAACGTCGACCGGGAGGTCGTCGAGGCCGGCAACGCGTTCGGAGCCTCCTCGTGGCGGATCCTGCGCCAGATCCAACTGCCGCTCGCGATGCCGAACATCATGGCCGGCGTCAACCAGGTCATCATGCTCTCGCTCTCCATGGTCGTCATCGCCGGGATGGTCGGCGCCGGTGGACTGGGTGGCGACGTGGTGAAGAGCCTCTCCAGGATCGACATCCAGCTCGGCTCCGAAGCGGGCCTGTCGGTCGTCATCCTGGCGATCTTCCTGGACCGCCTCACCGCCTCGCTCGGCGCCGGTCGCAAGCGTGGGCGGCGCGTGAAGCCGACGCCGGCACCGGGTGGCATCCGCCCCGCGCCTGCCTCGAGCACCACCACGACGGACTCGACCAGCCATGTCGAGTCGAGCGGGAAGCCCGCTCCGTCCCCGGCCGGCTCACGCTGACGCCCGGCCCTCCCGACTTCAACCGACGACACCGATCCCCGTTCGCGGGACGAAAGGAATCATCGAACATGCAGTACCGCACCAAGATCGCCACCACCATCGCAGCGGGGGCGGCGGCGACGCTCGCCATCTCCGGCTGCTCCGCAGGCGCGTCCGAGGAGACGCTCGAGAACGGCGACAAGCAGGCCGTGACCATCGCCGTCTTCAGCGGCTGGGACGAGGGCATCGCCGCCTCCGAGCTGTGGAAGGCCGTGCTCGAGGAGCAGGGCTACGACGTCACGCTCGAGGAGGCGGAGCCGGCCCCGGTGTTCTCCGGATTGAGCACGGGCGACTATGACCTCACACTCGACGTCTGGCTGCCGACCACCCACGCGAGCTACATCGAGAAGTTCGGGGACGACGTCGTCGACCTCGGCGCCTGGAACACCGACGCCAAGCTCACGATCGCGGTGAACGAGGACGCTCCCGTCGACTCCCTCGAGGATCTGGCCGCGAACGCCGACCTCTTCGACAACCGCCTCGTGGGCATCGACCCGGGTGCCGGCCTCACCGAGGCGACCCAGGACAAGGTCATCCCCGAGTACGGTCTCGAGGACTGGGAGTTCCTCACCTCGGGTACTCCCGCGATGCTCTCCGAGCTCAAGGCGGCCACCGATGCCGGCGAGAACATCGCCGTCACGCTCTGGCGTCCGCACTGGGCCTACGACGCGTTCCCGATCAAGGACCTCGAGGACCCGAAGGGCGCGCTCGGCGACGCCGAAGGCATCCACAGCTTCGGCAAGGCCGACTTCGCCGAGGAGTACCCGACGCTCGCCGGATGGCTGAAGGACTTCGACTTCGACTCCGAACGCCTGTTCTCGCTCGAGAACGCCATGTTCAACGAGGGTGACTCGAAGGACTACGCGCCGGTGGTCGAGAAGTGGATCAGCGACAACCAGGAGTACGTGGACTCGCTCACGAAGTAGCGGATCACGACGACGACGGGCACCGGAGCGATCCGGTGCCCGTCGTCGTCTGCACCGGGGTCAGCGTGCGAGCCGCGCGAGTCCGTCGACGGCGCGCGCGAGCACCTCGGTGCGTTTGCAGAACGCGAATCGGACGAGTGACGCATAGTCCGGGTCGCGCCGGTCCAGGCAGAACGCCGACAACGGCACGGCGACGACGCCGGCGAGCTCCGGCAGGGCGCGACAGAACGCGGCCGCGTCGCGATGGCCGAGTGGCGCCGCGTCCGCCACGATGAAGTAGGTGCCGTCGGGTCGGAACGTCTCGAAGCCGGCTGCGGAGAGTCCCTCGCTCAGGAGGTCGCGTTTTCCCCGGAGGCCGTCGGCGATCGCGGTGAAGGCGGCGTCTGGGAGTCGGAGCCCTGTCGCCATCGCCGGCTGGAACGGGGCGCCGTTGACATAGCTGAGGTACTGCTTCACGGTCGACACCGCTGCGACGAGCTCGCGGGGGCCGGTCAGCCAACCGATCTTCCAGCCCGTCGTGCTGAAGGTCTTCCCGCCCGAGGAGATCGTCAGCGTGCGCTCCGCGGCCCCCGGAAGGGTCGCGATCGGGACGTGGGGGACGTCGAACGTCAGGTGTTCGTAGACCTCGTCGGTCACGATGAGGGCGTCGTGGCGGTCGGCGAGTTCGACGATGAGTTCGAGGGTCGGCCGGTCGAGGACCGTGCCGGTCGGATTGTGCGGCGTGTTGACCAGGATGATCCGCGTCCGGTCGTTCACCGCGGCACGGAGTTCCTCCGGATCGGGTTGGAAGTCCGGTGCGCGCAGCTTCACGGTCCGGTGCCTGCCCCCTGCGAGCGCGATGAGGCCGCCGTACGCGTCGTAGAACGGTTCGAAGGTCACCACCTCGTCACCGCGCTCGACGAGGGCGAGCAGGGAGGCGGCGAGCGCCTCAGTCGCTCCGGCCGTGACGAGCACCTCTCCTTGGGGATCGGCGTCGAGACCGTAGAAGCGTCGTTGGTGCTCCGCGATGGCGGTGCGGAGGTCGAGGGTGCCGGGGCCCGGCGGGTACTGGTTCTCGCCCCGCTCGATCGCGGCGATCGCTTCGGCGAGGACGGATTCCGGTCCGTCCTCGTCGGGGAACCCCTGGCCGAGGTTCACCGCGCCGGTCTGCAGGGCGAGGGCGCTCATCTCGGCGAAGATCGTCGAGGAGACGGCGCCCTCCTCGTCCACGAGTCCGGCGCCCTCCGCAGTGCGGCGCCAGGGTCCGTCAACCACCATGTCGATCTCCCTCCGCGGCCTGAGTGACAGGCCGCCTCCAATCTAGGACACCACCCACGGCGGCTTGCGGCGAAGACCTAGCCCGCGTACAGCCCGTGCGAATGAAACACACAGCTCGGCGCGCGAAGCTGACTGCGCTTGGAAGGAGCAGAACCACCATGACCGAACCCGCAGACGGACAGCAGCCCGCCGAACACCCCGAGTCCACCCCCGCCGGGGAGACCACGCCGCAGTCCGCCGCCGCTGAGCAGGCCGGCGGTCCCGCCGCCGCGGGTGAGACCCGGCCGTCGACGGCCGGTGCGTACTTCCCGCCGCCGACGGCGACGCAGCCGACCGAGCCGCTGTACGGCCAGGCCGCGCAGCCGCCGCTCGGGTCGCCGCAGCAGGGGTCTCCCTACCAGCAGCCGTCGCAGTATCCGAGCGCGGCGTTCACGCGTCAGCCGCAGCCGAACGCGTACGGCGCCTACCAGCAGCAGCCCGCCCAGCCGCAGGCAGGGCACCCGCAGCCAGGCCACCCGCAGTCCGGCCAGCCCGGGACGGGGCAGTACCAGCCCGGTCAGCAGCCCGGGGCCTACGGTGCGTCGCCCTACGCGCAGCAGCACGTCGGGACCCCGCCGGCACCCCGCCCCAAGAAGACGAACCGCCCGCTCGCCGGGATGGTCGCGATGCTCGCGGTCGGAGCCCTCATCGGCGGCGCGTCCGGCGCGGGCGCGACCCTCTGGGTGACGAACGCGACGAAGTCGAGCGTGTCGAGCAACGAGGCCGGATCGAAGGCCTTCGCGATCAACGACGACGCCGACGTCAGCCTCACGACGGCCATCGCCGCCACGGCCGGGCCGAGCGTCGTGACGCTGTCGGTGCAAGGGGGCCAGAGCGCCGGTACCGGTTCGGGCATCGTGCTCAGCAAGGACGGGTACGTCCTGACGAACACCCACGTTGTTACCCTCGACGGTCAGGTCGCCGACCCGACCATCCGGGTCACGGACGCGAACGGCAAGTTGTACTCCGCCAAGCTCGTCGGCACGGACCCCGTCTACGACCTCGCCGTCATCAAGCTCGAAGACGCATCCGGCCTCAGCCCGATGGAGTTCGCGAACTCCGACAAGCTCAACGTCGGCGAGACGGCCGTCGCGATCGGCGCACCGCTCGGCTTGGCCGGAACGGTCACCGACGGGATCGTCAGCGCCCTGAACCGGAGCATCACCGTCGCTTCGTCCGCAGTGCCGGATTCCGGTTCCGGCGACGACGGCGGCTCGGACGACCCGAACGGCGACAACCAGAGCCCCTGGAACTTCGACGTCCCGGGCAAGACGCCGACGGCGCCGACCTCCTCGATCTCCATCGCGGTCATCCAGACCGACGCGGCGATCAACCCCGGCAACTCCGGTGGCGCACTCGTCGACGGCACCGGCAAGCTCATCGGCGTCAACGTCGCCATCGCGAGCGCCGGGAGCACCGACTCGTCCTCGCAGAGCGGGAGCATCGGCGTCGGCTTCGCCATCCCCGCCAACATCGCCAAGCGCGTCTCGGACGAGATCATCAAGACGGGGAAGGCGACCCACGGCTTGCTCGGCGCCACCGTGAAGGATGCCGCGAGCGACGCGAAGAGCACCGTCGCCGGGGCGCTCATCGACAAGGTGACCGACAACGGTGCCGCCCAGGCCGCCGGCCTGAAGTCGGGCGACGTCGTGACGGAGTTCAACGGCGTGCCGATCACCGGAGCGAACGACCTGACCGCGCAGGTCCGGGCGCTCGCCGGTGGGGCGACGGCGAAGGTCACCTTCACCCGGGGGAGCGATTCGCAGAGCGCCGAGGTCACCCTCGGGGAACTCGCGCTCTGACGCTCGCGACCCGCAGTCCAGGAGACGCCCGCACGGCACCGTGCGGGCGTCTCCGCGTCCGGGCCCGGGCCCGCGACCGGCTGCTAGGCTCGATCGAACGAATCACGGAGTGAACCCCACATGTCGAACGACCGAGGCCAGGCCGACGCACCGTCGTTGCCCGGAGTCTCCTACGTGATGCCCGTGTTGAACGACGCACGGCACGTTCGAGCAGCCGTCGACAGCCTGCTCGCGCAGGACTACGCGGGCGACGTCGAGATCACGATCGCCGTCGGTCCGAGCATCGACGGGACGACGGAACTGGTCCGGTCGCTCCAGGCCGCGGATCCGCGCATCCACGTGCTCGAGAACCGCGTCGGCTCGACCCCGGCCGGGCTGAACCTCGCCATCTCGGCGTCGACCCATCCGATCGTCATCCGGGTCGACGCCCATTCGGAGCTCCCGAGCGACTACGCCAGGATCGCCGTCGAGACGATGCTGCGCACCGGTGCGCAGAATGTCGGCGGGATCATGGACGCTCGCGGGCGCACTGCGTTCGAGACGGCGGTGGCACGGGCGTACGGCTCGCGGGTGGGCCTCGGCGGCACGCCGCACCACGTCGGCGGGCGTGAGGGGCCGGCCGACACGGTCTACCTCGGCGTGTTCGACCGCGAGATGCTCGTACGGGTCGGCATGTTCGACGAGCGCATCAAGCGCGGGCAGGACTGGGAGCTCAACCGCCGCATCAAGCACGCGGGCGGTCTCGTCTGGTTCACCCCCGAGCTGCGTGTCGTGTACCGTCCGCGGGCGAGCATGCGCGCCCTCGCCCGTCAGTTCTTCTCCACCGGTCTCTGGCGCGGCGAGCTCAGTCGGAGCTTCCCCACGCGCGGCACGCTCAGGTATTTCGCCCCGCCGGTGCTCGTGCTCGGGATCGTCCTCGGCACCCTGCTCGGCCTCGGCGGGCTCCTTCAGCTCGCTGCCGGCATCCCTCCGTGGCTCCTGATCGGGTTCGCGGCACCCATCGGGTACGCGCTCATCGTGTTGCTCGCGAGCATCATCGTCACCGGGCGGGACGGGGTGCG
The DNA here is from genome assembly GCF_030209365.1 of Plantibacter sp. ME-Dv--P-095. Taxonomy (NCBI): domain Bacteria; kingdom Bacillati; phylum Actinomycetota; class Actinomycetes; order Micrococcales; family Microbacteriaceae; genus Plantibacter; species Plantibacter sp. ME-Dv--P-095. The sequence continues at coordinate 142,410 of NZ_JARVSB010000004.1, forward strand.
CACGAGCCTGTGGATGCTCGTCGTGCTCCCGTGCATCCATTTCTGCTGGGGCACCGGTTTCGTGCTCGGCTACGGCTCGCTCGCGAAGGACATCTCCGCTCTGCGCAACCCACCGAAGGCGGTCTAGATGTCGGATCCCCGTGCAGACGCTCCGGGTCCGCGGCTCACCCCGCCACGGACGATCGCCGAACTCCGGGCCGTGGCGCAGCCCCCCGAGGTCCGAGCCCGCAAGAACGCGGAACACTGGACGGCGGACCTCTACCTCCGCGACCTGTCGCCGTACGTCACCTGGCTGCTGTTGCGCACCAGCATCAGCGCGAACGGCGTGACCGGACTCATGATCCTCACCGGTTGGGCTGCTGCTGCGGCGTTGCTCATCCCGGGCTTCGGCGGCGCCGCGCTCGCCCTCGTCCTGGGTCAGACGCAGATGCTCGTCGACTGCTGCGACGGCGAGGTCGCGCGGTGGCGCAGGACGTCCAGTCCCGCAGGGGCGTTCCTCGACTCGGTGGGACACTACTCGACCGAGTCACTCATCGCCATCGCGCTCGGTGTCCGGGCGGCCGGATGGCCGGTCGACGCACCGGCCGACCTCACCTGGATCACGCTCGGGTTCGCGCTCGCCCTGTTCGTCGTGCTGAACAAGGCCCTGAACGACATGGTGCGCGTCGCCCGCGCCGGCTTCGGTGCCCCCAAGCTCACGTACTCGACGGAGGAGTCGGCACCTCGTGGGGGAGTCCTCGCGATGGCCAGACGGGTCGCGCGGTTCCTGCCGTTCCACCGCCTCTTCCACTCGGTCGAACTCACGATGGTCGTCTTCGCGGCATCCGTCGTCGGACTCTTCGTCGGCGACGTCGAGGCGATGCGGTGGACCCTCGCGGTCCTCGTGCCGCTGGCCCTCCTGACGGTCGTCGGCCACTTCGTCGCGATCGTCTCGTCGAATCGACTGCGCGCGTGATGTCGGGACCGATCCCGGTCACCCGATCCGTCGGCGTCGTCGTGCTGACGCAGGGGACCAGGCCCGTCGAGCTGGCCGCCGGTGTCGCGAGCGTGCTCGCCCAGCGTGGCGTCGAACTCGATGTCGTGGTGGTCGGCAACGGCTGGGAACCGTCCGGGCTCCCATCGGGGGTGCGCGGGCTGGCGCTGGCCGAGAACCTCGGGATCCCCGCCGGTCGCAACCGTGGTGCCGCCACCGTCAACGGCGAGTTCATCTTCTTCCTCGACGACGACGCGACCATCCCGTCGACGACGTTCCTCCAGGACGCGATCGCGATCCTCGACGCCGACCGGTCGATCGGGCTGCTCCAGCCCAGGCTCGCCGACGCGACCGGTGTCCCGACGCCGTCCCGCTGGGTGCCCAGGACCCGCGACAAGGATCCACAGCACTCGAGCGCGGTCTTCTCCTGCCTCGAAGCGGCGGTCCTCCTGCCTCGCCGGGTGTTCGACGCCGTCGGCGGTTGGGCCGAGCCGTTCTTCTACGCACACGAGGGCATCGAACTCGCCTGGCGGGTCTGGGACCAGGGGAGGCGCGCCTGGTACGAGGCGTCGCTCGAGGCCAACCACCCGGTCACCGAGCCGACCAGACACACCGCGTACTACCGCCTGAACGCTCGGAACCGCGTCTGGCTCGCTCGGCGGAACCTCCCGCTCCCGCTCGTCCCGCTCTACGTCGGTTCCTGGACGGCGATCCAGATCGCGCGGTGGTGGCGCAAGCCCGAGGCGCTCCGGCCCTGGTTCGGTGGGTGGCGCGAGGGGTGGAGGACCGACCCGGGCGGACGCCGGCCACTGCGCTGGCGGACGGTCTGGCGGATGGCCAGAGCGGGTCGGCCTCCGGTCATCTGACCACCGGGCACCGTCGTGACCCCACTGTGACCTGGCGTCGTTACGCTTGACGGATGCTGGAGCTGACATGGGACTGATCAGAGACGGTCGGCGCGCCATCACCCTGGCGCGGGACCTGCTCGCCAACCGGCGGGCGAGAGCCGTCCTCGCCGTCCAGATGCAGGCGGCTCCCGTGATCGAACCCGGCCGCTTCAAGGTGGCGGTGTACTTCGCCGATGGCGCCGTGAACATGTACCAGATCCGGCAGTGGTACCGCCCGCTCGCCGAGCTCTCCAAGCGCTGGCCGGTTCTCATCCTCAGCCGCGGAGCGACGGCGGCCGCGAAGCTGTTCGAGGAGTCGCCCGTCCCCACGGCCTACGTCCGGACGGTCGTCGCGCTCGAACGGACGCTCGCCGAGCAGGACATCCGCGTCGTGCTGTACGTCAACCAGAACGCCAGGAACTTCCAGATGTTCCGGTACGGCTCCCGCTGGCACGTGTTCGTCAACCATGGCGAGAGCGACAAGATGTACATGACCACGAACCAGTTCAAGGCCTACGACTACAGCCTCATCGCCGGTCAGGCCGCGAGGAACCGACTCGAGCGGGTGCTCTGGGACTACGACTTCGACAAGCGCGCGATCATGATCGGCCGTCCACAGGCGGACCACTACTCGGGAGCGCTGCCGTACACGCCGGACGAACGGATCGTCGTCCTCTACGCCCCGACCTGGGAGGGGGACCGCGCCGCGGCCGCGTACGGGTCGATCGCCAGTCACGGCGTCGCCCTCGTCCGGGCACTCATCGCGACGGGCCGTCACCGTGTCGTGTACCGGCCGCACCCGCGGAGCGGTGTCGTCGACGCGTCCTACGCCAGTGCCAACCGAGAGATCATGTCCGCCCTGCAGGAGGCGAACCGCACGGACGCCTCCGCCCAGCACGTCGTCGACACCGGCGCCGAACTCGGGTGGCAACTGGCGGCGGCCGATGCGGCGATCGTCGACATCTCCGCCATGGTCTACGACCGGCTGGCCAGCGGGAAGCCGCTCATGATCACGCGTCCGGTGCATCCCGAGGCCGAGATCGACACCGGCGGATACCTCTCGGCCTGCGAGTGGCTCGACGCGTCGGACGCGTCGGACATCGTGGGCGGCATCGACCGCCTGCTCCAGGATCCGGACACCGTGGCACGGCTGCAGCACTGGGTCGAGTACTACTTCGGCGACACGACTCCCGGGGTGACGACGGCCCGGTTCCACGAGGCCATCGAGCACCTGATGGCGGAATGGGACCGGTTCGCGCTCCTCCACGCGGATGACCGCCCGGAGCTCGACGAACATGAGGACGACGAGGACGAGGACGACGACGAGGATCGCGCCTGAGGCGCGCTGGATCGTTGAGTCCGCGCCCAGGAGAACCACGTAGGGTCGGGCAGGTGAATCCGTCCTCCGGGCGACTGGCCTCCCTCGACGGAGTCCGTGGTGTCGCCAGCGTCGTCGTGGTGCTCTACCACGTGTCGTTGTTGGCGCGACCCTTCGCCACCGGCCGCATCTCGGAACCGGCGTGGGACATCGCGACGGAGACGCCGCTCAAGCTGCTGTTCGCCGGAACCGAGGCAGTGCAGGTGTTCTTCGTCCTGAGCGGCCTCGTCGTGGCGTTGCCGCTGTTGCGCGGTGGCGCGAGCTGGCCTGGCTTCTTCGCCGCCCGTTTCGTGCGGCTGTACCTGCCGGTCTGGGGAGCGCTCCTGTTCGCGGCCGCGCTCATCCTGCTCATCCCGCGGGATCAGGCCTCGGTCACGACCGGCGAGTGGATCGCCAACGCGAACGCGACGAGCGTGGACCCGCTGCACCTCCTGTCGGAGGCCACCCTCACGCCCGTCAGCTACACGCTCGTCAACACGCTCTGGTCGTTGCGGTGGGAACTCATCTTCACGCTCCTCCTGCCCGTCGCCGTCGTGCTCGCACGGCTGCTCCGTCGCTGGGCGTGGCCGATCGCGGCACTCATGTCGGTCGTGATGGTCGTCGGTCGCGTCGCGGGCGTCGACGCCGCCGTGTACCTCCCGGCCTTCTTCATCGGTACGTTGATCGCGGTCCGGCTCGAGAGCCTCCGGGACTGGGCGGTGGAGCGGTCACGCCCGTGGCAGTGGGGCATCCTGACCGGCGTCTCCGCCCTGCTCCTCGTGGCCAGCTGGTTGTCCCGTCCCTTCGTCGAGTCGTCCTCGTCGCTCGGCCAGGCGCTCTGGGGGCTCTCCGGTGTGGGTGCGGCCGGACTCATCGTCGTCGCCATCGGAAGCCCGCTCGCCCGACGACTGCTCGAGGTCCGACCGGTCCTGTGGCTCGGGAAAGTGTCGTTCAGCCTCTACCTCGTGCACGCGCCGATCCTGGCGACGCTGGCGTTCTCCTTCGGTGATGCACGCTGGTGGCTGGTCGGCATTGTCGGTGTCCCACTCAGCCTGCTGGTCGCCGCCGCGTTCTTCCAGCTCGTCGAGCGGCCCTCACACGGCCTCGCGCGTCGCGTCGGCCGGGCCGTCCAGGCGCAGACGGAAGCGGTGCGTTCGTGGGCCGTCAGCCGACGCGGGGGACGAGCGCCTTCCGCTTCTTCCGACGATCGGCCGCGCGCAACTCCTGAGCCCACCGACGGGTGACGGCCTCGTCGTCGTACTGCTCGGCGGTGGTCCGCGCGTGGCGGCGCATGGCGTCCACCTCGTGGTCGGGGAGCGCGAGCAGCCGTTCGATGGCAGCGGCGACGACGGCCGGCTCGGCGGACGGGACGAGGAACCCGTTGCGTCCATCGGTGACGATGTCGGCCGGTCCGTAGGGAACGTCGACGACGATCGGCAGGCAGCCCGCCGCCATCGCCTCGACGAGGACGAGCGGGAAGCCCTCCGAGGTCGAGGTCATGACGAGGAACGAGCCGGCGCCGAGCTGTTCGCGGGCCGAGCGGTCGTAGCCGTGGAGGACGATGCGGTGCTCGGGATCCTCCGCGGTCAGGATGGCCTGCAGTTCGCCGAGCAGCTCGCCGCCGCCGTAGACGTCGAGCGTCGGAGGCGTGCCGACGGCGGGTGTCGCTGCCAGGACGGCCCGGATGGCGTGAGCGGGGCGCTTGCGCGCCGTGAGCGACCCGAGGAACATCCCGCGATGACGGGGACGCGCTGCCTGCGCGACGTGCTTGTCGACGAGGTCGCGCGAGTTCGGGATGACCGCGAGCGAGGCGTGGTCACCGAGCATGGTCCGCACGTCGGCCAGTTGACGCTCACTCAGGAGGGCGACGAGGTCGAAGTCGTCGAGCGCCTCGAAGACCGCGCGCCGCGACTCCCGCAGTCGACCGTGCGGTCGTTCGGTGCCCTGGAGGTGGGAGGCGTGCACGACATGCGCCGTGACCACGTTCCGGTTGCGATAGCTGAGGACGAACGGGGCGGTGGTCTTGCTGTCGACGATCATCCAGGCCGGGGCCCCGGCGGTGATCGCGTCGAACCACGCCCGATACAGCGACCAGATCCGACCCCAGGCGCGCACCGGCTGGCCGTGGTCGTCACACAGCACGACAGAGCGGCCGCCCTTGGTGCCCAGCTCCTTAGTGTCGCGGCGGTCGGAGAGGAGGAGGGTGCCGTCGGTGCGGTAGACGTCGACCTGCAGCACCTGGCCGGCGTCGTCGCGACGCTCCCGGCTCAGGACGGCCTCGCCGCGGCGCCGCTCGGTGCCGTCGTCGACTGTGGGGAGCGGCGTGAACGGATACCGCTCGAGGTCGAGGGAGCCACCCGGCAGCGGGTTCGAACGCAACCAGTCGTAGAGGTTGACGATCCGCATGTCGTCCACGAGGTCACCACGGGATCGGAGCCGCTGCTCGAGGGCGGGGTAGTCCGGTCGCTGGTCGAAGGTGAGGATGTCGACGGGCGTACCGGCCAGACGCACGAACGCCCGCGAACGGTGGAACATCGCTTCGGTCATCCCCCCGAAGTCGTCCGTCAGGCCCCACGTGACCGCGAAGTGACGACCTTCGGGGAGGAGGCTCTGGGAACGACGAAGGAAGGGAAGTTTCACGACTCGACGCTACGCGACGGACCTGGAGAGATGCCGCATCGCCTGCAGCGACTCACGGACCGACTGGCGGGTCCTGGGCAGGGCCTGCGGGGTGGCCCGGCGCGCCAGGGCCGGACTCGATGGCCTGCTGCCCAGTTCGGCGGAACACCTGGTCGCGGAACCTGCCGAGGCGGGACGTGCCGGTGACCGCGCGCATCCGCGGTTCGAGGTCCAGCGGAACAACGAACGGCGCCGGTCCGAACGCCTGGCGCGCGGCACGGACCACCTGCCGTCCGAGGAGGTGGTTGCCGATACCGCCGACGGCCGCGCCCACACCGAACGGCAGGGCCTTGCCGATGACGCCGGCGCCGCCGCTCGCGGCGAAGTGCTTGACGAACCGCACCCGCAGCTGATCTGCGACCGGTCCCACGATCATCGAGGGCAGCCCCTGGGTGATCGTCTGACCCCAGAACGCCTGTCGGGGGATGCCCTTGCCGGTCGCCTGGGACCCGAAGTTGCGGAGGAGGTCGGTGCCGGCCTTCCCGAGCATCATCGTCATGACGAGCGCGCGGGACCTGACCGGATCGGCCAGGGCGATGCCGTGGACCTCCGTGACCGACTGCGCGAACAACGCCGTGGCCTCGAGGAAGCCGGCCGTTTCGACGCCGGAGAGCGCGAGGGTCGTCGCGGTCCCGATGGCGGGCACGACGGCGGTCGCACCGACGGCGGCGCCGGTCGTCGTCACCGTCGCGAGGTATCGACGCTCCAGAACGCGGATCAGCTGATCGGCCGTCGCGTTGGGGTACATACGTCGGATCGACCGGATGTGGGCCACGACCACCGGCCGCTGCACCCAGAGGACGCGGTCGAGGGCCCGCACCCACCCGGGCTCGGGGAGCATCGGCTGTTGCGTTGCGGGGTTCGGATAGTGGGCGGGACCGGGAACCGGTCCCTGCTGCGGTCCGGTCATGTCGGCCTCCTCGTGGGCGGGGCGGCCAGTCTACGTCGTGGTCCTTCAGGACCGCCGACGGTTGCTGCGGCGGCTCAGCTGTTGTAGTCGGCGTTGTAGCGGTCGAGCACGTCGTCGATCGACGCGTCGAGGACGAGGGCACCTTTGTCGAGGTAGAGGCCGCGCGTGCAGAACCGGCGGAGGTCCTTCTCGTTGTGCGAGACGAAGAACAGCGTCCGCCCGCCCTCGAGGAGCTCCTCGATCCGGCGGTAGCACTTCTCACGGAAGGCCCGGTCGCCGACGGCCAGCACCTCGTCCACGAGGATGATCGGTTCCTCGAGCTGCGCGATGACCGCGAACGCGATGCGGACCTTCATGCCGCTGGAGAGGTGCTTGTACGGGGTGTCGACGAAATCGGCGATCTCGGCGAAGGCGATGATGTCGTCGAACCGTTCGTCGATCTCGCGACGCGACATGCCGTGGAGTCCCGAGGTCAGGTAGACGTTGTCGCGGACGGTGAGGTCGTTGACGAAGCCGCCCGTGATCTCGATCAGGGGCGCGACCCCCTCGCGGACGCCCACGGTTCCCTCGTCGGGCAGGACGACGCCGGCGACGAGCTTCAGGAGCGTCGACTTGCCCTGTCCGTTCCGGCCGACCACGCCGATCGCCTCCCCGGGCGCGACTTCGAACGAGACGTGCCGCAACGGCCAGAACTCGCCTGGGCGCGATCGGCGGTCCCGTCCCGCGAAGAGGTCCTTGAAGCTGCGCCGACCGCCGCGGTTCCGGCGGAAGCGGATGCCGGCGTCGGTCACCGAGATGGCGGCGCGGGTCGTGGGGGAGCTGTCGGTCGACATCAGATCTCCTTTAGCACGGAGCGCTCGCACCGCTTGAAGATCAGCAGGCCGAGCGCCAGGATCACGGCGGACATCCCGGCCGAGACGCCCACGAGGTACCAGTCGAGTTCCTGCGGGAAGAACGCGGATCGGTACAGCGCGAAGATGCCGCTCAGGGGGTTGAGCGCGGCGAAGGGCTCGATGCGGTCCGGCAGGGCGGTCGTGCTGTAGATGATCGGGGTCGCGTAGAACATGAAGCGCAGCACGAGTTTGACCGCGCGTTCCAGGTCGCGGAAGAACACGACGAGGGGCGCGACGATCAGGCAGAGCCCGACGGTGAGGACGGCCTGGATGGCGATCGCGAGCGGGAAGAGCAGGATGTCGAGGTTGACCGACGCGCCGCTGAAGACGGCGAACGCCGCGAGGACGGGGAGTGCTGCGAGGAACTCGATGCCCTTCGACAGCACGATGCGGTTGACCCAGATGGTGCGGGGGATCGTCGTCGACCGCACCAGCTTCGCCTCGCGCAGGAACGCACGGGTGCTGTCCGACACCGACCCGGTGAACCACATCCACGGCAACAGCGCCGCGAGGAGGAAGACGATGTACGGCTCCTCACCGACATCGCGCCGGAACACCTGCGTGAAGACGAACCAGTAGATCCCGCTCATGACGAGCGGGTCGAGGATGGACCACACGTACCCGAGCGCACTCGTCGAATAGCGCACGCGCAGATCCCGGACCGTCAGGATCCAGAGCGCGTGGCGGTATCTGGCCGAACGCGACATCCTTGGCCGCGTCTCAGCTGAAGAACTCACGGGACCAACCTTATCGAGGTCGCGCAGGAACGCCGTCCTCGACGCTCAGCGTCGGGACGGCGTTCGGGTGCGGAGCGGACGGGATGCTCAGACGAAGAGGTTCGCTCGCTCGAGGTCCTCGGCGAAGTCGACCTCCACCGCGTACAGGTCCGAGATGTCGACCGGTTCGACGAGCATGCCCTCGCGTTCGATGGCGAGCTCGATACCGCGCTCGAAGTAGTCCTGGTCGCCGACCTTCGCGAGGTAGCGGTGCAGCATCGCCTTGTCCTGCGAGGAGATGTAGTTGATGCCGACGGCCTCGCCGAGCCCGCCCACGACCGTCTTGGAGAGTTCCTTGATGAACCCCTCGGCGCTGGTCGTGTACTTCACTTCCTCGTCGGACACCTTCGAGGTGTTGACGGTGACGAAGGAGCGGTCCTTGGCGATCATCGCCGCGGCGCGGTCGAGGACCGCCGGGTCGAAGACGACGTCGCCGTTCATCCAGAGGACGCCACCGGCCTGCGATGCGGCGAGTGCACGCATGAGGCTTTTCGAGGTGTTGGTCTGGTCGTACTGCTCGTTGTAGACGAAGGACGCGTCGGGGAAGGCCTCGATGATGTGCTCGAGCTTGTATCCGACGACGATCGTCACCTTCGCGCTCGCCCCGAACGCGTGGTGGATATTGTCGAACTGCTGCTGCATGATGGTGCGGCCGTCGCTGAGCTCGGTCAGGGGCTTCGGGAGCGAGCGGCCGAGACGGCTGCCCATTCCGGCGGCAAGGATCACTACCTGGGTGGTCACGTTGTTCTCCTCAGTGTGGGTATGGAATCACGCGGTGCCACGAAGCTGTGGACAATTCACCGAGGATTTACCAAGACGTGCATTGAAAGACACTCCGTCATGCCAAAATACAGGCTAGCCGCGGTGAACTCCGTCTGTCATGGGTTCACAGGGTCCGTTGTCGTTTCGTGATCGACCACCCGGCGTTTACACAGCTTGGGGGAGATGTGTCAACTGTTCATCCTGTGACTCCGCTGTCCGCTGCGGGCGCTGCTGTTGGTAGGTTTGCTTGGTGACTTCCACGACTCCGCCAGATCCCGCCGAGCAGCCCGCGCCTGCCGACGGGCCGTCGACGAGTCCGCCGGCGGCGTCCGCTCCCGACGCACCAGGGGTGGCGCAGCCGAGTGCACCGGACGAGCAGTCCGCTTCGGCACCGTCTGCCGCGAAACGCGCACCCCGGACGACCACTCCGCGAGCCACCGGCACGGCGAAGGCCCCGGCGAAGCGCCCGAGTGCTGCACGCACCACCACCGGAGCGGACTCGACGGACGCCACGGGCGCGAAGAAGACGACGGCGACCCGCTCGACGGGTTCGCGGACCACGGCGGCGAAGACCGGCACGGCGCGGACCACCGCGGCCAAGACCGGGACGGCCCGGACCACCGCGGCGAAGCGCACGCCCGCCAAGGCGGCGCCCGAGACGGACCCGAGCACCGCGACGCCAGCGTCCCCGGACGACGGATCGACCCCCGCGGTTCCGGCATCGACGCCGAGGGCTCCCAGGACGACGACGCGCACGACCGGAGCTTCGTCGGGCACCAAGACGCCGGCAGCGAAGACCGGCACGAGCCGGACCACCGCCGCGAAGTCCACGACGACCCGGACGCCCGCGAAGCGGACGCCGGCCCGCTCCGGCACCGCTCGCACCACGACGCCGAAGCCGAACGAACAGACGGCGGCCGCGAGTGCCGGTGTCCTCGACGAGGTCCGAGCCCCGGTGGTCGGAGACACGTCCGCGCCAGCCGCCGAGCCCGGGTCCACCCCGGACATCGACACCACGGTGACGCCGACCGAGTCCGACCGCGTCGACGGATCCACGGCCGCTTCGGAACCGACGACCGCGACGACGGTCGACCCGGTCACCGCTCCCGAGACCGCCGCGACGACCACGACGGAGGATCCCCGCCCGACCGTCGAGTCGGCGCGCACCGAGCCGGCTTCGGACGTGCAGGCCGCGCCGCCGTCGGTGGCAGCCCCGCCGGTCGCGCCGAAGCGTCCGGTCGCCCGTCCCACGACGACGAAGCCGCCGTCGACGCCCGCTGAGTCGCCGGCCGCTGGCAAGGGCGCCGACACCGCGGCGCCCGAGGCCAACCCCATCGTGCTGTCGATCTCCGGGCTCGTGAAGCAGTTCGGCGACACGGTCGCCGTCGACGGCGTCGACCTCGAGGTCCGACGCGGCTCCTTCTACGGCATCGTCGGTCCGAACGGCGCCGGGAAGACGACGACGCTGTCCATGGTCACCGGCCTGCTGCGCCCCGATGCCGGATCCATCCGGGTCCAGGGCGTCGACGTCTGGCAGGACCCCGCCGAGGCGAAGCGTGCGATCGGCGTCCTCCCGGACCGCCTGCGGCTCTTCGACCGCCTCACGGGCAACCAGCTGCTCTACTACTCCGGCGTCCTCCGCGGACTCGACCCGGCGACGGTGAAGTCGCGGACCACGGACCTGGCTCGGGCGTTCGGTCTCGACGACGCGCTCGGTCGTCTCGTGTCCGACTACTCCGCCGGCATGACGAAGAAGATCGCGCTCGCGGCGGCGCTCATCCACTCGCCCCGTCTCCTCATCCTCGACGAGCCGTTCGAGTCGGTCGACCCGGTGTCGGCCGCCAACGTCATCGAGATCCTGCAGCGCTACGTCGCCAACGGCGGAACCGTCGTGCTCTCGAGTCACGGCATGGACTTCATCCAGCGTGTGTGCGATCACGTGGCCATCATCGTCCAGGGCAAGGTGCTCGCCGCCGGGTCCGTGGACGAGGTGCGGGGGACGGGGACGCTCGAAGAGCGCTTCGTCGAACTCGCCGGGGGCCGCAAGTCGGCAGAGGGAATGGAATGGTTGCACAGCTTCTCCGACTGAAACTGCAGCTGACGCTGAACGCGTTCCGCCGCAGTCCCTGGCGACTGGTTGGACTCGTCCTGGCGATCGCGCTCGGTGTCTGGGTCGTGGTGCTCGCGAGCACCGGGCTCGTCGCGCTCCGCACGACCGATCCGGAAGTGACCCGGAACCTCCTCGTACTCGTCGGCTCCGTCATCGTCCTGGGCTTCATCGTGCTGCCGCTCGTGTTCGGGGTGGACGACCAGCTCGACCCGAGGGCGTTCTCGCTCTACGGTCTCCCCAACCGGACCCTGTCGGCGGGGCTGATCGTCGCCGCACTCGTCTCCGTTCCGTCGATCGTCCTCGCCGTGCTCGCTGCATCCTCCGTCGTGACCTGGTCGAGGTCGCCGCTCCCGGCGGTCCTCGCCGTCATGTCGGCAGTGCTCGGCGTCCTGCTGTGCGCACTCCTGGCACGGATCGCGACGTCGATCTCCGCGAGCCTGCTGTCGACGCGGCGCGCCAAAGAGGTCATGGGTGTGCTCGGACTCGTGCTCATCATCGCCGTGAGCCCGGCCATCATCGCCCTGACCACGGTCGACTGGCAGCGTGACGGCTTCGCCGTGCTCGGCCGGGTGGCCGACATCCTGAGCTGGACCCCCCTGGGTGCCGTGTGGTCCTTCCCCGGCGACGCGGCCATCGGCGACATCGTGCCGGCCGTGGTCAAGCTGTTGCTGACCGCGGCGACGATCGCGCTCCTCTGGTTCGCCTGGCAAGCCTTCGTCGCGCGGTTGCTCGTCGCACCGGAGCGCATCGGAACCGGTCGCGAGAGCACCGGTCTGGGATGGTTCGATCTCCTGCCGGGACGCCCGGCCGGCGTCATCGCCGCCCGCAGCATGACCTACTGGTTGCGCGACCCGCGCTACCTCGTCTCCCTGGTGATCATCCCGATCGCCCCCTTCATCTTCTTCGTCCCGCTGCTGGTCGCCGGCATCCCGTTGAACGTCCTCGCGCTGGTGCCGCTCCCGGTCGTGTGCTGGTTCCTCGGCTGGCTCCTGCACAACGACCTGGCCTTCGACTCGACCGCGGTCTGGTTGCACGTGGCCTCGGGGGTCCGCGGGCGGGCAGACCGCATCGGCCGCCTCTTCCCGGTACTGCTCATCGGCATCCCGCTCATCGCCGTCGGATCGACGCTCAGCATCCTGTTCTACGGCGATTGGGACGCCCTGCCGTCGATGATCGGCGTGAGCACGTGTCTGTTGCTGAGCGGTGCCGGCATCGCGAGCTTCGTCTCCGCACGGTTCCCGTACCCGACCTCGCTGCCGGGTGACAGCCCGTTCCAGCAGCCGCAGGTCCCCGGCAGCAGCGGACTGTCCGCACAGTTCATGAGCCTGCTGGGCACCGTGGTCCTCACGGTCCCGGCCGCCTGGTTGGCGGTCCTCGGCCTCACAGGCGAGCCGAACTGGAACTTCGGCGCGCTCGCGGTGGGCGTCGGGACCGGGCTGCTCGTCCTGGTCATCGGGATCCTCGCCGGTGGTCGGGTCTTCGACCGCCGCAGCCCCGAGATCGTCGGCTTCGCCAGCTCCCACTGATCCGAGGCCTCCGACGGACTCCGACAGGACCACAGGAGCCCCGGCTCGTCTGCGGCGGTACCATGGAGCCATGGCGCAGCATGACAGCACGAAGCAGCAGATGAGCACGATCGACCCCGGCGGGACACCGGACGGGGGGAGCACCGCGATCATGGATCGCGAGCTCGAGGAGCTCATCGAGAGCGAGAACATCGAACCCGGCGATCATGAACGCTTCTCGCACTACGTGAAGAAGGAGAAGATCCTCGAGTCGGCGCTCAGCGGGAAGCCGGTGAAGGCGTTGTGCGGCAAGAAGTGGACCCCGGGTCGCGACCCGGAGAAGTTCCCGATCTGCCCGTCGTGCAAGGAGATCTACGAGAAGCTCCTGCGCGACTGATCCGCCCGCGGGTCAGAACCTGGTCCGGTGCGACGGGGTCGTCAGCCTTCGAGGTAGACGGTCGGAAGCACCGGGTCTCCGCGCGTCAGGCTGACGGCGCGGGGCGGCAGTTCCGCGACCGAACGCTCGCGGTGCTCCCTCGCCTGCCGCGTTCCCGCGGCACCGAGGTACTGCTCGTCGACGAGACCGCCGACCACGAGCGGGACCATGAGCGGGCGTTCCGTATCGGCGTCGGCCGCCCCCTCGTGCTGACCGGCCGGCCCGTCGCCGAGGTAGATGCGCTCCTCCCGGGCGACGCCGTTGCGGTCGTAGGCGCGTGCCGCGGTCTTGCGGCCGCCGACGGTCGCCTTCTCGGCGGACTTCTTGGCGACGCTGATCCAGTCGCCCTGGTCGTCGCGGTGGGACACGAGTTTGTAGACCATCCCCATCGCCGGCGAGCCGGATCCGGTGACGACGGACGTCCCGACGCCGTAGGAGTCGACGGGTGAGGCGGCCAAGGCGGCGACGGCATGCTCGTCGAGGTCGTTCGTGACCGTGATGCGGGTCGTGGTGGCGCCGAGCTCATCGAGCAGTCGCCGCACCTGGTCGACGACGATCGGCAGGTCGCCGGAGTCGATGCGGACCGCGCCGAGCTCGGGCCCTGCGAGGCGCACGCCGAGCCGCACCGCCGCTTCGATGTCATAGGTGTCGACGAGCAGCGTCGTCCCCGCGCCCATCGTGTCGATCTGTGCCCGGAACGCGTCCTCCTCGGAGTCGTGCAGGAGGGTGAAGGAGTGTGCGGCGGTACCCATCGTCGGGATACCCCAACTGCGGCCGGCTTCGAGGTTGGACGTGGCGCTGAAGCCCGCGATGTAGGCGGCCCTGGCGGCGGCGATCGCCGACCGCTCACCGGTCCGGCGCGAGCCCATCTCGGCGAGGGGGCGTGTACCGGCGGCCGAGGTCATGCGTGCGGCCGCGGTGGCGACCGCGCTGTCGTAGTTGAAGACGCTGAGCGCGAGGGTCTCGAGGATGACGGCCTCCGCGAAGGTACCCTCCACGACGAGGATCGGCGAACCGGGGAAGAACACCTCGCCTTCCCGGTACCCCCAGACCGAACCGGAGAAGCGGTAGTCGGCGAGCCAGTCGAGTGCCGCCGTGCTGACCACGCCTTCCTCGCGCAGCCACTCCAGTTCCGCCTCGCCGAACCGGAACCGCTTGAGCAGTTCGAGGAACCGGCCGGTACCGGCGACCACCCCGTAGCGTCGTCCGCCTGAGAGCCTGCGGGCGAACAGCTCGAAGAGGCACTCCCGATCGGCGGTGCCGCGGTGGAGGGCGGCGTCCAGCATCGTGAGTTCGTAACGGTCGGTGAGGAGAGCTGAGGACTCGTGCACCCGTTCAGCCTAGCCGCGCGGGTGCACGGATCGCGGTGATCGGGCGGTCCGGCATGACGAGGGGTCATGCGGGGTAGGCTGGACCATCGTGAACGACGCACCCATCGGCATCTTCGACTCAGGCGTCGGCGGACTCACGGTGGCGAGAGCGGTCAGCGACCAACTCCCGGCCGAATCCGTGATCTACATCGGCGACACCGCCCATTCGCCCTACGGGCCGAAACCCATCGCCGACGTCCGACGGTATTCCCTCGAGGTGCTCGACACCCTCGTCGACCAGGGCGTCAAGATGCTCGTCATCGCGTGCAACACCGCATCGGCGGCGATGCTGCGCGACGCCCGCGAACGGTACTCGGTCCCGGTGGTCGAGGTCATCCAGCCGGCGGTCCGAACCGCGGTCCGCAGCACCCGTAACGGCCGCATCGGGGTCATCGGAACCGAGGGCACCATCAACTCGCGCGCCTATCAGGACCTGTTCGAGGTTAACCCCGAGCTGACGGTGTTCGGGCAGGCCTGCCCGCGGTTCGTGGAGTTCGTCGAGGCGGGTGTCACGACCGGTCCGGACCTCCTGGAGGCCGCGGAGGAGTACCTCGCACCGCTCCGGCACGCCGGGGTCGACACGGTCGTGCTGGGCTGCACCCACTACCCCTTCCTGAAGGGCGCGATCAGTTACGTGATGGGCCCGCAGGTGTCCCTCGTCTCGAGCGACACGGAGACCGCGAACGACGTGTACCGGGTCCTCGTCACCCGCGACCTGCTCCGCGACAGCGGCGAACCGCCCGCCCACCGGTACGAGGCGACGGGGAGCAGCGCCGACGACTTCATCGCCCTCGCCAACCGCCTGATGGGCCGGGAGATCTCAACGGTCTCGCTCGTCCAGACCGGCGTCATCGACCTTCCATCCCACCAGTTCGAGGAGCACATCCATGAGTGACATCCAGCGCGCCGACGGCCGCACCAACGACCAGCTGCGTCCCATCACCATCGAGCGGGGCTGGAGCGAGCAGGCCGAGGGCTCGGCGCTCATCAGTTTCGGGCGGACCAAGGTGCTGTGCACCGCGTCGTTCACGAACGGGGTGCCCCGGTGGCTGAACGGCAAGGGTCGGGGCTGGGTCACCGCCGAGTACTCCATGCTGCCGCGATCCACCAACGAGCGGATGGACCGTGAGGCGGTCAAGGGACGCATCGGAGGCCGGACCCATGAGATCTCCCGGCTCATCGGCCGCAGCCTCCGTGCCGTGATCGACACGAAGGCGCTCGGTGAGAACACGATCGTGATCGACTGTGACGTCCTGCAGGCCGACGGTGGCACGCGGACCGCCGCGATCACGGGCGCTTACGTGGCCCTCGCCGACGCCATCGAATGGGCGCGCGGGAAGAAGTTCATCTCGCAGAAGGCCGCACCACTCACGGACAGCGTCTCCGCCGTCTCGGTCGGGATCATCGACGGTGTCCCGATGCTCGACCTCGCCTATGTCGAGGACGTGCGCGCCGAGACCGACATGAACGTCGTGGTGACCGGAGGGGGCTCGTTCGTCGAGGTGCAGGGGACGGCCGAGGGGGCACCGTTCGACCGCCGGGAGCTCGACTCGTTGCTCGATCTGGCCGTCGGTGGTGCGGCGTCGCTCAAGGCGATCCAGTTCGAGGCCCTCGGCCGCTGATGTCCGTCGAGATCGTCCTCGCGACGCACAACCAGCACAAGGTCGAGGAGTTCCAGCGGCTGGTGAGCCTCGATGTGCCGGGCATCACGGTCCTCGGCTACGACGGCCCTGAGCCCGTCGAGGACGGGACGTCGTTCAGCGAGAACGCGTTGATCAAGGCCCGCGTGGCCGCCGCCCACACGGGCTCGATCGCCCTCGCGGACGACTCGGGGATCGGTGTCGACATCCTGGGTGGCGCGCCCGGCATCTTCTCGGCGCGTTGGGCGGGCTCGCACCACGACTCGTCGGCGAACCTCGCGCTCCTGCTCGATCAGCTGCGCGACGTGCGTGCGGAGCACCGTTCGGCATGGTTCGCCTGCCACCTCGCGCTCGTCGTGCCCGCGGGGATCCCGGGGACGGACCCCTTCGAGCATGTGGCGGTCGGAACCTGGCGTGGGGTGCTCGCCACGGAGCCGATCGGCACGAACGGCTTCGGCTACGATCCGGCCTTCATCCCCAGCGGCGACCACCGCACCGCGGCCCAACTGACACCGGCGGAGAAGAACGAGTCGAGCCACCGGGCGATCGCCTTCCGCGAACTGGTCCCGGTGTTGCGGGGCCTCCTGCCCGCGCCGGCGGCCGCCAACTGAGCATGATACTCAGGACCATTCCTATCTCGGCATGAACCCTTCCCGGGGCCCCGGGAAGCTCGTACGGTGGTCACATCATGGGTCACGATCACACGCACGCCGGCAGCGCCACCAACCGTTCGCGACTGGTGGCGGCGATCGCCATCATCGCGACCATCCTGGTCGTCGAGCTGGTCGGCGCGTGGGTGAGCGGTTCGCTGTCGTTGCTCGCGGACGCCGGGCACATGTTGTCGGATCTGACCGGGCTGGTCATCGCGCTCGTGGCGACGATCGTCGCTGCCCGACCGGCCACCGACCGCCAGACGTTCGGGTATCAGCGGGCCGAGGTGTTCGGGGCCCTGATCAACGCGTTGATCCTGATCGCCGTGGCCGTGTCGGTGCTCCTCGAAGGGATCGCGCGGCTCGTCGAACCTTCGTCGGGCGAGGTCCAGAGCCTGCCGATGCTGGTCGTCGCGGTCATCGGCCTCGTCGCGAACCTCGGGGCGCTCTGGATCCTCAGGGGAGGCCGTGAGTCCTCGATCAACATGCGCGGCGCGTACCTCGAGGTCCTCGGCGACCTCTTGGGGTCGATCGCCGTCATCATCGCCGCGGTCGTCATCCTGCTGACGGGGTTCGCCCAGGCGGACGCCATCGCGTCGCTCGCGATCGCCGCGATGATCGTGCCGCGCGCCTGGGCGTTGCTCCGCGACGTCGTCCACGTCCTGAGCGAGTCCGCGCCCTCCGACACCGACGTGCAGGAGATCAGGGACCACCTGATCGGGACGGACGGGGTCGTCGCCGTGCACGACGTCCACGTCTGGCAGATCACCTCCGGGCAGCCGGTGTTTTCCGCACACGTCGTCGTCGAGCAGCGGGTGTTCGCGCTCGGCGGGACGGGGGAGCTGCTCGACCGTCTGGGCTCGTGTCTTCACGACCACTTTGACGTGGAGCATTCCACGTTCCAGCTGGAGCCTGAGGAGCACGCCTCACACGAGGAGTCCCACCACCGCTGACCCGGCGCGGTGGCCGCGGTAGCGGGCGGGCGGTGCCGCCGGTGATCAGGCCGGGTCGTTGCCGCGGTCGCGGTTGAAGACGTCCTGGTCGGCCAGCTTGGAGGCCGCCGCGCGACGCTCCTCTTCGGAGATGGTGCCCTGGAGCGCCTTCGCCTTCCGGCTCGACTGGATGTAGTGCCACGTGGTCGGGATGAGGGTGAGGACGACCGCGCCGATGAGGATGACGTCGATGTAGTTCTGCACGAAGGTGGCGACCGGCGGGATGTAGCCGAGGAGATAGCCGAAGAACGTCAGACCGGCGCCCCAGATCAACGCGCCGATGAGGTTGTAGAGCGAGTACTTCTTGTAGTTCATGTGCCCGATGCCCGCGGCGACCGGCGCGAAGGTCCGGACGATCGGGACGAAGCGGGCCAGGATGACCGCGAGGGCGCCGAAGCGCTCGAAGAAGGCGTTCGTACGCTCGACGTTCTTGATGCTGAAGAGGCCGGACTCCTTGCGCTCGAAGACCTTCGGCCCGAGTTTGTGTCCGATCAGATAGCCGACCTCGCCTCCGAGGAACGCCGCGAATCCGATGGCGAGGCAGACCCACCAGATGTCGATCTCGATGACGCGCGCGGATCCGAACGCGAGGAGGCCGGTGATGACGAGGAGGGTGTCTCCGGGCAGGAGGAACCCGACGAGGAGGCCGGTCTCGGCGAAGACGATCGCGCACACGACGACCAGGGCCCACGGACCGACGGCCGTGATGATGCCCTCCGGGTCGAGCCAGGGGATGAGGGCGGTGTGGACCATGCGGAGCTCCTGCTGTCGGGGGAGGGATGGAACGGCGTACGACGGTGTCGCGTGCGGGAGAAGGGACTTGAACCCTCACGCTCGAAAGCACAGGAACCTAAATCCTGCGTGTCTGCCAATTCCACCACTCCCGCGGCTCGGCTCAGTCTACGGGAGCGAGGTCGGGAACGTCCTGTGCTTCGTGGCGCCGCGGCGGACGCTCCGACGCCCAGCAGAGCCGGTGCCGCGCCGTGTATGCTCGGCTCCATGCGAACGACGTGTGCAACGAGCTGGTGGCCCGCCTCCTAGGCGGACCGCGCACGTGCACACACGACGACTCGACCGCCTGACAGGGCGGTCGTTCTCGTTCGGAGGCCCTGTCGGATCGGTCCCAGCCTGAGGACACCACCATGACCACCCTGCTCAACCGCGTGCTGCACGCCGGCCCCGACTTCCCGTTCGCGGTGATCCGCCGCCACGGCAGCGACACCGTCGACCTTTACACCGGCGACGTCGTCGACGTCGACTCGCTCGCCGACATCCCGCTCGGAGCGGCCGGCGACGCACGCCGACCGGAGGTCCTCACCCTCGTGCCGTACCGACAGGTGCGTGAGCGCGGCTTCGCAGCGATGGACGACGGCGCGCCGCTGCGATGCCTCGTTGTCGAGGAACGGGAGTCGGTCGCCCTCGGCGAGTTGCTCGACCGGCTGCCGATCGACGTGGTCCCGCTGCTCGACGGCGGGTTCGACGTCTCCGACGAGGACTACGCGGCGATCGTCCGCCGCGTGATCGAGGATGAGATCGGCCGCGGTGAAGGCGCGAACTTCGTCATCCGCCGCGAGTTCACCGCGACGACCGAGGTGCCCGCCGAGCGCGCGGTCCTCGCCTGGTTGCGGGCGCTCCTCTCGGGGGAGACCGGAGCCTACTGGACGTTCGCCGTGCACACGCCGGGGGTCTCGATGGCCGGCGCGACGCCTGAGCGGCACGTCGCCGTCTCCCGCGACGCGTCGACGGGCGAGCGGACCGTGACGATGAACCCCATCAGCGGGACGTTCCGCCACCCGCGCTCCGGCGCGACCGGCGACGAGTTCCGCGCGTTCCTGGGTGACGTCAAGGAGACCGAGGAACTCTTCATGGTCGTCGACGAGGAGATGAAGATGATGAGCCGGGTCTGTGCATCCGGCGGACGCATCCTCGGGCCCTACGTCAAGCAGATGTCGCGCCTCACGCACACCGAGTACCTGCTGGCCGGAACGAGCGACCTCGACGTCCGGGAGGTGCTGCGGCTGACGATGTTCGCGCCGACGGTCACGGGGTCGCCCATGCAGAACGCCTGCGCCGTCATCGCCCGACACGAGCGCAACCCGCGCGGTTATTATTCGGGCGTCCTCGCGCTGTTCACCCCGATGGACGACGGCGACTACGAACTCGACGCCCCGATCCTCATCCGCACGGCCTACCTCGACGACGCAGGGCTCGTCCGGGTCCCCGCCGGGGCGACGCTGGTCCGGCATTCGGATCCCGTCTCCGAGGTGGCCGAGACGGCTGCGAAGGCGGCCGGTGTGCTCACGGCGCTCGGCGTCATGGCTCCGCCCGAGCTCGGCCCGACGGTCGACCTCGCCGCCGAGCCGGGGGTCGAGGAGGCGCTTCGGGCCCGCAACGAGCGGCTCGCACCCTTCTGGTTGCAGCCCCAGCACGCGGCGCCGACCGGTCCGTTGTCCGGCCGTTCCGCGATCATCGTCGACGCCGAGGACGAGTTCACCGCGATGCTCGCCCACCAACTTCGCCACTTCGGCATGACCGTCGACGTCGAGCACTGGTCGACGGTGAACGACTCGCGCTTGGACGCCGACCTGCTCGTCGCCGGACCCGGACCAGGCGACCCGCTCGACCTCGCCGAGCCCCGGGTCCGCCGCCTCCACGAGATCGTGTCAGCACGCCTCGCGGCCGGTGCCCCCCTCCTCGCGGTGTGCCTGAGCCACCAGGTGCTGGCGATCCAGCTCGGCCTGCCGATCGCCCGCCTCGACGCTCCTCGCCAGGGGCTGCAACTCGACCTCGACCTCTTCGGCGAGCAGTCGTTGATCGGGTTCTACAACACCTTCACGGCCCGCTCCTCGGGAGATGCGCCGGTGGGCGGGGTCGAGATCGCCGCGGACCCCGTCTCCGGCGACGTCTTCGCCATGCGCGGTCGCGGGTTCGCCTCGGTGCAGGGACACCTGGAATCGGTGCTGTCCAGGGACGGGCTCCGCACCCTCGGTTCGCTCGCAGGGCACGCGCTCGCCGGCGTGGCGTCAGGGGTGTCGGCTGCGCCGGTCGACGCCTGACCGCGTCCCGACGCCGCGCTCCGCGACCGCCTGGGGATAACTCCTCGAGGCGGTGTCAGGCGTCGGCCTGGTCGAGCATCGTGAACGGGGTGACGCCCGCGAGCTGTGGCCCGAGGCCGATGTCGATCAGCCGCACGTCTCCCGCGTAGGCGGAGCCGGGTGGGATGAGGAGTCCGGCCTTCACCGCGCCGAAGGTGACCGTGACCTCGGCCGGGAGGACGGCGCCCTCGGGCACGCTTCCCTCGTCGGGGTCGATGCCGCTCGGGACGTCCACGGCCACCACCGTGGGCCCGCCGGCGCTCTGCACGACCGGGAGGACGGCCTCGACGATCGCCTTGGGTGCGCCGCGGAGGCTCGGGTTCCGGCTCGCTCCGATGCCGAAGACCGCGTCCACCACGAGCGCCGCACCCTTCGCCTCGTCGGCGGTGTCGTCCGGTTCGGCGGGGGAGTTGACGAGGAAGCGCACGCCGGCCTCGACGGCGGCGGCGTAGCCGGCCTCGTGTGCGTGGTCGCCGGTGCGTGCGACGACGAGGTCGAGCGGTACCCCTCCGGGGCCCTCCGAGCCGGCCAGTTCAGCGGCGGCGAACAGGGCGTCCCCGCCGTTGTCGCCGGATCCCACGAGCAGGAGGATCCTCCAGGCCTCCGGCGCGGTGCCGTCGAGTCCCGCCGCGCGGTCCGCCAGGACGGCCCGCAGCTCCTCGGCGAGGCCGTGGGCGGCTCGCGCCATGAGCGGTTCACCCGCATCCAGCAGTGGTGCCTCGGCGGCTCGGACCTGGTCTGCGGTGTAGCCGTTCATCATGGCGCCCACTCTTCCCGCTGATCCTGTCGGCCGCAAGCGGTTGCGGTCGGGTCGTCTGCGGCCCGGTGTGGGTTCAGGCGAGGTCGAGTCGAAGCCCGGGGTGACCGGCGAAGACGTCGAGGATCAGCTCGAAGTACGTCGTTCCACGACCCGTGTCGAGGTCGTGCAGCTGCGCCGTGAGGCGGTCGGTGTCGAACGGAGCGCCTCGGTCGACCTTCTCCTGCAGCCAGGCACGGGTGGCCGCGACGCCGAGCGCGGCGCGACTGCGTTCGCACCCGGTCCAGATGAAGCGGACCTCGTCGAGATTGCGGAGCGCACCGATCCCGCCGTACAGGACGTCGTCGAGGGCATCGAGGCTCGGGCCGAGATCCCAGTCCTCATCCCGCATGAGCAGGGCGTTCATCACGTCGTAGAACGAGGCGATGTCGTGGATCTCGGACCCGTCGATGTGGAAGGTGGTCGGCACGATCCGAGCCTACCGAGCGGCCCCGGACACCCGGGGCGGTGGTGCTGTGGATAACTTCTGCGAGCTGCGGCCGGTGTTCGTCAGGATGGCGGCATGGGGACAGCGGTTGAGATCATCACGGCGCGCGTGCGTGACCGAGTGCGTGAGGAGTTCGGGGAGCCGGGTCGGCGTGGGGGAGGAGGTGCGTCGCTACAACGAGCGGGCGTTGAACGACACGACGCCGCTGATCGACGATGAGCACGGGATGACGAGCGAGGTGCTCGCCGCGGTGACGGGGTTCGGGGACTGGCGCTCCCGTTCGCAGCACCGCTTCCCGCGGTCGGGGCGGTGGCCGGAATCGTCCTCCGCGACCAGGTTGAATGGGTTGAGTCGCCTAACACTCACCGTAAGCGAGAGCACATCGAGTCGCACGAGTTCGTTCCCCTTGAGCACTGAACTCGACGTCCTGCGCAATCTCGTGGAGTGGTCGTTGACATTGATAGATGACGGACTGCCTCCGCAATTCTCTGCTGGCACGGCAGCTGTCTGGGTAGCCGCATTAGATGACGCACTGATGACTCAGCCGACGTATCGCGGTCGGCGCGACAAGCATCTCGACGGGCGAGTCGTAGACGGCCTGAGGCTCGCACGGAACGCTGTAGTGCATGGAGCGGTCCTCGCGACTGAAGCGGAGGGGATGAATTTCCCGCTGACGTTTCCGTTGGACTCTGGCCCTATGGTGTGGGTTCGTATGAGCGGCTGACCGCTCAATGGAAGCCGAAGGGGAACCCTTCAAGCATCAGATCGATGGGCGAGACTTCGCCAGCTTGGGCCTCGGAGCGACCGGCACGACTTTCCGCCGCGCCCGCAGCAGCGCTTCGTCCTTCGAGTTCTCCCGAACCGCCATCCGGCTCAGCATTCGCTGCTGGACCTCCGGAGTCCAGAAGATCTCAAGGAATTGACGCGACCGCGTGATCGCGGTGTAGAAGATCGCATGCGAGATTCGTTCCTCATTAGCATCAGTGATGACCACCTTCACTGAGTCGAACTCGAGTCCTTGCGCTTTATGGATGGAGACGGCGTAGGCGATCTGGAACGGGACGATGGTGGTTGTGGTGTCGTCGTCATCATCGGTATTGCCGCGCTCCACGATGTCGAACTGCACCACCGACCCGCCGAGCCAGCGGATGTCGAGCAGAAACATGAAGTCCGAGGCGTTCAGCGTACGGTCGATTTCGACGTCAAAGGTGATCTGTCCCTTCGACTTGGCGATATCGACGATCGTGCCCTTGAGGTTGTTGTAGAGGATGCCGCCGAAGCGGCTTGTCTCGTTGAACAGCACCGGGTCTCCCACCTTGAATGTGGACTCACCCCACTCGACTGCAGGGCTGGGATTGCTCGCCTGCAGGAAGCGGTTGACGTTGTTGATGCCGTACAGCCCGTCGTAGTTCAGGCACAGCACAATTTCGTCAGGGCGGCGTGCCTGAAATAGCGAATCACCGAGGATCGTCGCGTATTTGTTCTTCGACATCGATTCCTCGATCTTGTCGTCGAGGTTGCGGACACGATCCCAGAAAGTCAGCAGGGCGGGGTCGCTGGTGCGGAAGGGCTTAGTAAGTTCGAAGACAGACTCGGTTGGCAGGTACGACCGTATGGTCGAGAACCAGTTTCCAAACTCGATCGACTCGATTTGGTAGACGTCGCCCACGAGAACTAGCAGATCGAACGAGGTCGTCTCGAGAACCCTAAGCAGACTGGCGTTGCTAACAGTGCTGCACTCGTCAATGACCACAAGGCCGTAGTGCCTGCCTGTTGGCTTTTTCGTGTGGCTCGCGATGGTGCTGAACTCTGAATTCGACGCCGTCACCCGCCTCTTGAGATTGTCCACAGCGGGGTTAGTATGTGCCAGGAAGAGTTTCGAGTGCCCGTCCAAGTAGTTCGCAATGAGATCAACCATTGTGGTCTTGCCGGTCCCTGCGGCTCCGTAGATCAATGCCACCGTGGACTTGTCGAAAAGACCCCGCAGGGCGTCGCCCTTAAGTGGGTCGGTGATCATCCCGGGATTCGCTGCGATCCATGTCGTGGCGTCAGCGGTGTGATTTAGGACTCCCGCGCCGACGATCCCCTGAAGCTGGTCGATGATCGAAACCGTGCCGTCTTCGTAGCCCACCATGAACACGTGGCCCATGTCGCGCTTAAGCTTCCTGGGGGCATGGTTCGCAGTGGGCGGCAGCAGGTTGTTGTACTTCGTGATCAGTGCATCGAGATCACCGAAGTGAGTCAACTCGGTCTCCGGCGTGTAGATCGCGGCATGCTGCTCGACGTTGGTATTGATTCGCCGCGCAAGCAGTTCGTGCTTTCGCGACGCCGCGTCGAAAGTCTCCATCAAGTCCCCGAAGTTCGTGCCGTGCTTCCTCGGGCTCGTGCAGAACGGCATCGTGTCGAACGGCTTGCTCTGAGAGTTGATGTAGAGGTTCGACATCCAACCGGCGGGTGCATCCTGGTACTGCGCCTTGATGACCTCATTCCGCATTCGCAAGAGTAGATAGCGGAGCACGCGAGACCCACCGGCGTTCCGCCGGATAAGCGTGCGTGACCTGTCAAGAAGTTCGAATATCTGGGGTGTGCCCTTTGTCTTGCTCAATGCCCAGGCTCGGATGCGCTGGTAGTCGGCGTCCTCGAGGTCGATGAGGTCTAGCAGGCTCGATCGCGTGGTTGTGAGGTACTGCATCAGGCTTACGTACTCGCTCTGCGAGGTGCTCACCTTGCCCGAGGCGGGTCCGAAAAGTCGCGCGAAGTTGTCGAGTTCGCACGGTCGAATGGAGACCGCCCACGTCCGGATCACCGTTACTGGCATTGTCTCGCTGAACACGTTGATGGACCCGATCGCGAGTTCGAGTTGAGCGGCGTACTTATCCGTCATGTCGATGTCAGTGAAGGCAATGTTGCGATCGAACTTGCTGGTCCGGTTATGGGCCAGTGAGAAGGTGACCTCGTAGTAGATGCGTCCCTGCACGAAGAACGGCCGCGAGTGGTGGATGTAGTACCGCTCAGTTCGCTGGGTCGGAACGAGCGTGCCGTTCATGGTGTCCACGAGGGCCGCGATCTTCTCGTGATATTCGCGAAGGGCAGGGTCGGTGTTGAGAGGGAACTTGTGCAAATTGCCCAGGATCGCGATGCCGAAGTGTGATTTCGCGAGATCACGGGTACGAAGCAAGTACTCGTAGTACTTGAGCATTAGCCGTTCGGAGGGGTCTTCGCCCAGCGTGTAGTGCGAAACGCTCGCCTGAAGCTGATCGTGGAACCGGCTCAACAGTCGGTACTTCGCGGCGGCCCTAACGACAGCAGACGCCGCTCCCACTTGGTTGTAGTCGAAGACATCGGTGGGCTTTCGGTTCGCAGCCCAGACGATTAGACCCTCTACGAGGTTGCGAAGCTGCTGGAGCACGTTCTGTGACAGGAACCCGCGATCACTTGTCAGTGAGTCGATGTTCTTGACGATCACATCGCTGGCGTCACGCACTTGCGCTTCAATGGTCGCCATTGCCTCCTGCTTTCGAGGCGCGCGTGGCTCGCCCGTATGTACCGATGTGCTTCCACGATTGTATCGAGCGGTCCTCAGTACGAGAGAGCTGTACCCGGTGGAGGTTTGGCGCCTGAAGGGGGCGCTTCCGGCTAGTCGTCGTTTGACAGATGCCAGCCGTGCTCGCGATGACGCGTCTCGGGCGGGTTCTCGCGCGCATAGGCCTCGTTCGCGCGGCGCGCGATCTCACGGTCATAGCGATGCAAGTCGTTGTAGAGCAGCCTTGACTTCTTCATTACGTCGGTTGTGACGTAGCGCTGCCTCACTTCTTCGCGCTCCGCTTCGAGTTCGTCGTTGGACAGCTGGCCGAGGCTGCCCAGCGCTCGCGAAATCGAGTCGAAGATCCCCATGCGTGGATGCTGTCACCTTTCGGTGCTGGTGTCCTCGTCGTCTTCATCTAACTCCTCGTTCTCGTCGGAGAGGATCTCGTCGATCGACAGGGTGATCGCCGTTGGATCAGCACTGGTTGCCTCGTAAGCGAGGAAGTCGCTGAGTGATTCGCGCTGTTCCTCTTCCAGCGTGAGGGTGAGCGGGATGCTCGCCTGCAGCAGGTCGGCCATGAGGAGGACACAATCCGGCCCGAACTTGGCTGGATGCGAGTCTGCGTGCACCAATCTGGTCCGTACAGACAGTCATCTCACCGAGTTAGCCCGGTCGGCTAGTTCGCTGCGAGAAAGCGCTGCCCTAGCGCCCGTCCCTCTCGCGCGATCGATGATGGAGCGCGCCTCTCAGATCGACAGCATCGTCAGCGAATCGCGCCAGCCAAGTATTGCGAGTTTGGACACGCATGATGTCTGACGCACAGGTGCCGGCGGACTCGGAAATACGCGGGGAAGGAGACCTCGTGAGGCGAGCGATCATGGAGGCGATGCAACGGATAGCGCGTGGACGTCCAGAACACATTCGTGCGGGAGCGGTCTCGGTGAAGGATCTCGCTGCTGAAGCACGAGTGGGGCGACACCATCTATATCAGACGCATAGCGATCTACGAGCGCGGTTCAATGCTCTGATGGCTGATGATCAAGGTGTTGACGTTGTTCGCGCTCGAGAGCTGCTGATCAAGGCCACTGCAGAGACGAAGCGCCTTGGTGATCTGCACAAACGAGCGAGGGCAGACGCTATGAGTTGGAAAGCTACTTGTGGAGTGCTAAGTCGAGCCGTGAATGTCTTGCAGGAAGAGTTGCGACAGGAGCAATTGAAATCCGAAAGGCTCGCGCGGCAACTCGGCCGCTTACCGAGTCCCATCGTACCGATTCGACCGACGAGCTGAACTCGAACGAAGTTTGCGCAGATGCAATCTGCCATTGTCCCCACGCTATGCCAATGCGCACCAACCGACGTCATCGTGCAGGGTGCTCTGAACCAGCTCCACCAAGAGCTACCGCCGGGCAGCCTCAGCTTTTGCCGTCGCTTCTCATTCATGTAGCAGGGTCATGAAAACAACACGACTTAGGTAGGTCGATGGTTGGGATCGATTGCCCACCGGCCACTCGCTACACGCTGTCGACCAGCTTGATCCAGCTGACGGCGGAGTGATGAAGCCCGCTCCGAGCCCGCGTATCGTTCGCAGGGACCGTAGGGTCGTCATGTGAGTATCTCGTCGCGTCCCCGCACAAACGTCCACGGTCCGGTGTTTATCTCCTATAGGCAGTCAGACGGCACAGCGATAGCGACGGAAGTGTCACGCCAGCTTCGTGCTTCGGGAGTTCCGGTATGGCGGGACGAGGACGATCTGCCGCCTGGAGACACGCTCGAGCGCTTGGCCGAAGCACTCGAGGCGGGAATCTCCGGAGCAGTGCTGGTCGTCACCGCTGACATCGTCGACAGCACCGTGGTGCGCGATACGGAGCTGCCGCAGCTGCTCGAGCTGCATCGCAATAGCGATTTCGCGCTCCAGATCGTTAACGATGTTGAGGATGAGCTCGGCGTGGTCGACTACTCGGCTCCTGATCGCTTGCTCGCCCGGCCCACCGGTGATCTGAAGGGGATCGATCAGCAGCCGACTAGGACGGCGGGCTTGCGGGCGGTTGCACGCGCTCTCGCAGAAGTGCGCGTGGGTCGGCATCGTGACGCCGGCCTGATTGCGGGAACGTTGCCCTTGTCGCTGCAAACTCGAAACGTCGGGCGGGCAGCTGACTGCACGGATGCTGTCCTTGATCTGCGGTTCGAGGCCGGAGAGGACAGGCTGCCTGCCCTTTCGGCGCTTGATGACCTCCGCACAACAGCAGCCATGCTGCCCATGTTGGTGACAATCAGTGGTGCGGGAGCTGTCGATCTCGTGGGAGGCGCGCATCTGTCCGTTGCCTTCGGACTCGGTTCGTCACTTCCTGCGACGCGGGTGGCCGCGTTGCGTGTGCGGCAAGACGACGACAGTCCGTGGTGGGGGCCGGCGTCTTCGGTCCCAAGACTGCCGCGGCGCGCTCTGCGCGTCAAACGACGCCGGGGCAGAGGTTTGGCGGACGCTGGTATTGCTGTGTTCGTGGATCTCGTCGAAAACCCCGATAGTGACCGGGCTTTCAAGGACTTCTGGAAGAAACGGCGCCGCGACTTCGCGAGTCGTCTCGTGATCACTCGGCGACGACGATCGTGGATGTCGGCGCAGGAAGGCACCGGCGTCACCCATGCCGTCATGACGGCGATCCGGCGTGAGTGGGGTAGACGGGGCAACGGCGAAGTGCACTTGTTTCTGAGGGTGCCGTTTCCGATGGCGGTGCTGATGGGTCATCTGAGCAACACGCTTGACGCTGTCGTTTACGAGTGGGGTGACAAAGGGTATGTGCCGGTGGCGCGGGTCAAATCTGGGTCCGGTGAGGGCGCGGTGCGTTTGACGCTGCGAGCGGAAGGATCATCGTAGATCGTCACCGGCAAACGAATGAGGGTCGTCGGGGACACCGACCAGCAAGCTACTAAGAGCTTGTCCGATGTTGGTCGTGCGATCACGCTGAGAAAGCGTTCGAACCTCAGTTCCGGGTCGTCAAGGTGACGGTGGTACGTCGCGAGATCGGTAGGGCTTGGGGCCAGACCTGAGCGTGGGTGCGTGTGCCATTCCCCAATCCATTCCGACCGGTCTTGCTCCCAAGCCTCTGCGGCGAGAGCTTGCGCGGTTCGTAGGTCGCGCAAGAACGCAGCCGGACGGTGGGTCGCGCTCGGGCCGGGTGGACCGAGCACGGTCACATCGAATTGTTCCGCGGACGTGCTGCCGAGCACGATGCCGCCGGTCTCATACCCATGTGTGACGGATCGTGCCAAGCGGTCCATTTCATCCCATTGAGTTCGGGGAATGGTCACGGCACCTGGCAGGCTATTCACTGGGCCGAACATGTCGCGCATCCTGTTCGAGGCGCCGGCACGGTGTCCCACCGGGCTTCCCCGGCCATAGTGACGTCGTATGGGGCGGGGAGTTCGCGTGTGGGTTGCAATCCTAGGACCAGGTGCTCACCGGGCAGCCGTTGGGAAGCGTCGCCGTGCCGAGACTCGAGAACGGTGGCGGTGACGACTTTAGCTGCGAAGTCCCCGACGAGCCGCAGGTCGTGGGGTGTTGCGGTCATTGGTTTGTGAGGATCCCCGGTGCCGTAGGCACGTTCTTGGTTCGCCTCCGGGTCAAGGGAGCCAGCCTCTCGCAGCGCTGCGCGATGGCACAGCAGACAACCGAATTTCGTCCCTGGTCTGGAGCGCAGGATTTCGCCAATCGCGCCGTCTTCGAGTACACAGGCGAACACGGCAGGGATGCTGGTCAGCCGTGCAATGTGATTCACCGTGCGGCGTGGCGCGATGCCGTCTGCAGCGCACAGGACCGCATCGCTCTCCATGAGTAAAGCGTGCAGTTTTTCCGCGTGTTCGACGACGTCAAGACGGTGCGCGGTGATCTGGGTGACTATCGAATCGTCAAACACCCGAGAAGTGTCATCGAGGGAGGCCTTGAGCGCATCGACTTTGAATCGGCCGACGCTTTCCGGTCCCAGCTGATGCCGAACGAGATTGTGCCAAAGCAGTCGATCGGGATCAATGAGCTGGATGCGTCCGTAGCCGAGGTGCGCTAGCGCGGTGGCAGCGGTGCTACCAATGCTGCCGACGCCCACCACGGTGACGGTGTTCTGCTGCAGAGCCTGCGAGTTTGGCAGTTGACTCAGGCCGAATGTGTCCGGTTCTACCTGTACCTCGAATGGAGTGACGCCGTCGCGGGCCACGACCCAGCCGGTGAATTCAGGGGCGCCCAATGCTCGAACGGTATCCGGGAGCTGAGTGTGCTGTGCGATGACCAGGCCGAGAAGCTCACCGGGATCCCGGACACCGGGGATGAGATCGTGGAACGTGTTGAACGGGATCACTGCCCCGGGCCGCCGGCCGAGGTAGAGGAACGTCAATGCAAGACGGTCATCGACTGTCCGGGCCCATTGCCCGACGATCGACGTGTCGCCCCAGTTCAAGGCAGTGTATTCACTCGGCACGCGCACCGCGATCCGTGTGCCGTCGCGGACGTCGACTCGATCAGCGACGAACCGTTCGTCGGCGTCCGCACGTCGCAACCTGACGCCGCCGCCGCGCGCGTCTGATTCGCGGATGAGTCGTGCGGCGTCGGCTGTCAAGACAACGAAGGGCACGCTACACCCTCTTGGATGTGAGCGCTCCGCTGACGGTCTGCGCGGCGGCGGTGATCACGGCGTCGAAACTGGGGTCCGAGACGATGCCGCGTTCAGTCATCCGCTCGATGGCGTTCGCGTGCATCAGCGCGTATTCGATACGCCACCCGGCGGCTTTGGTCAAGAGCTCCGTGATGCTCGCTGCCGGGTCCCAGAAGCCGTCCGATTGGAACAGGCACAATGACTGTCCCGGAGCGACGTGCCACACGGTGTCGGAGACCTCCTGCAACTGCGGTTCCGGATCGATTGGGTAGAGCGTGGGCGCGACAACCGGGTGCGCGGACGAACACACAACAAGCACGGACAGGGGGGAATCCACCAACGTGTCGAGACCTTCGGGGCGAGTCCGGTCGAAGGGCCAGAGCGGGATCGGGCCGAACCAACCACAATTCGGTGCGTGGGTGCTTCCCACTGGCAGGAACTCGAGCTCGGGTGCGAACGCCGACACCTCGCGCAGGTCGCGTTCCAGCCTGCGAGGGTCCCAGTCTGGCCAGCGGGCGCTCGTGCTGCCGCAGTTGCTCATCCTTGCGGACTGTCACGAACCGGTCGCGGCCGGTCCGACGTCATTGCGCCACTTGAGGCTGCGATCGTCGGGAAGTCGCTGCCGAATATACCCGCCCACTTGAGCGACGCGAGAGCATCATTGTTCTCCGCCTGCGCGGCGAGTGCGGCCTGCGCCGCCAATGCGGCGTCGCGCAGGGCATCGCCAAATGCCACCGTCTCGAGTTCGGGTTGAATCGGTCCGCACAGCCCTGCCGGGTCATCGATGCTCTCCCCGCTCTCAACCGCATACGCGGCGGCGGCAAAGAAGGCGGCGAGGGCCCCTGGCTGGCTGTTTCGATTCGTGGGCAGGTGATCAAGCGCGAGTACTTCTATGGTCAACGACTTCACCTTGAACGGCCGGTCAGCTCCCCACCGTTTCAGCATGCGCACGGATCCTGCCCATTTGTTCCACGCCGCGTGCCGTTCGCGGCTGGCCTCGATGAGCAACTCCGGGTCGGAATCCACCCACGCCTCGGCCAGAGCTTCGGGGATGCGGATGCCACCGTCTTGCCTGAATGCTGGCATGACGTCCACGGTGAAGCCGTTGTCATCCTCGGGATCATCGAGGAAGCACTTCACTGCATGGTTCCTCGGTGATGCTCGCCGCACCAGTTGCGCGTGTGTACCGTCGGTTGCTCCCAGCAAACGGTGCACTACCTGGCCTGTGTAGGTTAAGGCGTCCGATGCGGAGGATCCGGGCTGATCCCAATCTGGGTGTACATCGCGGTCGAAGACGACGACGAGGTCGACGTCGTGTATCGGCGCCTTGTGTGTGCCCCGCGCGAGAGAGCCGGAAGCGATGACCTCCGTCACATCCGTTTCGCCCAGTAGCGCCCGTTCAAACACTCTGCGGCGTTCCCGGGCCTCGGATACTTGTTCCGCGGAGGCATCGACAACCTGTCGGAACGTTGCGAATGAATTTAAGATGGACACGTTGCCTCCGGCGTGATCAGCTGACTATCAGCCTATGGCGAACCTCCGACACCGTCTCAGGCACGCGCAACACTCTGATTGTGATTTCCGCAATGCATGTGTCTCATGTGCAGCGGTCAGAAGCGTTTCAAACGCGTGATGCGCAGGCCACCGTCCAAGCATCATCACCTTGTTGATGCTGCGCACAGCCCAGGCGTCAGCGACGTATGAAAAGCCGGTTCGCCTGGCTATTCAGTCGCTGTACGGGTTTGGGGTGCGACTGTGAGCGCCGACTCTTCGAGTGTACGGATGTCCTCGGGGGCGTAGCTCGTAGTGACAGCGCCGTCCGCACCGTCGACCTCGACCCTCACGGTGTACCGACCGGTCACGGTCTCTCCGACGATGGTGCCGAGCGACTCGTGACGGCCGAATAGGACTCTGACGCGTCCACCCGCCTTCGGCTCGATGGGACTGGAGCGCCGTACGCGGCGACTCGTGGCTGTGCGGTGTTGAGCCATGATGAATTCCTCCTCACCATGGGGCGATGCCCGTGGCACGACTTAAGTATGCGCTTGTCGTGCGCTCGAGCGCTACCGCAAACTTCGAGAATCGACCACGCATCACTTTGAACGTGTTCAACGTGAGCGGATGGATGGCATGGGCTGCGGCGATCTTGACCGGGTCATTATGCGCGATGCCGTTCCGTGCATCGTTGAGCCAGGTTAGTCGAGCGTTCCAGTCGGCCTTCCCCTTCGTGCCTGGATAGGCGAGTTCGAGGTCGGGCCAGATGGGCTGTCCGAACTTTGCCCAATCTGCTCCTATGTTTCCGGGTCCGGCGTTGCCGGCGTCCAATTTTCGATTAGAAAGAAGCTCGGACCGGAAAGCTTCGCGAAGATCTGCGCTCGGCACCTGGGCCGGGATGCAAACGGCCTCGACTGCCTCGTCGTGAAGATCGCGACAGAACCCCTGCACTTCGGCTGCAAGGCGAAGGAACAACGCATGGTTGAGCTCGGTCACGTCTCGCGGCCGGCCCGCTAGTCCTCCTGTGACGGCGAGATGGACCCGTGACATTCGGTCCAGAGCGGCCGCTCGGTCCGCGCTCCACTTCTGGAGTGATTTTGAGCTCATGAGGAGGAACCTAGCATCAGTCGGATCTATGGCGCCGATTTGGATAGCGATGACTTCGCGGAAGCGAGGCCAACTGTGTGAATTGTGTCGCGGCCTATTCGGTGGATCCGGAAGTGACTAGTCGGTCGTCGAATCGACGACGAAGGGCTGGCCTGCCAAGATGTGACTATGGTTCAGCGCATTGTCACAACGCTTGTCGACGACATCGATGGAACGGAACTCCCTGTGGGTGAGGGGGGGCGATCCAGTTCGGCATAGATGGGCGAAGTTATGAGATCGACTTGTCCGATGAGAATGTGACTGAACTGCGTCGGTCGTTGCAGCCTTTCGTTTCGGTGGCCCGGAAGATCACGCCGGCGCGTCGGCGTCGCCGATGACCTGTGCGAGGGCCGACGCAGCCTGAGTTGGCCGCTGCTCCGGGTAGCCGACGATGTCGTCTCGGTGCCACCAGTCGGCCTTCCGCGCATAGAACCGCGCGGAAAACTCTGGATCGTTGTGGCGGCGCTTCGGTCTCTGTCGGCACCAGTACGGTCTTCGGAGCCGACCAGGAGCGGGCTCGCTTCGCTGCCGCGGGCATCACGGAATCGACGCTCGCGCTTCGCTGCGGTATCGCGGGGGATGAGTTTGATCATTCGACGCTCCTCGTCCGCGACGACGTCCGATCGCAGCCACACGGGTGACCGGAAATCCGTGATCGGATCAGGGAACTCTGGATCCTTGATCTTGTATATCCGCACCGTCGGTATTGAGATCCCGGGCATCTCGGGTGCTTCTTCGTAGTTCGCGAGGTCGCGCGCTCTGATCCTGCGGGTCAAACCCGAGGCGTGTCACCTTAAACAGATCCGCGAGCTCTATACGAGACCATGGAGCCATAGACTTTTGCTGCAAGCGACTTGTTCGACGGGTGGCGCTGGCAGTGAAGGCTGAGTGAGGCATGGACCACAAGCATCATTATGTTCCGCAGTTCTACCTCCGGTCGTGGGCACAGAGTAGCCAGCTATCTGTCGCGAATCTGGAGACCGGTGCGCGATTCAAGCGGGCAGTACTCAGGACTGCGATGGAGTTCGGTTTCTACGCTGTTCCCCGGAATCCTGACGATCCTGAAGTCCTTGAGAAGCTCTTCAGGGATCTGGAAGCACGGGCCGCCGCGGTGTTCGCGTTGGTCGAGGCCGGTGTCTGGCCGCTGGACGACGACAGCCGCGAGACCCTCGCCCTATTCGTCATCGTCCAGGCCCTTCGCGGGCCGGATCAGCGGCAGCTCATGAAGGACTTGCAGAAGGCAATCACCGCCCGCGAGACCGCGCATGTCGCGCAGATCGGGGCCGGCGCATGGATCGAGAAACGACTCGGGTTGAGGCTCCCTCCAGACCAAGCTGAACGTGTTTGGGCGGAGGTGGCGCGAGAGAAGGAGCCCTACGTCGTCATCGACGCAGAGTTTCACTTCGAGCAGGTTGCTCGACTCGCTGAGATGGCGCTCCCGCACGTACTCTCACGTAGGTGGACCCTTGTGCGCTTCGACGGGCCAGCGCTCTTCACGTCTGACCTGCCGGTCAGTGTCGATGATCCTGATCGCCCGAACGCATCGTCCGGGCTTATAACCGCGAGAGCGATCACGTACCCGATGAGTCGGCAAAGTGCTCTCATACTCGAGCACCGCATGCCTGCGAGGTCGGACGGAGGAGTCGGCGATGCGCACGCAGATCAACTCGACCGGCGGGTTATAGGTGGGCGCGATGAACAGCGGTACCTCAACGACCGGACGTCTTGCAGCGCACACGCGGAGCTCCTTTCCCACCCCAACGATGCAGATCTAATTCCCGCGCGGTTCATACGAGCTCGGGCGTCCACGAAAACTTCGACCCTGCATACAGAGCGAGTCGACTACGAGAATGATCGGGCTTAGGCATGCGTGTGGCAGCACAGTCCTTCGAAGGGGCAGTTCGCTACCAGGACCTGCGCGCATATTGTCGGCGATTCGACAGGGACGCGTCGCTGCGAATGCTGAGCGTACTGTCACGGGCGTGGGATGGTCAGACTGCAGACGAGCACGGTCGCGTCAAGCCTTTCCTGCCGTGGGACATCGCTGGGATAGCAGCGACTTTCTTGCAATGGGGGAGCTCCGGGGGTGGCACTCCCAGCGCTCATGAGGTTCAACGGATGTGCGGGATGTTCCTCAATGTAGAACATCCCGACCTCGGCGCGCCTGCGCCAGCCTTTCCGATCGTCCTGAGGCTGCTCTACTCACAATTTTCGTTCCAGGCGCCCGACGCCAAAATGCACTGGGCGCGGGCAGTGGGCCTATTTCGGGACACCAAGTTTCGGGATGGATACGAGCCCGAGGTCATGACACCCGGTTGGCAGGAAGAGCTACTGGGCTGTTCTGTCGAGCAATGGGTTTCTGTTGGCTTCGCCCTCCACGCCGCTCTGCTAAACGGCAGCGTGTTCCCGTTTGATTGGACTCCGGACCTCCAGGCGCCACTAAGTGCGCTTGGAGGGGCCGAAGGTTTCGATCGCGTCGTGCGTCAAGGGTTCACAACGACGCTGCCCGCGTATCGGGAGGCTCGACGGAGTCACGTAGAACGGTTCGGCGGAACCCCCGGTCAACAGTTTGTTCGCGAACCATTCGCATACAATCCGCTGTTCACGACTCCTCTTATCGAGGGCATCGCAGAGAACTTCGTCGCGCCCTGCTTTCCCGCCATTGAAATGAGGGCATCTGCTCTCGGCATCGTTCACGAGGGCACAAGAAAGTGGGGAGAGGCCTTTCGGCGCGATGCGGGCCAGCTCTTCGAGCAGTACGTCGGCAGACAGCTGCGCCAGGTTGTCGCGGCGCTAGTCTTGCCCGAACGGGAGTTCGGCCCCAAGAAGCAACGCGGGAAGAGCATCGACTGGTTTGTGGTGTTGCCCGACGTGGTGCTGCTCATAGAGTGCAAAGGTATGGTTCCGACCCGCTCTCTCCAAGAGGGTTTTGGCGCGGTCGAGCAGGCCCATGCACGCCTCGCGAAACCTATCGATCAGATAAACACTGTGCGCGCACTGGAGCGCGGCCACGAGGAACTGGCCGATATCCCGAGGGATCGGCCATTTGTGGCGCTGATTGTCACGTTCGGGAACTTCATGCTCGCGAACGGCCCGGATGTGCGCGAGATCCTCCCAACGGCGGAGATACCAACCGCGTTCGTGGGCGTAGATTATCTGGAGGCGCTGGTCACGACGGACACGGCGGAGATGAGCCGGTACTTCGCTGAAGCGAAGATCGATAGCAAGCAACCGGGCGTTCTGCAGGTGGAAGACACAGAGCTCGTCGGCGGGACGAACAGCTTGCTCAAGGGTGCCTTTATGTCCTTGCCCATCATCTCGCTTGCTCCACGCCGGTAATCGAGACGCAGCACTTTCTTCAGCGCCGCTAGGCCCAACGCATGCAGGTTCTCTCACTCGTCGTTGGTCTCCTCGTCAACGCCTATCCTTGAAGCCCGACCATGAGCCACCCCTACGCCGAACTTTCGCCAAGTTACCGCCCCGAACCGTTCAGCTGGCCCGGGCCACGTCGATTCTCGTGATTAGGTCAGCAGGGAGAATGGCTTGCTAGCGGAGAGTCATCGCCTGGCTAGTCCATTCCAGGGATGCGCTCAACTTCGCAATACGCGCCGGGCTCGCCGCGCAGGATCCCATCATCAGCGAGCGCGTCACCGCCCAACGCGAGAGTGATCGTGAGGTCCGCGATGACATTGACCGGATCACGGATCGCGAACGGTTTGTACCACGGCGGCAAGGCCTCCGACAGGGCAGGATCCAGGTCGTCGCGCGCACTGTTTCCGT
Source organism: Plantibacter sp. ME-Dv--P-095 (assembly GCF_030209365.1). Taxonomy (NCBI): domain Bacteria; kingdom Bacillati; phylum Actinomycetota; class Actinomycetes; order Micrococcales; family Microbacteriaceae; genus Plantibacter; species Plantibacter sp. ME-Dv--P-095. Next base: position 179,275 of record NZ_JARVSB010000004.1, read on the forward strand.
CAGCAGTACACAGCCCGCCTGGCCGGCTGCGGCAACGGGCGCAGAGTCGAGGTGAAAACGTGGATACGCTCCGGTGCTCCTGCACCTTGCAAGTGCTCCCCAATGTCGAGGCATTGAGTTCTAGACGATCCGGTTATCCCAGGTCAGGGGCACTTTAATCATTCACCGCGATACCGAATTGGGTAAGTTACCTGTCACCATCTACGGCGTTCGTCAAGCTGTTTATCGTTTTCGCGATCTGAGGTCATCCGGGCCTTTGCCCAGGTAGCGACCGTCGAGTAGAAATCGTGTGCTGGAGTGCCTTCCGGGTACCCGGCCGCAAGAGCTCGTGCACCCTCTGCGAGAGCGACCTCGTCGGGGTTGTCCTTGCCGACCGTGCGGCTTTTCCAACCATAGGCAGCCGCGCTGTGCAGTGCGCGCGTAGCGCGTTCGCCGAGTTCTTGAGGCAGGGTCTGAACAATCGTGATCACTTGCTCAACGAATTGAGGTTGCTCGAGGACAAGGGATTGCTCGGCGTGATCAAGAAGACTCGCGGCGAGCCGAACCTCGGGTTCAGTTCCCGCGCGCAAGAGACTCAAGATCAAGGTGAGTACCTCCTGATCGAAACTGCCGACGATCTGCTTGAACAGTTTCGTCCCGTGCATCTCTCGCTGCCAGCTGTCGGCGCTTGAGAGCCACACCGCGAGCTCGCTCAGGAGAGCACCGAAGTCCGGACTCTGTCGGAATTCGAGATGGGAGTCCCAACGGAACGGGATCGCCTCGTACTCTCGACCTTCCTTCTCCGAGTGATCGATGCGAGCCTGTAGGAAACGCAGTACGGACATCGCATCCAGTGGAATCTGAGCATTGAGGAGCTGGCCGAAGGCATACGAGGCGAGCTCTGGAGTGGCGACGAAGCGATCTAGGAGACGTTGCCTGACCTCGGACGGCAGGGTATTCCACGCAACGACTCGTCCGTCGGCGAGCAACGCTGCGATGTCTTCCGCGACGTGTCGATCCGACTCGGCCGGCGCTCTGGTCATGATTTCGAGTACGAGTTCACTCTCGCTTGGATCCCACCAACGCGCAGCTGTCAGTAGCCGCGAGCTGACCTTCGGGTCGCTAAGCTGCGCGAGCTCGCGAACGACATTTCGGGCGACAGTGCTGAGGGACCCGCTGATCTCGAGCGTCGCCGACGCGGCGATCCAGGCGCCATCTGGTCCGAGTCCGATGAATGCACGTGCAGCGTCGACAGCGGTGCTCTCTTGCTGAGCGATGAGGGTCGCCAAGGCCACCCGTTGAAGCGAGTTCTCCGCTTGGTCGCCGAGCCGGATCGACGCTAAAACGACCTGCACGAGCGTGAGGCGTGCGGCGAAGAGCCGGGCGAGGAAGTGGTCCGAGGACTGGAACCGTCCGGTCGCGGCTTCTTCTCCGCGGAGAAGTTTAAGCAGATGCTCGACAACCTCAGCGTCCTCGCCGGCGGCTGTCCATTCCCTGATCACGCCCTGAATCGTCGATTCAACGATCTCTTGAGAGTGCTCGTATCGACCGTGAGCAGCGCCCTCGGCATCTTCGATCGTGTCGTCGTCTTCGTCGTCATCAAGTCCCCAGCCTCCGCCACGGATCAGGCGCGTGACGAGGTAATCGTTGTCGACAGCCAGGTCGCGCCGGAGTTCGCGAACCAACGCACGCCGTTCGCCATGCCCGTAACCCGCGTACCAATTCATCGCTCGGAACGCAGAGAGTCGCACGTTTGGCGAGACCTCAGGGTCGGAGAAGGCGGCGTGAAGCGCGCGGGACACCTTGTCGAATTCTTCGTCCACCGGTTCGTCGCGGTTCTGTGCGTTGAGGGCGTCCCCGAGCACTTCGATAGCGTTCAGCCCGACTCGAGGGTCGGCATCCTTGATGTGTGCTCCCGCGATGGCGATGGCATGCCCGCGGATCACCGCCGTGTTCTCGAGGCTCACTTGGAGGCGTGAGAATTCAAGCGTCATCCGTCGTGATCGAGTGACCGTGACTTCGAAGGCCAGGAGGGGTCGCAGCAACGTCATGATCTGTGCACGAGCTTGCGCGAGCGAATCGTAGTCGAGCCAGCTTTCGACGACGTCCACGAAGTCACCGTTATAAGCGACCGGCTTTTCTGGCCTATACTCGGCCATCTCGCGCAGCAGGCGCATGGCGTGGGACGGGTTCTGGTTTTCGGCGCGAGCATCCTGAAGGCCAATATCCAAAAGCAGCCGCATCCCTCGAGGCAAGTACTCACGGGAGTAGCAGGCATTGCGGATCAGCTGAGCAAGCTCGAGCTCGGTGTTTCGCGCGGTCTTGTATCGCTCACCACCCCAAATGCCGCTGAGCGGGTCCAGCTCATCAGGCGCCGGGTCAGCAATGATCTGCTCGGCGAGCGCGAGAGCGAAATGGGGGTGCACTGGCGCGACTGCCTGCACTCCGTGAGACAGCGCGATCCGCTCTGTATTCGAGAGCATCTTCACGGAGGTAATCAGAGCATCCCACAGGATCTCTGCAAGATTCGAGTCCGAAGTCAGCCGCCGGTGGAAGTCCACGATGCTCACGTTATTGATGGCGTTCGCAAGGGCGCTGCCGTGGACAACTTGCGCGACGTGAGCCGCGAACAGGTTGTCCGTGCCCGAACGACTGACAAGCGCGCGTTCGAGGAGCGCCTCACCAAGTACATCTGGAACGACCCTGACCGACTGTCCGCGCCGGAGTACGACCCCCAGATCCTCGAGCGCGTTCACTGTTTGCATAACTTCGTGTGCAGAAACTCCGCCAAGTCCTGTGAGCGCTTCGAGGAACTCTGGCTCATCGAGTCGGGCAGGCTGAATCGTTGCGATCGCCGCGAGCACCTTGTTGCGAGCGGTGTCACCGTGCCCGCCCACGACGACGTCCGCGAAGTGCGTCAGGATGTGGCTCTTCAGCTCGGCGTTCGAGGTGAGTTCGTGGGGCGAGAGGTTGCCCGCTCGGACTAGGTGAGCGCCGAGGACGATAAGCAGCGGGCAGTCGTAGCCAATCGCCGCAAGTGCTTCTACTACAGAACGCTCTGCGCTATCGCCGAGCGCGGTCTCAGCAAGCTTTTCGGATGCCTCCAGGCTGAGATCACCAACGGCGACGGTGATCGACACCGTCTCGGCGTCACTCAGCCCGAGAGCCGGACCAAGATCGTCGAGCGCATTCGGGCGCACCGCGAGCACCACCGTGGCGTTGGGGCGCGCATTTCGAATGCCGGCAAGCACCGCGTTGAAGTGCGCGTCCGGATCCAACGCATCGTCGATAACAATGACCGGCGCTCCTTCGGGTAGAACGTCGTAGGCCTCTGGTGCAATCGCGCCCTTCGCAGCGAAGCGCACCTCACGAGCCGTCTCGGTCCGCGCGAGCTCGATCAGCAACCTACTCTTGCCGATCCCCCCGCGCCCTGCGACCAAGACGAGGGGATGATGATCATCGATCAGATGCGACAGCTGGGTGAACTCGGCCTCGCGTCCGGTGAGCTCGAAGTCCTTGTCATACGCGAGGCGCCCGGCGAGCGCGATGTCGAACTCGTTGACGTCATACCACGGCGATCGGTCGCGCACTCCAAGGAAGTCCTCACGGATCCGAGGGAAGTAGGCATCAATGAGGCGCAGCTGACGATCGAGGGGGAGTTGGCGTACTCGCGAGGCCAAGTCCTCACCGTCCCAGAGCTCCCAGCCCGAGTGCTTGATCATTTCTAGTCGAGCCTTCGGTGTGGCGGTGGGGCGACTCAACGCGAGAATCCCGGATGACACGTTCGCTTCCGGTAGGACCGCGTTCACTGCTGCTTCGACATCGCCCGGACCAAAGGACCGTTCGTGCTTGCATTGCACGCCGACTCGCTTGTCCCCAACGATGGCGAATACATCGACGCCGTACTGCTTGAAGCCGGTCGAGCCATTTCGTGTCACCTCCCACGTCGGGTGAAGTTCACGAAGAAGATCTCGAACGAAACCTTCAAACGCTTCGTCGCTGAGGTGCTCAAACGGAAGCAGTCGCAGGCGAGGCTGGCCCGCAGGGGCGACTGGCTCGTTGTAATCGCCAGCGGCGCGAAGCGCGTCGACATCAAGCCCGAGAAGTTCCGCGAGCGGAGCGAGCTGGGCCGCCCGCGGCCGGGACATGCCACGCTCCCATGTGCTCACCGCCTGTTGCCCAAGGTCAAGGTGAAGCGCGACCGCCTGCTGGTCGAGGTTCTTGGCCTGGCGTGCTGTCTTGAGCAGGGCGGCGAGCGCGGGGAACTTCATACCGTGCATCCTACACGCATTAGATGCGTGCACGTATTGAATCCGTTCGAATGCTAATTTTGAGTGATCGGTTGGCAGGCTGGCGACCGGGTTTCCCCGATTCGGAGTTTCGCTGCCGCTTGGTGCCCCGGGCGTGCTCGCCGCGCAGGACCCCGGCACCAGCGAGTGCGTCACCGCCCAACGCGAGAGGGATCGCGAGGTCCGCGAGAACCTTGCCCGGATCGTGGATCGTGAACGGTCTGTGCCACGGCGTCAAGGCCTGCGGCAGGGCTCGACCCAGGCCCGTCGCGCACTGTTTCCGTCAGCAGCGCACCGCCCGCCTGGTCGACCGTCGCAACGGGCGCAGAGTCGAGGTGAACACGTGGATACCCTCCGGTATTCATCACCGTGAAAGCGCTCCCCAATTCAGAGGCATTGGGTTCCAGACAACCCCGATCATCCCAGGTGAGGAGGACTTTCATCATTGACCGCGGCGCCGAACCGACTGATAGGCGCGAAAGCCCGCAGCTAACGCGCATTGATCCCTGACTGTTTCTGCATCTGCACGACCACCATCGACGGATCGCCGACGGCACGAAGCCACTCGATGGGTGACAGCTGCTCGACGCCGCGTACCAGTCCGAGGGCTGGTGTAGTCATAAATGCGTGGGTTGTCTCGGGGCTCCAGTTCTTGGGAATCGCAGCTACCACGACAGGAACGCCAGGGAGAAGGCCTGTTCGGTCCGCGAATTGCCACATCGGGTAGCGCCTTCTCTTGCCGACTTTGAAGGAGCAGATCCGTCCGTACTGAGCGAGACGACGTAGGTGGCGTAGTCCCACGTCGAGGCAGCGTGACGCTTCATCATCACTGAATGAGTCGACCACGGCCTCGAGTCGAGGCTTCCAGGCAGGTGTCACAGAATTGGTCGAGCAGACGTCTCCTCCGACAAGCTGCTGTTCCGGCACGGGCCCGTTTCCCAGTGGCTCGCGTATGAAATCGGTGATCGTTTGCAAGACAGCATCAACGAGTTTCCAGTCGCGACCGGTGCGGGCTGCAGCCTCGATCAAGCGGTTCAACGACGACCACGTGCTGGTGATGTCCCCAAGGTCTTTCTTCGCCGACTCGAGCTCGGTCTCATCTGCGTGCGCAGAGGGCTGGGGCTCCATCGTTGCTATCCGAACGCCCCGAGTACGGCGGCAATAGGCTGCGGGTGTTTCCCGCCCATCAACCACTGGACGGGCGTCAGTGGGATGCCATCGGCCGTTAGATCATGTCGGGGAGTCGACATGAATTCGTGGATGCGGGACAAGCTCCATCCCTCGGGCATCGCCGAAGCAACCACGTTAGTGCCAGGGACGACGGGCCGGTTCGGGCCGCTGGCGAACTGCCAGACAGGATACAACCAGCCTCCGTTGCTGCGAACCGAGTGGAGGAATCCGCCGTCAGTGAGGCGCCTCAAGGACCTGGGAGCAATACGAAGTAGTGAAATTACCGCGTCCGAGCTGAGAGACAGGTCAGTTGCGAGATGGTCCGAAATACCGCAGTCCTCCGGCGCAGGGTGGGGGCCGGTTGCTCGCAGGCGCTGGAGTTCGCGGGAACGCTCGCGGAATCGATGTCCCACTCGAAGACTTCTGGTGACCTGCTTCTCGAATCCGATGTATCCACGTCGACGCCACTCGATCGCGACGTGACCGCGAAAGCTGCCGTTGCCTGCCCGCCGTTCCACGACGTCCCACTCCACAGGTAGACCGGCGGGCACCCCACACGAGTCGGGGAGGAGATGCTCGAAGAGCTCCCGGAATGTGGGCCCTTGTTGATGGCGACGGCGATACTGCGCGATGAAAATGGCCGCGGCCAAAGCCCACTCGTCCGCGCTGTCCTCCGCCGTGAAGTCTTCGAAGGTGTAGCTCCACGTGGCAGGCGGCGGGTGAGAAACGCCACGCCACCAGCTTGCCCATGCTTTACTATCCGCCACTTTCGCCGTCACAATCGCGGTCGCTGCGCGAGCCCTGCCCTTCGGTGCGACCGCGGTGTCCGTAGGGCGGGCAGCACACGTGCAGAGTGGAGAAGATTCCGGCAGAAGTCGATTGTTTCGTATGGCCACCGAAATTATGCCACACGGACTAGGCCACATCGATGCGGCGCCCGAACGACCCTGGACAGGTGGTAGCAAGAGATGAGCAAGTCGACGCCGAATGGGCAGATTTCGCGCATCGACTCGCGGTTCGACTTCGCCAGTTGCGCAGCAATGCCGGCCTCAGTCAAGAGGACGTTGCCTACCGAGCTGGGCTGGCCCGCTACACGTATCAGCGATACGAAAAGGGTGAGTCCCGGGCCGGTGTCCCGTCGAATCCGCCGCTTCGATCGCTACTTGCGCTTGCTAGGGTCCTCGGCGTGGAACTCGCTGAGATGGTGCCAGAACCTGCCCCAGACCTTCGAGTTCGCTGAACGCAATCACTTGAGGCACGGTTGCCTAGGATGGGTGGGTTGCTCGTGTAGTGAGAGCAGCGGCGTGTCCTGCCGACAGGGCACCGCGGAGCCAGCGTGGCCTTTCGTGGCGCGCGTCGAGCGGGGCATGAGCGGAGGCTGTTCGAAAGCTGTGCGCCGACCAGCTGATGGATTGGCCTCTCGACGGCGACCTCGCCGGATGCCTTGCTGTTCCTCCATGCTGAGGCGACGCTGCGCGTGCTGCCCCTGGTCAGAGGCCAGCACTTTAGCTGTGGCCGTCGTCCTGCTTCGCGATGTGCCCTCTGGGACACCGTGCTTGGGGCAGTTCGCAGGAAGCCGCCGGTCCATTCGTTGGGCGATCCATCGCGTGCTCAGTCTGGGCCGTATCCGTGTTGATCGGCGCAACTTGAGTACTTCGTGGTTCATTGGTGTGATGGGTGGGAATCGAAGGTCGCGGTCAAGAAAGTCTCGGACGGCACGCGGTGTTGCGAGCGGAGACCCTCACACTCAATCGATTGCCGAAACAGTCCATCGGCAGATGGGCCTCATCGGAGAGCTTGCTGTGACCGAATCGCCTATCGAAGAGGCCGATCGGCGAATTGCTGAGCAGGTCACTGACCTCGTGGCGAGAATCGGTGCTCACCGCGCAGAACGAGTGGTTGAACTCGCGAGGTTGGCTTGCCTTCCCTGGGGAATCGGCGGTCAGATCAAGCCCGATACCCAGGCGGGGCCAGCGACAGCCGAGCTGATAGCTCTGATCGCGCTGACAGTAGACGAAGCAGAGGTCGACGGATCTGCCACTGACGAGACTCCGAACTCCCTTTATAACGAGGCACACCAATGGGCCGACGCCGCCAGAAGCCTCGTCGAGCTTTGCCAAGCGAGAGAGCTCATCGTTTTGAGCGGTCGGCCTCGAGGTGATCTTGATTCGATCGCGTTCTCGGCGCGTTCTGCAAACGTATGGATGCGCAACAGCTCTTACTCGGACATGGTCAAGGTGACGCAGGACGCTCTTTTTGGGCACGGCGGGACCACCACGGCGCTCATCAAGCGATTGGGCTTCGATGCTTCCGACGCGTACGTCGTGTTGACAGGACTACATGATTTGCAGATCGAGCGCATGAATGACCGCTTAGGTGAGTGCTTTCGCGCACTGGACTACGCCCACGCGGCCGACGTCACCCGGGATGACCTTGAAGAGGCGCAGCGTGTTCGATCAGCTGTCAATATCGGATGGCAACCGACCGCCAATCTGGTTGCAGTTTCACCAGCAGAATTGGCGGTATACACAGGTCTCGCATCCGATGTAGTCGACAGCGTGCTCGAAGTGTTTTCAGTCGATGTGGGCCAAGCCGGTGCTCGGGACATCCTCGTCGGGTTTGTTGCGGGAGACAACCCGCTCCGCACAAATCCCGTGATCCGCACGCGACGCAACGAGTACATGCTTGTGCATGATGCGCTCACGCTTCCTGCAATTAGAGAAAACCTGGAGCAGCGACTCAAGGGACTCCCCGAATGGGAGCCTTACCAGCACTGGCGTGGTGAACTACTCGAAAGCCTAGGCCGCGCCGCGCTGGAGCCGATGCTCCCCGGTGCCACAACCTACGCCGGGTTTCACTACTTCGTGCCGTCCGACGAGGCCGAAGCTCAGGGGGCCGCGGCCGGCTACACGAAAAAGGTCGAAGGGGATCTCCTGCTAATCCTCGATGATGTGGCGATCATTGTTGAGGCGAAAGCGGTGGCTGTCACGCCGGCCACTCGGTCGGGAGAGACGCGCAAACTTCGACAAAACCTGACTGGCATTATCAGCGTGGCAGCAGAACAGGCAGCTCGCTTGCAGGTTCGTATCGAAGACGATGGCGGCGTGCGATTTCACGACGGCGGTTGGCTCGACCTCAGCCAGATTCGGGAAATCCATACGGTCGCGCTCACTCTAGATGATCTTTCAGGTGTTGCGACGGCCACAAGCGATCTCGTCGCTGCCGGCTTGCTTGATGACAGGCATATCCCATGGGTTGTGTCTATTCATGATCTTCAGGTGATAGCGACCCTAGTAGCGAGACCAGCGGAGTTCCTCTTGTACCTGCGCCGCCGGCGCGATCCGGAGGTCTCGCTTGCGTTCGCGGCGGCTGACGAACTCGATCTGTTCCTCTACTTCTTCGAAGCCGGCTTGTTCGTCGAACCTGACCCGCAGAAGGTTGCGGCGGAGTTGCCCTACGTCAAGGCGCCTTCTCCGGGCGAGCTCCGTCGCCGAGCGAGTCAGGCGCGTGTCTACATCAGCAGCAGAACGGATCCCCTTGATGCTTGGCACTACGCACAAATTGACGATTCGTTGCCGCGAGTACCGAGGCCGACGCGCTCGGAGAGCCCAATGAATCAGCTGGTCGACGAAATCCAAGTTCGCCGCTTCCATGCCTGGCTCAGCATTGGCGCAACGCTCTTGTCCGGCTCGACAAAGGCACAGAGGAGCTGGCAGCAGATGCCACGTGATCTCTTCGCCCGTACATCCGGTGACGGAAGACAGCGCACCCAAGCGGTCCCCGTTGGCTCTACGCTGAGCGAGTCATGGCTCCTCGTCTGGACGACTCGACCGATTCAGCGTGACGTCGATGAGATCGCCCGAACAACCCGCGCATATCTGCGCGCCAAGAAGTACCAGATGAGTCTCACGCGGGGCGTCGCGTTCGTCTTCGATGAGGTGAGCCGCGCACTCGCCGACGTCATCTACGACGGTGCGCCTCCGACTCCAAACGCAGAGCTTGATCGCATGGTTGAGACGCTCTTCCCGATACAAAAGATGGCGGCGCCGCTTCCGCCGAAGGCGAAGGGAATCACCTCCACCCAGGCGAAGAAGAAGCGTCGGCGCCGGTGAGCAGGATGTCGGGCGTGCTCACCGTTCCGAGTAGGTAACTCTCTCGGAACGAAGTACCTCGTGGGGAGACCCATGACGGGTCCACCCCACGTTGTCCCAGAATCCTCTTGAAACGGGGCCGTCGTTCGGTGCGGTCAACTTGGGTAGCGGGTACATTTCGCGAAGTTCGAGAAGTACGGCACGTCCTACGCCGCGACGTTGACTCAACGCTGCGACCTCGAGAGCTACGAGGTCCAGCTGCCCGCTTGCCATCGATCCGAGCACCGGGTTGGACAACGCATGCTCGTGAAGGTTGAATTTGCAGCGGGCCACTTCTGCGCCAGTTCGCTCAATCAAAAGCCAGTGTTCAGAGCTGTGCACCGATGACTGCCGCCCCCACCAAGGCTTGACGAACTGATTCGACGCTGCGAACGGGTGCCAGTACGCGCCCCTGCGTGCGGGACTGATCTCAATCAGCGAAAGGTCCGTCAAGTACATCCTTGGACGACAGCGCCATCAATACGGCTCGCCCGGATGGGAGCGCTGTGACACCCAGCAGCCACGAGCGGAAAATGTGCGTATCCACGAGTCGTCGTCCGCCGTGCAACACGCATGAACACTCCAAAGAACGGCTGGGTCCTCATCACCCTCATGAGGGCCGGACTCGTCCTCCTCATCTGGGGTGTCGCCGGCCCGGCGCTCACGCAGGTGTTCGAACAAGCCACCGACCGTGTCTCCGGCATCTGAGCCCGAGGTCGGCGGATGGCGGACGAGGCTCGTGCGCGGCGAGGACGGATCAGCCGTCGCCGAGTTCGTGTTCGTCGGAGCGATTCTCACCATCCTGATGATGTCCGTGGTCCAGCTCGCGCTGGCCCTGTACGTCCGGAACACGCTCATCGACGCGGCGGCCGAGTGTGCCCGGTTTTGCGCACGAGGCGATCGTGTAGTGCTCCGCGGTGACCGGATCGCATCGGTCCTCCTTCCCGTGCAAATCCGCTGTATTGATCTCGAGGTCGAGTGCCACGTGATTTTCGGCGTGCTCCGTCCAGACGAGGTGCGCTGTCGTGATCGTGGCGCGAAGTGCGTTGTCGAGCCAGTCGAGCGGGCGGTGCTGTGGATAACTTCTGCGGGGAGTGGCGCGTCTTCGTCAGGATGGCGGCATGGGGACAGCGGCTGAGATCATCACGGCGCGCGTGCGCGACCGGGTGCGCGAGGAGTTCGGTGAACCGAGCCGGCGCGGTGGAGCAGGGCGGATCGCCCGTGAAGAGGTGCGTCGGTACAACGAGCACGCGTTGAACGACGCCACACCGCTCATCGACGACGAGCACGGCATGACGAGTGAGGTGCTCGCCGCGGTGACCGGCTTCGGGGCGATCCAGCCCCTGCTGGACGACCCGAGCGTCGAGGAGATCTGGATCAACGAGCCGACCAAGGTGTTCGTGGCACGTTCCGGGGTGTCGGAGCTCACCGACGTCATGCTCGGCGAGGGCGACGTCCGCGACCTCGTGGAACGGATGCTCCGAGCGACCGGACGTCGGGTCGATCTGGCCAACCCGTTCGTCGACGCGTCGCTGCCGGACGGGTCCCGGTTGCACGTCGTCATCCCGGACGTCACCCGGCGCCACATGTCGATCAACATCCGCAAGTTCTCCGCGCGGATCCGCGACCTCGGTCAGCTCGTCGCCGCCGGATCGATCAGTTATCAGGCCGCGGAGTTCCTGCGGGCCAGCATGATCGCCGGTGCCAACCTGCTGGTGTCCGGGGCGACGCAGGCGGGGAAGACCACCATGCTCGGCGCGCTCATCGCGGCACTCGATCCCGCCCTCCGGATCGTCACCGTGGAGGAGACCTTCGAGCTCGCGCCGGGCAATCGGGACGTCGTCGCGATGCAGTGCCGACAAGCCAGTCTCGAAGGGACGGGGGAGATCACCCTCCGGCGCCTCATCAAAGAGGCCCTGCGAATGCGGCCCGATCGCATCGTCGTCGGGGAGGTCCGCGAGGCGGAGAGCCTCGACCTCCTGATCGCCCTCAACAGCGGGCTGCCCGGACTCTGCAGCATCCACGCGAACTCCGCTCGCGACGCGATCGGCAAGCTCTGCACCCTGCCGCTGCTCGCCGGGCGCAACATCGACTCCGGGTTCGTCCGACCAGCCGTGGCGTCCTGCGTCGACCTGGTCGTGCACTGCGAGCTCGACCGCACCGGTCGTCGGAGGGTGGCCGAGATCATCGCGGTGGGCGGGAGCGGGGAATCCCACACGATCGAAGCCTCCACGCTGTTCGAACACCGCGACGGCGAGTTGCGCGCGACCGGGCGGTTCCCGCTCCGCGACGACAAGTACCGGTCGGCAGGCATCTCGCTCGCCTCGATCCTCACTGCCGGCGAGCGATGAGTCTCGTCGTCGGCGCGCTGCTCGCGGCCGGGCTGCTCCTCACCCTGGCGCCCTGGTGGTGGCCTGAACCCGAGCCGCTGCGGGCGAGGCTCGAGCGGTGGCGTCCCGTCGCTGCCCTTCGGGAGCTCCTCATCCTGGCCGGGCTCCCCGGCCGGTATTGGGCCGCCACCCTCGTGGTCGCCGTGCTCGCCGGTCTGGTGTCGGGTGCCGTCGTGCAGGGTCTCTGTCGGGTCATGCCGCTCAGCGCGGTCGTCGCCGTCGCGGGACTCGTCGCACCGGTGATCGTGCTGCGCGCCCGCGCCGCCGCCCGTCGACGCCTGCAACGCGGGCTCTGGCCCGACGTCGTCGACCACCTGCTGTCCGCCATCCGGTCGGGACTCTCGCTCCCGGACGCCGTCGCCGCGCTCGACACCGTCGGACCAGCGCCGCTCCGCCCAGCCTTCGCGGCGTTCAGCGCCGACTACCGGGCCGCAGGGCGATTCGCGGACGGCCTCGACGACCTCAAGACCGCACTCGCGGACCCCGTCGCCGACCGCATCCTCGAGACGGTCAGGATGGCGCGCGACGTCGGCGGCACGGAGCTCCCAGCGGTGCTGCGAGCGCTGTCCGCCGGTCTGCGCGAGGAGTCGGCGATCCGTACCGAGGCCGAGGCGCGCCAATCCTGGGTCGTCAACGCGGCCCGGCTCGGTGTCGCCGCGCCGTGGGCGATCCTCCTGCTGCTCTCCTCCCGGCCGGAGACCTCGGCGGCCTACAACTCGCGCGAGGGCGCGGTCCTGATCATCGCGGGCGTCGTCGTCTCGGCGCTCGCCTACCAGGCCATGCTCCGCGTGGGTCGCCTGCAACCCGAACGACGGTGGTTCCGATGAGCGCCGACGGCGCCTGGGCGCTCTGTCTCGGCGCGACGCTGGGCATCGGCCTGTGGGCACTCGCGATGCTGCTCCCCGCGCTCGGCAGGCCTCGGCTGGCGGACCGCATCGCGCCCTATCTGGTCGACCTCTCCAGCGATGCCCGGCAGCGGGCGGCACGACGTTCGACGGACCCGTTGCCGGTGATCGGAACGCTGCTGGTCCCGGTCCTCCGCGCTCTGCGCTGGCTGCTCGGCCTTGTCGGAGCGGACCAGGAACTCGTCGTCCGCAGACTCGGGCAGGCCGGAGGTCCCACGCTGGAGCGCTACCGACTGATGCAACTGCTGTGGGGGCTCGGGGGCTTCGCCATCGGAGCGGCGCTTGCCGTGCTCGCGTTCAGCGGCGGTCGACTCCCGCTCCCGTTCGCTGCGGCGCTGCCCGCGCTGGGCGCGGTCGCGGGCATCGTCCTGCGCGACCAACTGCTCAACCTCACCGCCCGCCGCCGGCTGGCGCGCATCGAGGAGGAACTCCCGACGGTCCTCGAGTTCCTCAGCCTGAGCCTCGCCGCCGGCGAGGCGATCACCGACGCGATGGACCGCGTCGCACGGATCGGTTCCAGCGGTGAACTGGGGAACGAGTTCCGGCAGGTCATGGCAGAGGTCTCGACGGGGATCCCGTTCGCGCAGTCGTTCCGTCAGTTCGAGGCCAGACTCGCGATGCCGACGCTCTCCCGGTGCGTGGACCAGATCCTCGGGGCGCTCGAACGCGGCACCCCCGTCGCCGCGGTGCTCCTCGACCACGCGCACGACGGACGCGACACCGCCAAACGCCGCCTGCTGGAGTCCGCCGGGAAGAAGGAGGTCGCGATGCTCGTGCCCCTCGTCTTCCTGATCCTTCCCTTGTCCATCATCATCGCCGTCTTCCCCGGAGTCTTCGTGCTCCGCACCGGCTTCTAACGAAAGGTCCCACATGTCCTCCCCCCTCCTCCCGCAACGCCTCCGCGACCGAGGCCGGGCCCTCCTCGACGAGGACCGCGGCGATGTGCCCGGTTGGGTGCTCATCACCCTCATGACGGCGGGGCTCGTCCTCTTGATCTGGGGTGTCGCCGGCCCGGCGCTCACGCAGGTGTTCGAGCAGGCCATCGAGCGTGTCTCCGGTATCTAAGTCCGGCGGAGGACGCCTGCGTCGTCGGTGCGCTCGGGAGGAGGACGGTTCAGCCGTCGCCGAGTTCGTGTTCGTCGGTGCGATGCTGACTATCCTGATGATGTCCGTGGTGCAGCTCGCCCTCGCGTTGCACGTGCGGAACACCCTGATCGACGCTGCCGCCGAGGGAGCCCGTCTCGGAGCCCTCGCCGACACCGAACTGCTCGACGGTGCCGACCGGACACGGCATCTCGTCGCCGTGGCGGTGGGGGAGGCCTACACGGGCGACATCCGTGCGTCGCTTGCCGATCGTGGTGGTGTCGGCGTCGTCACCGTGACCGTCCGTGCTCCGCTGCCCGTCATCGGACTGCTCGGTCTCCCGGGCGCGTTGGAGGTGGAGGGCCGTGCGGTGCTGGAGACGCTCGAGTGACCGGACCGGCGGATCGGCGGGCGCGCGGGACGACGATGGTTCGGCTTCGTTGGAGTTCATCACCGTCGGCCTGGTCCTGCTCGTCCCGTTGGTCTACCTCATCGTGGCGCTCTCGGAGATCCAGGCGGCGGTGCTGGCGGCAGACGGTGCCGCCGTGCAGGCGGCGAAAGCGTACGCACGGGCACCGGACGACGCCACGGGTCGGACTCGTGTGGACGATGCACTCGCACTCGCGCTGGCCGACTTCGGGCTCGACCGATCGGCGGCTTCGGCGCAGCTCGGCTGCCTGCCAGCCGGCCTGCCGTGCGGCCAACGGGCTGGATCCGTCAGCGTGAGGATCGACATCCTGGTGGCCCTGCCGCTCATGCCCGACACCGTCGGGTCGTGGGCGGCGGTGCCGGTGTCCGGATCCGCGACGGCGCCGATCTCACGATTCGACGACCGCGACGGTGAGGCAGGATGACGGGCCCGCGATCGGGCCCGGCCGGCCGCGACCTCCGCACCGACGACGGATCCACCATCCTCCTGACGATCGGCTTCGCCGCGGTGACGCTCGCGGTCGTGCTCGTCGGGATCGCCGCGACCTCCCTGTACGTCGAGCACAAGCGCCTCCTCGGGCTCGCCGATCGACTGGCCGCCACGGCTGCCGAGTCGTTCTCGATCGACGACGTCGTCATGCTGCCCGACGGCTCGTTCCGGCCGGTCCTCGACGACGCCGCCGTGGCGTCGAGCGCCCGCGCGACACTGGCCGCCGAGGGCCCAGGTGCGCTCACCGGCGTCGAGATCCTCGAGGCCGTCACCCCGGACGGGCGGGGCGCTGAGGTCTCCCTGGCATCCGAGTGGCGTCCACCGATGCTGACGCTGTTCGTGCCGACGGGTGTGCGGATCGAGGCGACGGCGAGCGCCCGCAGCGTGTTCTGGTGACCACGCCGAACGGCTCGCTACCGATCAGGGGAAGGGCCGAGAGCCGCGGTCGATGAAGCGGGGGATGAACCGGAACAGGAGGAACGCGCCGATCAGCCCGACACCGCCGATGGTGCCCGCGGCGAGGGAGATCGATGCGGCCGCGGTGATCCCGGACATCGCCAGCGGAGCGGCGGCGGTGCCGGCGTCTCCGAGGAAGCGGTAGGCACCGAGGAACGGCGCCGGGCGGTCCGGCGGCGCGAGGTCCGATCCGAGGGTCATGAGGATTCCGCTGCCGAGACCGTTCGAGAGTGCGAGCACCAGAGCGACGGCGATGAACCAGACTGCGGCGCTGTCGAGGTCGTGCGTGAACGCCAGGATGATGAACCCCGAGCCCAGACCGATCATCGAGGGGACGGCCGTCCAGATCCGGCCCCAACGGTCCATGATCTGCCCGCTGGCGTAGAACAACGCGAACTCGACCGCTCCGACGACGCCGATGATGAGTGCCGTCTCGGTCTCGGACAGGCCGATGCTCACCGACCACAGGGGGAGGAGCACGGCACGGCACGACCGCATGGCCCCGACGAGAGCGGCGGTGGTCCCCATCCGCGTGAGGACGACGCCGTGGGCGCGGATCGCCGCGAGCAGCCCGCTCGACTCCGCTGCCGCGAGCTCCTCACCCTCGGTCCGGGCTTCGCCCTCCGGGCCTCGGGTAGGGCTCGGCCGACCGAACATCTCGGCCGGGTCGGGGAGCACCAGCAGCGTCACCGCGGACCCGACGCAGCACACGACCATGACCCAGAACGCCGCCTGCGAGGTGCCGGTCAGGTGGATGACGCCTGCGGCCAGGAACGGGCCGATGAAGGTGCCGGCGCGGAAGACCCCGCCCAGCGAGGAGAGGGCCCTCGCGCGGTAGCGGATCGGCACGTACGTCGTCATGAAGGCATGCCGCGCGAGGCCGAACACCGCCGTCGCGAGGCCGATGCAGAAGATCCCGAGCGCGAGGACGAACGGGTTCGGTGAGATCGCCGCGGTCGCGACACCGACGACGGCGAGCAGGGCGGCCCACATCATCGCGAAGCGTTCGCCGATCCGGCTGACGATCCACCCCGACGGCACGTCGCCGACGAGCTCCCCGAGCATGATGAGCGACGAGATGACACCGGCGACGGCCAGCGTCGCGCCGAGGTTCCCCGCCACAGCGGGGATGATCGGGATGATCGCACCCTCGCCGATCGAGAACAGGAGGGTGGGGAGGAAGACCGCGACTGCGACGGAGCGCAGGTTGAACGGGCGTTCTTCGGAAGTCATCTGCTCGATCGTACGCCCGCGGCACTGCGCGGTAGGCTGATCCCAAATGTTTGACTTGGACCTCTCCACACAGATCAGTACCCTCCGCTCGACCTTCGACGACATCCGCAGCGTCGTCGGCGTCGACCGTCTCGAAGCCGAGATCGCGACGCTGAGCGAGCAGGCGGGTGCCCAGGATCTCTGGGACGACACCACCAACGCGCAGAAGGTGACGAGTGCGCTCAGCCACCGTCAGTCCGAGCTCGCCCGGATCACGAGCATCGCGAACCGTCTCGACGACCTCGAGGTGCTCATCGAGCTCGCCACGGACGCCGAGGACGAGGAGTCGGCCGAGGAAGCCCGCCAGGAGCTCATCAGCCTCCAGAAGGTGCTCGGCGATCTCGAGGTCCAGACCCTGTTGAGCGGCGAGTACGACCCGCGTCCGGCCGTCGTCACCATCCGTGCGGGCGCCGGCGGTGTCGACGCGGCCGACTTCGCCGACATGCTCTTCCGCATGTACCTGCGATGGGCTGAGCAGCACAAGTACCCGGTCACCGTCATGGACACGAGCTACGCGGAAGAGGCCGGGATCAAGTCGGCCACCTTCGAGGTCGACGCACCGTACGCCTTCGGCACCCTCAGCGTCGAGGCCGGGACGCACCGGCTCGTCCGCATGAGCCCGTTCGGAGCTGCGGGAAAGCGACAGACCAGCTTCGCCGCCGTCGAGGTCATCCCGCTCATGGAGGAGACGGAGATCGTCGAGATCCCCGAGTCGGACATCCGGGTCGACGTCTTCCGGTCGAGTGGCCCCGGCGGTCAGTCGGTCAACACGACCGACTCCGCGGTGCGGATCACCCACCTGCCGACGGGCACGGTCGTGTCCATGCAGAACGAGAAGAGCCAGATCCAGAACCGTGCCGCGGCCATGCGCGTGCTCCAGTCACGACTCCTCCTCATCCAGAAGGAGCAGGAGGCGGCCACCAAGAAGGAGCTCGCCGGCACCATCACCGCGAGCTGGGGCGACCAGATGCGCTCGTACGTGCTCGCGCCGTACCAGATGGTCAAGGACCTGCGGACGGAGCACGAGCAGGGGAACCCGGCAGCCGTGTTCGACGGCGATCTCGACGGGTTCATCGCCGCCGGGATCCGGTGGCGTTCGATGTCGAAAGCCGAGTAGCCGGACCCGGACATAGTGTTCGCCCAGCCCTCGTACAGGGTGCGGATCGCGGGCGTGTCCTGCCCGTAATCGGCACGCCGCTCCTTAAGCTCAAGGAGCCATGATTCGGTTTGATCACATCTCCAAGAAGTATGCGGGAACCTCGCGTCCCGCCCTCAACGACGTCGATTTCGAGATCCTTCGCGGAGAGTTCATCTTCCTCGTCGGTGCTTCGGGATCCGGGAAGTCGAGTTGCCTCCGCCTGATGCTGAAGGAGGACAAGCCGAGCAAGGGCAAGATCCATGTGCTCGGCCACGACCTGGGTTCGATCTCGAACCGCAAGGTCCCGTACTTCCGTCGCAGCCTGGGTGTCGTCTTCCAGGACTTCCGGCTGCTCCCGAGCAAGACGGTCTACCAGAACGTCGCCTTCACCCTGCAGGTGATCGGCAAGTCACGCGGATTCGTCCAGGAGGCCGTTCCCGACGTCCTCAAGATGGTCGGTCTCGACGGCAAGGCACAGCGACTCCCGCACGAGCTCTCCGGTGGTGAGCAGCAGCGTGTCGCCATCGCCCGAGCGATCGTGAACAAGCCACAGATCCTCCTCGCCGACGAACCGACGGGAAACCTCGACCCGGCGACCAGCGCGGGGATCATGCAGCTGCTCGAACGCATCAACGCCGGTGGCACGACCGTCGTCATGGCCACCCACGAGGCCGGCTTCGTCGACCAGATGCAGCGTCGGGTGATCGAATTGCAGGACGGCCAGATCGTCCGCGACGAACGACACGGTGGGTACGGCACGACCGCCGCCATCCCCGGGCTCGTCCGAGGGTCGTCGAAGGCCGCCGCCCCGTCCGCCCAGCAGGCGCCGATCACTGCATCGACGCCCGCGGTGGCTGTCGCAGAGACCCCGTCGGTCCCGGTGACGACCACGACGTCCTCCGTTGCAGCGAGCGCCGAGCCCACGACGAGTGCCGTGGCAGCCGCCGCGGTCGCCGCCACCGCCGCCACGCCGACGGCTCCCGCCGCAACGGCCGCGTCCAACGCGGTCTCGCGCGACTCCTCGCCCCAGAACGACACCGAGGAGTCGACGACCCGCGTTTCCGTCGCGACCCCGATCGAGGAACCGGCCGTCACGCCGGCCGCCGAGCCGGAATCGCCGGTCGTGCGAGCCGAGGAACCGGTGACGGATGTGACCGAGGTCGACGCGGCGACGCCGGAAGCGGAGTCGGCCCTGCCGCCGGCGGCCACGGTCCCGGAGGTCGCCCCACCACAACGCCTGAGCAATGCCACCGGACCCATCGGGCTCCCGGCGCGCAACGAGATCGACCCGATCGAGGTCGAACACCTGTCGCTCGCCGAGCGGCTCGGCCTGCGCGCCGCCGCGCGCGGCTCTGAAGACGGAGAGCAGAACGTGGGGCCGACCAAGTGAGACTCGCACTGATCTGGTCCGAGGTCTGGAACGGCCTGCGCCGCAACGTCTCGATGGTGGTCTCCGTCGTGCTCGTGACCTTCATCTCCCTGACCTTCGTCGGAACGGCCGTGCTGCTGCAGATGCAGATCGGCCAGATGAAGAACTACTGGTACGACCGCGCTCAGGTCGCCATCTACCTGTGCACCGCCGACAGTGCCGGCGACACCTGCGCCGCCGGTGCGGCCACGGAGGAACAGCGCGCCGCCGTGCAGAGCGCGTTGGAGTCGTCGACCCTCGCCCCCTTCGTCGACAAGTTCTACTTCGAGGACCAGGCGCAGGCGTTCACCAACTTCCAGGAGCAGTTCAAGGGCAACGACATCGCGCAGTTCGTCACCGCCGATCAGCTCCCCGAGACGTTCTGGGTGAACATGAAGGACGCGTCGCAGTCCGACGTGCTCGTCGAGGCGTTCTCCGGCGTCGCGGGCGTGGAGCAGGTGACGGATCAGCGCCAGTATCTCGACCAGATCTTCTCGGTCCTGAACATCGCCAGTTACACCGCGATCGGGATCGCCGCGCTCATGCTCGTCGCGGCAGCCCTCCTGATCGCGACCACGATCCGGCTGTCGGCCTACTCCAGACGCCGGGAACTCGGGATCATGCGGCTCGTCGGTGCGTCGAACCGGTTCATCCAGACACCGTTCATCCTCGAGGGCGTGTTCGCGGCACTCATCGGCTCCGTCCTCGCGGCCGGGGCGGTGATCACCATCGTCCAGGTGTTCGTCCAGGGATACCTGGCGGACCGCATGCGGTACGTCAACTTCGTCGATCTCGGAGACGCCTTCGTGGTGTTGCCGATCCTGCTGCTCGTCGGCGTGCTGTTGGCCGCGATCTCGGCCAACTTCGCGATCTCGCGGTACCTCAAGGTCTAGTGGGGGAGCGGTGCGGACACCGCGCCGCTCGCTCTGCGTTAGACTGACAGGCTGCCGCGATCGCGGCCGGTCCGTTCCGATGGATCCGAACCAGAACGTCAGGAGTACACCGTGCCGAGGGAACGGGGCGAGAACGTCGTGGCCACGAACCGCAAGGCCCGCCACGACTACACGATCGAGGACACCTACGAGGCCGGCATGGTCTTGACGGGTACCGAGGTGAAGTCGCTGCGAGCCGGTCGCGCGTCGCTCGTGGACGGATACGCCTTCATCGACCGCCGTGAGGCGTGGCTCGACGCGGTGCACATCCCCGAGTACGGCCAGGGGACGTGGACGAACCACCCGCCGCGGCGCAAGCGCAAGCTGCTGCTGCACCGCGAGCAGATCGACAAGATCGCGCACAAGATCGCACCGGGTGGGTTCACGCTGGTGCCACTGAAGATCTACTTCAAGGACGGCAAGGCCAAGGTCGAGATCGCCGTGGCGAAGGGCAAGAAGGAGTACGACAAGCGGCATGCCCTGCGCGAGAAGCAGGACACCCGCGAGGCGGCTCGCGCGATGGCCACCAGGAACCGACTCGGCGAATAGGGTGACACGACCGCCGGCGCGCGGTACACTTGAAAGCTGCACCGGAAGGTGCTCGTTCACCGCTCGCGGTGGATTGACAACTCGACAGCGTGTGACAACGACCCTCTTCACCTCGGCGACGGGGTGCTGAGCGCATGGGGATGATCGGTTTCGACATTGCCTGCGAAACTGCGAGAAGCGGGTCGAGGATGCAGGGTTATCTCGTTAACGATCTCTGCAAAACAACAAGTGCCAACTCTAAGCGCACTGACTTCGCCCTCGCTGCTTAAGCGAGCCCGATAGTCCGTCAGACCGAGCGTGTCCCCGTCTCGGATCCTGGCGTCATCTAGGGGACTTGCTGGATGACGGAGCCGCGACGTCATCCGGGACTTTTCCTCGGCTGGGCCCGTCGACCAAGATGCCCTTGTCAATGGTCGGGGCCGAGTAGAACGCATTAAGGGATACGCCCGTAGAAGGCGCAGAATCACAGCAGTGGACGGGGGTTCAATTCCCCCCATCTCCACACCTGGTCGTTGTCACACGCCGTCGGTTCGACGTCGGGCCTTCGCTTTCGGCGGGGGCCTTTCGTCGTGCTTGAGGTCAGGCGGCCCCCGACGGGCTGCTAGCCTGGGAGTCCAGAGGCCGCCACCACCCGGGAGACCTGCATGGCGACAATCCTGCTTGTTTTTGCTGCGATCGCCGTCGCCACGCCCACACTCACGAGAGTGCTGTCGACGAAGGTCTTCTACGTCATCGCGTGTATTCCCGCGGCGGCATTCATCTGGACGCTCTTCCAGACCTCCACGGTGTCGTCCGGCGGCACCGTCGTCGAGACAATCGAGTGGATCCCGCAGCTGAGCATCGCGCTGTCGTTCCGGATGGACACGCTCGCCTGGTTGCTCGCCCTCGTCGTGACCGGGGTGGGCGCCCTCGTCCTCGTGTACTGCGCGCGGTACTTCTCAGCGGACGAGCCCGGACTCGGGCGGTTCGCCGCGTTCCTCTTCGCGTTCGCAGGAACGATGTTCGGGCTGGTCACGGCCGACGACATCATCGTGATGTTCATGTTCTGGGAGATCACGAGTGTGCTCTCCTACCTGCTGATCGGGCACTACACCGATCGCAAGGAGAGCCGTGGAGCGGCGCTGCAGGCGCTGCTGGTGACCACCTTCGGCGGGCTCGTGATGCTGGTCGGCGTCATCATGATCTCGGTGCAGGCGCAGAGCACCTCCCTCGCCTCGATCGTGGAGCAGGGCCTCACCGGTCCGGCGACCACCGTCGCGATCCTCCTGATCCTCGTGGGTGCGATCTCGAAGTCCGCCCTCGTCCCCTTCCACTTCTGGTTGCCAGCCGCGATGGCCGCCCCGACGCCGGTGAGCGCCTATCTCCACGCGGCGGCGATGGTGAAGGCCGGCATCTACCTGGTCGCGCGGTTCGCGCCGGGGTACGCCGACACCCCGGGCTGGGATGCGATGCTCGTCGGTCTCGGCGTCCTGACGATGGTGGCCGGAGCCTGGCGTTCGCTCCGTCAGTACGATCTCAAACTCGTCCTGGCGTACGGCACCGTCAGCCAGCTCGGGTTCCTCATGGTGGTCTCCGGCTACGGCACGCGCGACTCGGCGTTGGCAGCGGTGGCGCTGCTGCTCGCTCACGCGATCTACAAGGCCGCCCTGTTCCTCGTGGTCGGGATCATCGACCATCGGGCCGGGACCCGCGACTGGCGGCATCTCTCCGGTGTCGGGCGCCAGACGCCGGTCCTCGCCGTGATCGCCGCGATCGCCGTCGCATCGATGGCTGGCATTCCTCCACTCTTCGGCTTCGTCGCCAAGGAGGCCGTGTTCACCTCGTTGCTCGAGGGCGCACTCGAGGGCGACGCCTGGGGGTGGGTCGCGATCATCGGGACCGCCGTCGGTTCCGTCCTGACGGTCGCCTACAGTGCTCGGTTCCTCTGGGGCGCGTTCGGTGACCGCCGTGGCGCGGCACCGACCGAGCTGCACGCGGAGTCCGGCAGCATCCTGATCGCTCCCGGTGTCCTCGCGGTCGCCACCATCGTGCTCGGCTTCGCGACGACCCCGATCGACACCGTTCTCGCGCCCTACGCGGACTCGGTGGGGGAGGGCGGATACCACCTCGCGCTCTGGCACGGCTTCGAGCCCGCCCTCGGGATCTCGGCGGTCGTCGTGCTCCTCGGTCTGCTGCTCTTCCGCTGGCGTCTCCCGGTCGCGCGACTGCAGGACCGCCTCCCGTCGGTCATCGACTCGTCGAAGGGCTACTGGGCCGCGACACAGGGGATCGATCGGCTCTCGGCGAAGGTCACCCTCTTCGCGCAGCGCGGCGGGCTCGTCCAGTATCTGTCCACGATCCTCGTGGTCTTCGTCCTGACGCTCGGCACGATCGCACTCGTCGGCCGGGCCTGGCCGGACGAGGTCCGCCTGTGGGACTACCCGGCACAGGTGGCGATCGCCATCATCATGGCGACCGCGGCGATCGCGGCGGCCAGGGCGAAGCAGCGCATGGCGGCGGTCCTCCTCGTGGGCGTCACGGGCTTCGGCCTCGTGGCCTTGTTCGCCCTGCACGGCGCCCCCGACCTCGCCCTCACGCAGGCACTGGTGGAGACCATCACCATCGTCGTCTTCGTCCTCGTCCTCCGACGGCTCCCCGCCAAGATCGCCCAGCGGAACGCTCCGGTCCACCGGACCCGCCGCGTCGTGATCGGGACCCTGACGGGTGCCGTCATGGGCCTCATCGGGGTGATCGCCCTCGGCGCACGCCAGGCGGAGAGCATCGCGACCGAACTGCCCCGGCTCGCGGTCGAAGAGGGACACGGCAAGAACATCGTCAACGTCATGCTGGTCGACATCCGCGCCTGGGACACGATGGGTGAGATCTCCGTCCTCGTCGTCGTCGCCACCGGCATCGCCAGCCTGTTGTTCGTCTCCCAGCGCGGCGCAGAGGTGCCGCGCTTGAGCGGCGCCCGTCGCCGGCGGACGCCCAGCCTGCGCTCGCAGGTCGTGTCGGACCCGCATCTGGCGGACAGCGAGATGGAGGCTCCCCGCGACGCCGTCGGACGCCACTCGTGGCTCATCGGCGGCCGTGCCATCGCCGAAGCGAACCGCTCGATCCTGCTCGAGGTGCTCGTCCGACTCCTGTTCCACCCGGCGATCGTCGTCTCGATCTTCCTCCTCTTCGTCGGACACAACGAGCCGGGTGGCGGGTTCGCTGGTGGCCTGCTCGCCGGACTGGCGCTCGTGATGCGGTACCTGGCCGGTGGCCGGTACGAGTTGGGGGAGGCGGTTCCCATCGACGCCGGCAAGGTGCTCGGCGTCGGCCTGCTCCTCGCGGTCGGCACCGCCGTCGGGTCGCTGTTCTTCGGCGGGGAAGCCCTGCAATCCGCGTACTTCTCGGCCGACGTCCCGATCCTCGGCCACCTCTCCTTCGGCACGTCGAGCATCTTCGACATCGGTGTCTATCTCGTGGTCGTCGGGCTCGCGCTCGACATCCTGCGCAGTCTCGGAGCCGAGGTCGACCGTCAACAGGAGGAAGCCGACATCGACGAGCAGAGTACGGACGAGTTCTCGGCGAGTGAGGTCGAACGATGAGCGCCTCCCTCACCCTCGTCGTCCTGATGGCCGTCATGTACGGCACGGGCGTCTACGTCATGCTCGAACGCAGCCTGACGCGGTTCCTCATCGGGTTCGTCCTCGTCGGCAACGCGACGAACCTCCTGATCCTGATCATGAGCGGACCGAGCGGTACCGCGCCACTCGTCACCGGGACGGCTTCGGACGACCGCATGGTCGACCCGGTGCCGCAGGTGCTCATGCTGACGGCCATCGTCATCAACTTCGGCGTGACGGCGTTCATCCTCGCCCTGATCTACCGGACCTGGTGGCTGGCGCAGCTCGGCGACGAGGGTGACACCCTCAGCGACGAGCACGCGGACGACACGGAGGCGGCGACGGACGCGGTCTTCAACCAGGTCGACCTGGACGACGAGGCCATCCAACGGGTCCTCGACGAGAGCAACGAGCACGGCGACGATCGGAACACGGCCAGGAAGGGAGCGGGCGAATGAACGCACTCGTGCCCCTGGTGGTCATGATCCCGCTGATCGGCTCCGCCGTCGCGCTCATGTTCCGCAACCGCCGGAAGACCCAGGTCCTCATCAGCGTCGTCGCGCTCACCGCGGTGACCGTGATCAGCGCCGTGCTCCTGGCGGCGGTCGACCAGAGCGGCACCATCGTGGTCGAACTGGGCGGCTGGTCCCCGCCGTGGGGCATCGTCCTCGTCGTCGACCGCCTGTCGGCGATCATGCTGCTCATCGCGGCGCTCATGCTGCTCGGCGTCCTCGTCTTCGCCATCGGTCAGGGCATCGTCGACGGCGACCGCGAGACCCCGGTGTCGATCTTCCACCCCACCTACCTGGTGTTGGCGGCCGGTCTGTTCGACGCCTTCGTCGCCGGCGACCTCTTCAACATGTACGTCGGGTTCGAGATGCTGCTCGCATCCAGCTACGTGCTGCTCACCTTGGGCGGGACCGGCGCGCGGATCCGTGCGGGCGTGACGTACATCGTCATCAGCCTCATGTCGTCCCTCCTCTTCGTCGCAGCGATCGCACTCATCTACGGCGCGACGGGCACGGTCACGATCGCCCTGGTCGCCGACCGCGTCCGCGATCTACCCATGGAGGTCCAGGCGATCCTCTGCGCGGCCCTCCTGCTCGGCTTCGCGGTGAAGGCGGCGGTGTTCCCGCTCTCGTTCTGGCTCCCGGACTCGTACCCGACCGCACCGGCGCCGGTCACCGCGGTCTTCGCCGGCCTGCTGACGAAGGTCGGTGTGTACGCGATCATCCGCACCGACACGCTCATCTTCAAGGAGGTCCCGCTCGCGACGCCCTTGATGGTGATCGCCTTCCTGACGCTGCTCATCGGGATCTTCGGCGCGGTCGCACAGGCGGACATCAAACGGCTGCTGTCGTTCACGCTCGTCAGCCACATCGGGTACATGATCTTCGGCATCGCGGTGGGTGGGGTCGCCGGCACCGCTGCGACGATCTACTACATCGTCCATCACATCGTCGTCCAGACCACCCTGTTCCTCACGACCGGGCTCGTCGAGCGGATCGGCGGGACGACCTCCATCTCCCGGCTCGGCGGGATCCTGAAGGCCTCGCCGATCGTCGGGGTGCTGTTCTTCATCGGGGCGATGAACCTCGGCGGCATCCCGCCGTTCTCCGGGTTCCTCGGCAAGATCGGCCTCTTCCAGGCCGGTGTCGCCCTGGGGGACCCGCTCTCCTACATCCTCATCGCGGCCGGTGCTGCGACCTCGCTCCTGACCCTCTACGCGCTGGCGCGGGTCTGGAACATGGGGTTCTGGCGCGGCAAGGACGAGGTCGCCGGATACTCGTCGCCGCTCCTCGACCAGCTCGCCGAGAGCCCGGAGGACTCGGGGTCGGTCGACACCAAGACCATCTCCCGCCCGATGATCGGCGCGACGACCGGCATGGTCGCCCTGACCCTCGCCCTCACCGTGTTCGCCGGACCGTTGTTCGGCCTCGCGACGCGGGCCGCCGAGAACATCGAAGACCCGGACAACTACATCACCGCGGTCTTCCCCGACGGAACGGAGCACCTGAGGTAATGCAACCGTCACGTCGTCGCGCGTTCGTCAGCCAGGCCCTCCTGACGGCGGGACTGGTGCTGCTCTGGTGCCTCCTCTGGGGCATGTTCGACCTCCTCACGCTCGTGACCGGGCTCGGGGTCGCTCTCCTGGTCTCGTTCCTGTTCTACCTCCCTGCCGTCGAGCTGAGCGGTCGTATCAACATCTGGCGGACCGCGGTGTTCCTCGGCCGCCTGCTCGTCGACATCGTCCGAGCGAGCGCCGAGATCACCTGGCTCGTCCTCCGTCCGTCATTCCGGTCGAGCAACGCCCTCATCGCGGTGCGTCTCCGGACCTCGTCCGACCTCATCATGAGTTGGACGGCCGAAGCGGTGTCGATCGTGCCCGGATCGATCGTGGTCGACCTCGACCGCACCGCGTCGACGCTCTACCTGCACGCCCTGAACGTGCACGACGACTCCGACATCGAGCAGGTCGTCGCCGAGGTCCTCGGAACGGAGCGGCGTCTCATCCTCGCCATCGGATCCCGCACCGAGGCGGACGCGCTTCGCCATGACCACGACCACGTCTCGACCGGAAGGGGTGCGTGATGCTCGTCGTCATCATCGTCGTGTCCGTGCTGTTCGCCGCCGCTGCCCTCGCCGCGGTCTACCGCATCATCCGCGGGCCGAGCCTCCTCGACCGCGTGATCGCGTCCGACGTGTTGGTCGCCACCGTGATGTGCGCGATCGGAGCGGAGATGGCCGTCAACCGGCACACCGATGGTCTCCCGGTCCTCCTGGCGCTCGCGATGTTCGCGATCGTCGGTTCGGTGAGCGTCGCGCGGTTCATGTCGAAGCAGGACGACGCATGACCGTCGATCTCATCCGCGACATCGTCACCGGCGCGCTCGTCATCGTCGGGGCGATCATGTGCTTCGCCGCCGGGGTCGGTCTCCTGCGCTTCCCCGACGTCCTCTCGCGACTGCACGCGGCGACGAAACCGCAGATCCTCGGGCTCATCGCCATCATGGCCGATGTCGCCGTGTCGAGTCCCACGGTCGGGACGATCACGATCGCCATCGCCATCATCGTCTTCCAGAGTCTGACGGCGCCCATCTCCGCGCACATGGTCGCGCGCGCGGCGTACCGCAGTGGGAACTTCGACGAGACGTTGCTCGTCCGGGACGAGCTCGCCGGACGCGAAGAGCTCGGCGAGGAACGACATCCGGGACATACGCCCGAGTAGCGGCACAATGTCCTCATGGGAATGCTCATCTACGGATCCGGCGACGAGTACGAGATCGACGACCGCGCGCTCGCACACCTCAAGGCCGTGATCGGGGCGAAGCTCCGTCGGCAGGAGGGCTTCTTCCTCAGCTGGGCGAACGACGCTGAACACGGTTCCGGGCGGCGCTC
This sequence comes from Plantibacter sp. ME-Dv--P-095, assembly GCF_030209365.1. NCBI lineage: Bacteria > Bacillati > Actinomycetota > Actinomycetes > Micrococcales > Microbacteriaceae > Plantibacter > Plantibacter sp. ME-Dv--P-095. The sequence continues at coordinate 206,887 of NZ_JARVSB010000004.1, forward strand.
GCTGTGGTTGTCTCCGAGCATCCCGCTGCAGTTCCGCTTCTTCGGCAGCCGGCCTCCGGAACTCAATCGGGCCTGGCTCGAGGTGCTCTCGGAGACATCCCATTCGCCGCGCGGGCTGCAGCTCATCCCGGAATCGGAGGTCGAGAGGCACCTCGCTGGCGGTCGACTGTCGCATGACAGCGACGGCAGCCACGAACACGGTGAGGACTAGGACCCGTCGTCCGTTCCGACGAGCAGGACGCGCAGGGCGAGCTCAGGGGAGCCCCGGCCGTCCGGCGGGATCGTCTCGCCGTGCGCGTAGCGGTCGACGACGCGTGGGTCGACGTAACTCGATTTGGCGATCGCCGGGGTGTTGCCGAGGACAGCTGCGGCATCCCGCATGGCCTGGGCGACGACCTTCGATCGCGCGGTCTTGCTCCGGACCGGTCCGGCCTTCGCGAGGCTCTCGGCCGCTGCGACGGTGCCGTGGAGGGTGCGGAAGTCCTTCGCCGTGAACGCACCGTTGGTCTGCGCCCGGACGTAGTCGTTGATCTGGCTCGCCTGGAGGTGCCTCCACCGGTTGCCGTCCTTCCAAGCGAGGAGCCGGGCATGCGGGCCTCGCCGTTTCAAGGAACGGATGAGTGAGGCGAGGTCGGCGTCCACGATGTCCGACTCCCAGGGCTGTCCGCTCTTGGCCGGGAACTTCAGGGCGACGGTGTCGCCGCTGACCCGGGCGTGTGCGCCGTCGAGCGTCGACAGGCCGTGGCTCCCGTTCGCCTCCGCGTACTGTTCGCCGCCGACGCGCAGTGACCCCGTGTCGAGCATGCGGAACGCCCCGGCCGACACCCGGGCCAGCGGGTAGCCCTCGAGTCTGAGGTCGCGCGTGACCCGTCCTCGTGCCGCCGGAAGGGCCTCGGCGAGGGCCAGCGCCCGGTCGAACTTGTTGCGGTCCTGGCGTTCGCGCCACGAGGGGTGGTAGAGGTACTGGCGTCGGCCGGCCGTGTCGATGCCGGTCGCCTGGATGTGCCCGTTCGCGTAGGGGGTGATCCACACCTCGTTCCAGGCGGGCGGGATCACGAGCCCGTCGATACGGGCACGGATCTCCTGGTCCTCGAGGAGGGAACCGTCGGGCAGGCGATAGCTGAAGCCGCGTCCGGAGCGAACCCGTCGGATGCCCTGCCCGCTGACGTCACTGCGCCTCAGTCGTACCATCCGCTCAGCGTACGACGCGCCATCGGACCGCTCGCCGGGCTTGCGCGGTGCCCGCTGATCGTGTCAGTCGACCGGGGGCAGCTCGGCGAGGAAGGCGTCGTGCAGGCGCCCGTTCGTCGCGAGGGAGCTCCGTGTCGAGATGGACCGGTTGCCGTCGATGTCCGTGAAGCGTCCGCCTGCCTCCAGCACGATGGGCACGTGAGCGCCGAGGTCGTACTCCTGGACCCCGAACTCCGCCACGGCGTCGATCGAGCCCTCGGCGAGCAGCATGTAGGGCCACATGTCGCCGATGGCGCGATCACGCCAGAGCGAGCCGCACAGGGCCAGGAGCTGGGGGATACGCCCCACGGAGGCCCACTGCGCGATGCTCTGGAAGCTGAACGACGCATCGGCGAGGTCTGCGACCGCGGAGACGGCGAGCCGGCGCGGTTCGACCTCGCCGAACCGGAGCCCCCATGCCCCGTGCCCGATGGCGCCCCACCAGCGGGCGTGCATGGCCGGTGCGCTGACGACACCGACGACCGGTACCCCGTCGACGGCGAGGGAGATGAGCGTCGCCCAGTTGGGGACGCCGCGGAGGAAGTTCGCCGTGCCGTCGATCGGGTCGATGATCCACTGGCGGTCCGTCGGCCCTTGCGCACCGTACTCCTCGCCGAACACCCCGTCATCGGGCCGTTCGGTCTCGAGGATGCCGCGGATGGCCCGTTCGACGGCGAGGTCGGCGTCCGTGACGTGCGAGCGGTCCGGCTTGGTCGAGATCTCGAGGTCGCGTGCCTCGAATCGGTCCATGGCGATGCGGTCCGCCGCGTCGGCCAGCCGGAGGGCGAGTTCGAGGTCTGCAGAGGAAGCTGGGGAGTGGTCGGTCACCAGTCCAGGATAGGGTCGCGCGGATCGGATCCTCGGACCTGCGGACGCGTGGGGCCGTCCGCGCGACACGCCGACGGGCTCGATTTCGCACCGGAGCAGGTTCGGTGATAGTGTCATATCTCGGTTCGGAACACTCCGAAACCACGCACCTCTAGCTCAATTGGCAGAGCAACTGACTCTTAATCAGTGGGTTCCCGGTTCAAGTCCGGGGGGGTGCACAACACAGAGACGGCCTCATCTTCGGATGGGGCCGTCGTCGTTTCGGGCCCACCCTGCGGGAGCTGAACCGATTTTGCAACGTTTCGCGCCAGCCCGCGTCGGATTCGCGTCATCGGCGTCCCGAGGCGTCATGGCATGAGACCCTGAAAGGGTCGGCGAGCTGGCGGGATCGGGTCCTGCCGTTGCCGACGACGGCCTCCGTGTGGTCACCCCACCGCTCGGGGCGTAGCGACAGCGCGCATCAGTGCCCGCCGTCGCCGTGGCGTCTCATCGATTCGGGTTCGATGAGGCGTCATGCCCGCTCAGGTCCTGCGACGACGAAACGGCCGCCCACCGAGGTGGACGGCCGTGCGTGTCGATGCGTCGGTTCAGGCGACGGAACTCCGCCGCGCGGGAACCGGGTTGACGAGGCTGGCGTCGATGAACTCGGGTTCCGCCCACACGGTGATCGGGTAGTGCTGAGGCTCCAGCAGCGTCCGCTCCACGAGGGTCGGTTCGGCGACCGGCTCCTCCTCGGCTTCGGGGGAGTGCTCGGGCTCGGCCTGCTCGGTGCCAGCTGCCGGCACGAGCGTCTCCACGGGCTCCGCCTGCTCGACCGGCGACGTGGTGCCCGCGGCGACCTCGAGCTCCACCTCGACGGCGTCGAGCTGCTCCTGCGGACGTGACCAGAGGCGCCATCCGCGGGCCGGTGCGGCTTCGGCCCGGACCGTGACCGCGGCCTGTTCGAGGTCGATGTCGGTGGCGATCTCGTGCGCGAGCTGCTGCGCGTAGACCTCGTGGAAGATCTCATCGCCGGAGCTCGGCGTGCGCCGAGACAGCACCCAGGCGCCGTTCGCGCCGAGCTCGCCGGCCAGTCGCGCGTGCACCAGGTCGAACAGCTGCTTCTCGGTCAACTTCGATGCGGAGACAGGTGCAGCGTGGCGTCGGCGACCGAACATGGCGGGCCCTTCATCGAAAGCGGATCGTCCCTGGAAAGGACTGCCTTCATTGTCGGCCACCGAGTACGGAACGCCGCGGAGACACGCGGACGACGCCGGGGTTCACGGCATTCCGGGTACTCCGTGGTAGCGCCGGATCAGCGTCCGATCTCGGCCTGCTTGCTCTCTTCGAGGACCGTGCTGATCGCGAGGGCGAGCGAGATGCCCCAGCTCAGCCACAGCAGGATGAGCTTCCAGTCGCGGGGGCCCTGGCGCGTGGCCTGGAGAGCCGAGATGCCGCCGAAGACCGCGGAGATCATGCTGCCGTTGAAAAGGTATTTGCGCATGCCTTCACGCTAGCCGGTAGGGGAGGCCCCCCGCATCCGGGCTTTCGTCCGGCAGCCGGCCTGTGCTAGCGAAGGCTCGCTTGGCGAAGGCGAGCGACGATCGGAGCTGCGCCACGCGGCTGGCGTCGTCGCCACCGCTCGGAAGGTGCACCTCGGCGACGATGCTGCCCGACCACTCCGCCGCGCGGAGCCGCTCGAGCACCGCGGCGACCGGCTGGTCGCCGTCGCCAGGCAGGAGGTGTTCGTCGAGGAAGGCGGCGCGGGGTGACGGGGACGTGCCGTCGCAGAGGTGGATGTGTCGGAGCCGGTCGCCGTAGCGGGTGGCGATCTCCAACGAGTCCTCGCCGGCGAGGGCCGCGTGCGAGAAGTCGAGCGTGAGCGCCGCACACGCGAGCGGGCCGGGGTCGTATCCGAATGCGAACGGCTGCACGCGGAGCCCCCGGCTCCGGAAGCACGCCATGTTCTCGACCGCGATCTCCAGGCCGTACTGCTCGCTGAGCTCCGCCACGAGGTCGACGAACGCCACCGCATACCGTCGCTGCCAGCGGAACGGCGGGTGGACGACGACCGTCGAGGCGCCCACGGCGTCGGCGAGTTCGGCGGAGCGACGGAGCTTCACGCGGTGGTCCCGCCCCCACACGAACGCCGTCCTCGTGAGCACCGGGGCATGGATCGAGAGGATGTCCAGCCCGGTCTCGTCGGCCAGCGACCGGAGCGCGACCGCGTCCTGCGTCACCCGGTCCTCGGTCACCATGACCTCGACGCCGTCATAGCCGGCTTCCGCGGCGAGTTCGAAGGCGCGCCTGGTGCCGGAGGGGTAGACGCAGGAGGTGCTCATGCCGTGGCGGATCATCAGCGCAAGCATATGCTCGCCGTCTGAACACGCGGTTTCGCCGTGCGGAACGCTGCTAGCCTGAAGGGCGAACCCGAGCAACCCGGGAGGGTCATCATCACCAGATATTCCGCGCCTGACGGCGGATCAGCGTCGACCTTCGACTTCATCGTGGTCTCCAACCGACTGCCGGTCGACCGTGTCGTCGATGCAGACGGTGCCGAGAGCTGGCGGACCTCTCCCGGCGGACTCGTCACCGCCCTCGAACCCGTCATGCGCGGCGCGGACGGTGCCTGGATCGGGTGGGCCGGGTCGGCCGACCTCGAGATCGAGCCGTTCGACAACGACGACATGTGGATCATCCCGGTGCCGCTGTCGGAGGAGGAGATCGCCCGCTACTACGAGGGCTTCTCGAACGACACGATCTGGCCGCTCTACCACGACGTCATCGCGCCGCCGAGCTACCACCGCGAGTGGTGGGACTCCTACGTGGCCGTCAATCGTCGCTTCGCCCAGGCCGCTGCGGCCGCCGCCTCCGACGGCGCGACCGTGTGGGTGCAGGACTACCAGCTGCAGCTCGTACCGAAGATCCTCCGCGAGCTCCGTCCCGACCTCACGATCGGGTTCTTCAACCACATCCCGTTCCCGGCCTACGGGATCTACTCCCAGCTGCCGTGGCGCCGCCAGATCATCGAGGGTCTGCTCGGCGCGGACGTCATCGGGTTCCAGCGCGTGGCGGACGCCGGGAACTTCTCCCGGGCGGTCCGTCGTCTGTTCGGCTACGAGACCAAGGGTGCCGCGATCCAGGTCCCGCTCGACGCCGCGCTCGTGTCCGTCACGACGGACGCCGCGCCCGCCGCGTCGAAGCGAGGCGCTCCCTACCGCACGGTCATCGCGAGGCACTTCCCGATCTCGATCGACAGCCAGGGCTACCAGGCGCTCGCCCAGCGCCCGGAGATCATCGCGAGGGCCAAGCAGATCCGTGAGGAGCTGGGCAACCCGGAGACGATCATGCTCGGCGTCGACCGGCTCGACTACACGAAGGGCATCGGCCACCGCCTGAAGGCCTTCGGTGAGCTCCTCGAGCAGGGCAAGCTCGCGGTCGAGGACGTCACGCTGGTCCAGGTCGCGAGCCCCAGCCGTGAGCGGGTCGAGACCTACCGCCAGCTGCGTGACGACATCGAGCAGACGGTGGGCCGGATCAACGGCGACTTCGGCACGATCGGCCACACCGCGATCCAGTACCTCCACCACGGGTACCCGCGCGAGGAGATGGCCGCCCTCTACCTCGCCGCCGACGTCATGCTGGTGACGGCCCTGCGCGACGGGATGAACCTCGTCGCGAAGGAGTACGTCGCGGCCCGCTACGACAACGACGGCGTCCTGGTGCTGAGCGAGTTCGCCGGAGCCTCCGACGAGCTGAAGCAGGCGTTGAAGATCAACCCGCACGACATCGAGGGGCTCAAGTCCGCGATCCTGCAGGCGGTCCACATGACGAAGGCCGAACGCGGCCGGAGGATGCGTGCGTTGCGTAAGCGCGTGATGGAGTACGACGTCGCCCGCTGGTCCGCATCCTTCCTCGACGAGCTGCACCGCGTCCGCGACACGGCATCGACCACCGAGCAGGGGAGCACCACCCAGTCATGAGCACCACCGACGAGCCCACCGACACCCTCGGGGGGCTTCCCCTCGGGTTGCGCGCGGAGTTGCGCCGCCTGGCCGACGTCCCGAGCCTCCTGGTCGCCCTCGATTTCGACGGCACCCTGGCGCCCGAGGTCGACGACCCAGACCAGGCACGTGCCCTGCCTGCCGCACGCAAAGCCGTCCTCGCGCTCATGGACCTGCCGGGCACCCGGGTCGCGCTCGTGTCCGGACGCGCGATCGACAGCCTCGTGGCGGTGGCGGAACTGCCCGACCACGCGCTGTTCGCCGGCTCGCACGGTGTCGAGATCCGCCTCGACAACCCCGACGACGCGCTCGCCCTCGACGACGAGGAACGCGAACAGCGGGAGACGCTGCAGCGGATCCTCCAGGACGTCGCCGGGGGTTACGATAATGTCTGGATCGAGCGGAAGCCGGCAGGGTTCGCCCTGCACACCAGGCTCGCCAGTGAAGAAGACTCCAGGATCGCCCACCTCGAAGCACTCGCCCACACCAAGGACGAGTTCGGCGCCCTGACGGTTCGCGAGGGCAAGAACGTCCTCGAGTTCTCGCTCAGGAGCGCGACCAAGGGCGAAGCCGTCGAACACCTCCGGCGGTACACGAAAGCAGACGCCGTGTTCTATGCGGGCGACGACGTCACGGATGAGGACGCGTTCGGAGCGCTCGGCCCGGGAGACCTCGGGGTGAAGAGCGGCACCGGCGTGACCGCCGCGGATTTCCGGGTCGAAGGACCCTCGGAGATCGCGCGAGTCCTCGGCATGCTCGCGGAATATCGAAGCAACAAGGAAGCCGTAGACTCTTAAAATGCCAGAGATCGACATCAAACCACGCAGTCGTGCCGTCACCGACGGGATCGAGGCGACCACCTCGCGCGGCATGCTCCGCGCCGTCGGCATGGGCGACGAGGACTGGGACAAGCCGCAGATCGGCATCGCGAGCTCGTGGAACGAGATCACGCCCTGCAACCTCTCGCTCGACCGCCTGGCCCAGGGCGCCAAGGAAGGCGTCCACTCCGGTGGCGGGTACCCGCTCCAGTTCGGCACGATCTCCGTCTCCGACGGCATCTCGATGGGGCACGAGGGCATGCACTTCTCGCTCGTGTCGCGTGAGGTCATCGCCGACAGCGTCGAGACCGTCGTCATGGCCGAGCGCCTCGACGGCACCGTGCTGCTCGCCGGCTGCGACAAGTCGCTGCCCGGCATGCTCATGGCGGCCGCGCGTCTCGACCTCTCCTCGGTGTTCCTGTACGCCGGCTCGATCGCTCCAGGGTGGGTCAAGCTGAGCGACGGTACGGAGAAGGAGGTCACGATCATCGACTCCTTCGAGGCGGTCGGGGCCTGCAAGGCCGGGAACATGAGCGAAGAGGACCTCAAGCGCATCGAGTGCGCCATCGCCCCGGGCGAGGGCGCCTGCGGTGGCATGTACACGGCCAACACCATGGCCTCGGTCGCCGAAGCACTCGGGATGAGCCTCCCCGGCTCGGCCTCGCCGCCCTCGGCCGACCGCCGCCGCGACTACTTCGCGCACCGCTCGGGTGAGGCTGTCGTCAACATGCTCCGCCTCGGCATCACCGCTCGCGACATCCTCACCAAGGAGGCGTTCGAGAACGCGATCGCCGTCGCGATGGCGTTCGGTGGTTCCACGAACGTCGTCCTGCACCTGTTGGCGATCGCCCGAGAGGCCGAGGTCGACCTCACGCTCGACGACTTCAACCGCATCGGCGACAAGGTCCCGCACATCGGCGACCTCAAGCCGTTCGGCCAGTACGTCATGAACGACGTCGACCGCCACGGCGGCGTCCCCGTCGTCATGAAGGCCCTGCTCGACGCCGGACTCCTGCACGGCGACTGCCTCACGGTCACCGGCAAGACGGTCGCCGAGAACCTCGCCGACATCAACCCTGACCCGATCGACGGCACGGTCATCCGGACGCTCGACAACCCGATCCACGCGACCGGCGGCATCACCATCCTCAAGGGCTCGTTCGCCCCCGAGGGAGCCGTCGTGAAGACCGCCGGCTTCGACGCCGAGGTCTTCGAAGGGCCCGCGCGGGTCTTCGAACGTGAACGCGGTGCCATGGACGCGCTCACCGAGGGCAAGATCAACAAGGGTGACGTCGTCATCATCCGCTACGAGGGCCCGAAGGGCGGGCCGGGGATGCGCGAGATGCTCGCGATCACGGCCGCCATCAAGGGCGCCGGGCTCGGCAAAGATGTACTACTCTTGACGGACGGTCGATTCTCAGGCGGCACAACCGGACTGTGCATCGGCCACATAGCACCCGAAGCGGTGGACGCAGGTCCAATCGCCTTCGTGCGCGATGGTGATCTGATACGGGTCGATATCGCTGGCCGCTCGCTCGACCTACTCGTCGACGTCGCAGAGCTGGAAGCCCGCCGCGAAGGCTGGGCGCCTCTTCCCCCGCGCTATACCCGTGGCGTTCTCGCAAAGTACTCTCGTCTCGTGCACTCCGCAGCGGAGGGCGCGATCACGGGGTAACCGAGCATCTCGTTCGTGCATCTCATCGCTGAAGGAATCATCATGCCCACGGAGTCCCAACCCGTGCCTCACCCCAGAACACCGGCGGCCGCGGCTGCCCCGGAGATCCTGACCGGAGCGCAGGCGATCGTCCGATCGCTCGAGCTGCTCGGGGTCACCGACATCTTCGGACTGCCCGGCGGAGCGATCCTGCCGACGTACGACCCGCTGATGGACTCGACGAAACTCCGTCACATCCTCGTCCGGCACGAGCAGGGTGCCGGCCACGCGGCCGAAGGCTACGCCGCGGCAGGTGGCGGGATCGGCGTCTGCATCGCGACGTCCGGTCCTGGCGCGACGAACCTCGTCACCGCCATCGCCGACGCCTACATGGACTCGGTGCCCATGGTCGCGATCACCGGTCAGGTGTTCTCGACGCTCATGGGCACGGACGCGTTCCAGGAGGCGGACATCGTCGGCATCACCATGCCGATCACGAAGCACTCCTTCCTCGTGAAGACGCCGGAGGACGTTCCTGCCGCCATCGCGGCGGCGTACGAGATCGCCGGGACGGGCCGTCCCGGTCCGGTGCTCGTCGACATCACCAAGGACGCCCAGCAGGCCGAGGCGCCGTTCATCTGGCCGCCCAAGGTCGACCTTCCGGGCTACCGTCCGGTGACGAAGGCGCACGGCAAGCAGATCCAGGCGGCTGCACAGCTCTTGGTGAACGCGAAGAAGCCGGTCCTCTACGTCGGTGGCGGCGTCATCCGGTCGAAGGCCTCGGAGGAACTGCTCGCCCTGGCCGAAGCCGTGGGCGCGCCGGTCGTCACGACCCTCATGGCCCGCGGAGCGTTCCCGGACTCCCACCACCAGCACCTCGGCATGCCCGGCATGCACGGCACCGTCCCCGCCGTGCTCGCCCTGCAGGAGTCCGACCTGCTCGTGTCCCTCGGCGCCCGCTTCGACGACCGCGTGACCGGGAAGGCGTCGCTGTTCGCACCGAACGCGAAGGTCGTCCACGTCGACGTCGACCCTGCAGAGATCTCGAAGATCCGTATCGCCGACGTCCCGATCGTCGGCGACGCGAAGGACGTCATCGTCGACCTGCAGTCGGCCTTCGAGGCGGCATCCCGCGAGGTCACGCCCGACATCACCGAGTGGTGGGCGTACCTCGACGGTCTCCGCGAGGAGTTCCCGCTCGGCTACGCCGCACCCACCGACGGCCTGCTGGCCCCGCAGCACGTGATCTCCCGCATCGGTGAGCTCACCGGACCGGAGGGTGTGTTCGCCTCGGGTGTGGGGCAGCACCAGATGTGGGCCGCCCAGTTCATCAAGTACGAGCGCCCGAACTCCTGGCTCAACTCCGGCGGCGCCGGAACCATGGGGTACTCGGTCCCGGCCGCCATGGGCGCCAAGGTGGCCCAGCCCGACCGCCACGTGTGGGCGATCGACGGCGACGGTTGCTTCCAGATGACCAACCAGGAGCTCGCGACCTGCACGATCAACAACATCCCGATCAAGGTCGCGATCATCAACAACTCCTCGCTCGGCATGGTCCGTCAGTGGCAGACGCTCTTCTACGACGGCCGGTACTCCAACACCGACCTCAACACCGGACACGACACCATCCGCATCCCCGACTTCGTCAAGCTGGCGGAGGCCTACGGCTGCCTCGCGATCCGTGTGACGAAGGAGGAGGAGGTCGATGCGGCCATCAAGCTCGCGCTCGAGACCAACGACCGCCCGGTCGTCATCGACTTCGTCGTGAGTGCCGACGCGATGGTGTGGCCGATGGTGCCGCAGGGCGTCAGCAACAGCTACGTCCAGTACGCCAAGGACCACAGTCCGTCGTTCGATGAGGAGGCCTGAGCATGAGCAGCCACGTCCTGAGCCTCCTCGTCGAGGACAAGCCCGGTCTGCTGACCCGCGTCGCCGGGCTGTTCGCCCGCCGGGGCTTCAACATCGAGAGCCTCGCCGTCGGTCACAGCGAGATCGAGGGTCTGTCCAGGATCACGGTCGTCGTCGACGTCGAGGAGCTCCCGCTCGAACAGGTGACGAAGCAGCTCAACAAGCTCATCAACGTCATCAAGATCGTGGAACTCGATCCAGCGCAGTCCGTCCAGCGCGAGCACCTGCTGATCAAGGTCCGCGTCGACAACTCCACCCGTTCCCAGGTGCTCGAGGCCGTCAACCTGTTCCGCGCCCGCGTCGTCGACGTTGCCACGGATGCGCTCGTCATCGAGGTCACGGGTGACTCGGGGAAGACGACGGCCTTCCTCAAGGTGCTCGAGCCCTACGGCATCAAGGAGATCGCCCAGTCGGGCCTCCTCGCCATCGGGCGCGGGTCCAAGTCCATCACCGAACGCGTCTTCAAGAACTAGTCGCCTCGGCGACATCGTGCGAAACCACAACCAAGGAGAGAACCACCAGTGACTGAGATTTTCTACGACCAGGACGCAGACCTGTCGCTCATCCAGGGCAAGAAGGTTGCCGTGATCGGCTACGGCTCGCAGGGGCACGCACACGCGCTCAACCTCCGCGACTCCGGTGTCGAGGTCGTCGTCGGCCTGAAGGACGGCTCCAAGTCGGCCGCCAAGGCTGAGGAGCAGGGCTTCACCGTCAAGAACGTGGCCGACGCCTCCGCATGGGCCGACGTCATCGTGATCCTCGCACCGGACCAGTTCCAGCGCACGATCTTCGCCGAGTCGATCAAGGACCAGCTCGCACCGGGCAAGGCCCTCGTCTTCGGCCACGGCTTCAACATCCGCTTCGGATACATCGAGGCTCCCGAGGGCGTCGACATCTTCATGGTCGCCCCGAAGGGCCCGGGTCACACCGTGCGTCGCGAGTACGAGGCCGGCCGTGGCGTCCCCGTCATCGTGGCCGTCGAGAAGGACGAGACCGGCAGCGCCTGGGCGCTCGCCTGGTCCTACGCCAAGGCGATCGGCGGCCTGCGTGCCGGCGGCATCAAGACCACCTTCACCGAGGAGACCGAGACCGACCTGTTCGGCGAGCAGGCCGTCCTCTGCGGCGGTGTCTCGCAGCTGATCCAGTACGGCTTCGAGACCCTCACCGAGGCCGGCTACCAGCCGCAGATCGCGTACTTCGAGGTGCTCCACGAGCTGAAGCTCATCGTCGACCTCATCTGGGAGGGCGGCATCGCCAAGCAGCGTTGGAGCGTCTCCGACACGGCCGAGTACGGCGACTACGTCTCCGGCCCGCGGGTCATCGACCCGAGCGTCAAGACCAACATGCAGGCGGTCCTCAAGGACATCCAGGACGGCACCTTCGCGAAGCGCTTCATCGAGGACCAGGACGCCGGCGCGCCCGAGTTCCTGGAGCTCCGCAAGAAGGGTGAGGACCACCCGATCGAGGCCACCGGTCGCGAGCTGCGGAAGCTCTTCGCGTGGAACGCCTCGAACGACGACGACTACGTCGACGGCAGCGTCGCCCGCTAGTCTCCGCTCGTCCTGTCGCTCAGCGGCACCGAGTCAGAACGCCCGCCCCGATCCGTCGGGGCGGGCGTTTCGTCGTCTGCGGGAGGCCTCAGGCCGTTGCCACACCGGTCGTGCCCGGCTCGAGGAAGATCTCGATGACGGGGATCGGGGTGGCGGGTTCGCCGATCGGGAGATGCAGCGTCACCGTGTCCGGACCGAGCCCCTTCGGCTGGGTGTGCTGGTTCGGCAGGTCGTGCTCCGGTCGATGCACCTGGAAGGGGACCTCGGAGCCGTCCGACAGGAGTTGCGCGTAGCGCACCCTGCCGCCGAGTCCCGGGAGGTGCAGATGCACGAACGGCCAGGCGAAGACGTGCACATAGAGGCGGTCACCGCGCTGGGTGTACCGGACGTCGGACGGGCTCGCGAACTCGGACGGACCGCACCCGCGGATCGCGCGTTCGTGCAGCGCGAACCAGTCGGCCAGCACCTCCAGGCGTTCGACGGCCCGAGGATCGATCGTCCCGCGGGCCGTCGGTCCGATGTTCAGGAGCATGTTGCCGTTCTTCGAGACGGAGTCGACGAGCATCCGCAGGAGGAGTTCCGGTGACTTGTAGTCGAGGTTGTCCCGGTCGTACCCCCAGCTCCCGTTCAACGTCTGGCAGGCCTCCCAGCGGAGCGGTCCACCGTCCGCGTCGACCGGTGTCTCGACGGGTTGGTACTGCTCCGGAGTGGTGACATCACCCGGGAGCTCCAGTCGGTCGTTGATGAGGATGTACGGCTGCAGCTCGCGGATCATCGAGACGAGTTCCTCGGATCCCCAGTCCGCCGCACCCTTGCCCGGCAGTCCCTCGATGCCCTGCGAGTAACTGAAGTCGAAGAACAGGTAGTCGACCGTGCCGTACCCGGTGAGGAGTTCGCGCACCTGACCATGGAGGTAGTCGCGGTAGCGGCCCCAGTCGCGGTCGGCGTTGGCGGCGAGCGCTTCGGGGTCGTTGCGAAGCGGGTGGATCCCGTCGACGGTGAAGTCGGGGTGATGCCAGTCGATCAGCGAGTGGTAGAAGCCGATGCGGAGCCCCTCGGCGCGGAAGGCCTCCACAAATTCGGCCACGAGGTCACGGCCGGCGGGCGTGTGCATCGAGGTGAAGTCGGTGAGTGCCGAGTCCCAGAGGCAGAAGCCGTCGTGGTGCTTCGTCGTGAGGACGGCGTATCGGAAGCCGGCCGCCTTCGCCTGCCTGGCCCAGGCGCGCGGGTCGAACCGGTCGGGGTCGAAGTGCTCGCGGTAGCGCTCGTAGTGCGCGGCGGACAGGTGTTCCCGCGTCTGCACCCATTCGTGCCGGGCGGGGAGCGCGTAGAGGCCCCAGTGCAGGAAGAGTCCGAATCTCGCCTCGTCGAACCAGGCGGTGTCGGGTCTGGTGGTGTTGGTCTCGGTCACGGCGGCCTTTCGATCGTCGAGCGGGTTCACGGCGATGCGGGCAGGCTAACACGAAAGGTCGGATGTCTGGCCGCATCGGGCGGCAAACGGCGGCACACACCGTCAGCGTCCTGCCGGCGGTTCAGTCGTCGGTGGGCTCAGCGAGCTGCGCCGGTGTCCCGGTGTGCAATGAGGTTTTCGCCGCGAGAGCGACGGAGAGCGCCGCGATCGCGCTCGGCCCGGTCACCCGCACCGGTTCGACGTCTCGCTCGACGCAGTCGAGGAACGAGGCCATCTGTCGCTGATAGGGGTCGGTCTCGTCGAGCTCGTACGGCCGACTCGGCGTCGCGGACCCGAGCGCTTCGATCGAGAGCGGGGCGCGATGCGTCGGGGACGCGCCGACGAAGCGGTGCGCGAGGAGGCCTGTGCTGCCGAGTACTTCGATGGCCGAGCTGAACCCGAAGGCGGGCGGGAGGTCCATCGACGTCAGGACGCGCCCGATGCCGCCGTCGGCGTACTCGACGGTCGTCTCGATCGGTCGGCCTGAGCCGGTCCGGCGGCTCGAGACGGCACGCGGCGTGCCGAGGAGCCGGTTCAGCTGGTCGAAGTCGTGGATCGCGAAGTCCACCAACGGGCCGCCGGAGCGTCGCTCGTCCTGCCACCACGGGGACGGGGGAGCGGGGGCGCTCAATCGTTCGGCCGTGACCGCGAGGGGCGTGCCGACGGCGCCGGCGCGCACGGCGTCGTCGATCGCCTCGTACCCGCCGAAGAACCTGACGACGTGCGCGACCATGAGGATGCGTCCAGCCTCCTCGGCGGCACGGAGGATCGCGTGGGCGTCGGCGAGTTCGAGGGCGATGGGTTTCTCCAGCAGCACGTGCTTGCCGGCTCGGAGCGCGCGGACCGCGAGGTCCCGGTGGGTGTCGGTCGGCGTGCAGACGACGACGATGTCGACCGAGGCGTCGTGGAGCACCTCGTCGACGGAGGTCGTCAGCCGCGCGCCCGGTGCTTCGGGCATGGGCCTCGGAGAGCGCGCCGAGCATAGGTAGGCGATCCGGTCGGCTGCGCCGAGTCCGGCGAGGGCGCGGACGTGCGCCTGCCCCATGGCGCCGGTGCCGATGACGGCGATGTGCCCCGGCGTCATCGGGTCGCCCCCGCCGCCAGGTCGTCGCGCAGCCGACCGAGCGTCGCGTCGTCGACGTCCTCGCCCAGCATTCTGAGGCCGAGGGCCGCGGCGCCGACGAGGCCGTCGGCGACCGGGACGAGTCGGGCTCCCGCGGCCGCGGCCGACAGGCGGTCCCTCGCAGAACCGACGGCCGGGAGGAGGCCGTCCACGAGGACGCTCCCACCGACGACGAGCGCGGCGTCGTGGTCGTCCGAGCCCGGATCCGCGACGCGCTCCACGAGCAGCGTCAACCGGTCCACGGCGGCGTCGAGGATCGCCACCGCGACCTCGTCGTCAGTGGCCAGGAAGGCGAGCGGCGCGAGGCGTGCGATGGCGATGGGCGGACCGTCGTTCACGGACCGGATGAGCGCGTCGAGCGCCGACGATCGGCGACGGTGCCCGTGGTCGGAGGTCGTCGTCTCCGGTGTGATGCCGATCATCCGGCAGAGCAACGGGGTGAGCGCGGTCCTCGGTCCGATGTCGTCCAGGTCGGCGGCGACCGCGCGGATCACCCGACGGGCGATCCAGAACCCGGAGCCGCCGTCGCCGAGGAGCCACCCGGCGCCACCGACCTCGCGGACGACCCGGCGGTCCCTGATCCGTCCGGCGACGCTCCCGGTGCCCGCGACGAGGACGATGCCGTCGGGAGACGCCGAGCCGGATCCGTACATGCCCAGGAGATCCGGTTCGATCACGACCGGTCCGAGTCCGAGCGGGCCGAGGTGCGCGTCGAGGGCCCGCCGGTAGGCGTCGGACACCAGTCCCGCCTGCGTGATCACCACGGGCGACCCGGTCTCGACGGCCGGGCCGGACAGCGTGCTCCCGGCCTGGTCGAGCGCGGCACGGACCGCGAGGGCGATCTGCGCGGCAGCGGCGTCGACGCCCGACGAGGTCGGATTCCCGCCGCCCGCCCGCCCGGAGCCGAGGCGCCGGGCCGAGGCGTCGACGAGCGCCGCGCGGGACGAGGTGCCGCCGGCATCGACCGCCAGTGTTGTTTTCATCATCGTCATCATCTCGAAACATGTTGCCGTGGGCCACAACGTACTGTAAGAATCAGTTTCGCGTCCCTCCAACGAAGGAGAAAAGGAATTTCCATGACTGTTTCCGTCCGCACCGACCCACCGGTCGAGCACGCCACCGGCGTGACCAACCGGATTCGGTCGCGGATGCCGGAGATGTCCG
The DNA here is from genome assembly GCF_030209365.1 of Plantibacter sp. ME-Dv--P-095. Lineage (NCBI taxonomy): Bacteria > Bacillati > Actinomycetota > Actinomycetes > Micrococcales > Microbacteriaceae > Plantibacter > Plantibacter sp. ME-Dv--P-095. The sequence goes on from NZ_JARVSB010000004.1 coordinate 222,595, forward strand.
GGGTCATGCTGCGGATCGCGGACTATCTCCTGGAGAACCCCGACGCCCCCCTCACCCTCACGATCGGTGAACTCGCCGCCGAAACCGGCGTCTCCGCGGCGACCATCACCCGCTTCTGCCGCATCATCGGGTACACGGGATACGCGCCGTTCCGGGTCGACCTCGCGAAGGACTTCGGTCGCAGCACGGCCCGCGACTCCTGGCGCACCGACATCGGTCGGGCGTTCGGTCCCGACGACTCGGCGCCCGACGTCCTGAGCACCCTGCTCAACGCCCACACGCGGACGCTGCGCGAGACCGCCGAGGTGATCGACCTCGACGTCATGCTCGAGATCGCCGGTGCGATCGCGAGGAGCCGGAACGTCGACATCTACGGTGTCGGCGGAAGTGCGATGCTCGCCGACGAGATGCAGGCGAGGCTCTACCGGATCGGCATCAGCACGCACGCCTGGTCGGAGGTGCACGCGGGCCTCACGAGCGCGGCGATCCAGGGACCCGACACGGTCGCCCTCGGTATCAGCAACACCGGACGCACCGAGGAGACCATCCAGATGCTCCGCCAGGCCGGCCGCGCCGGCGCGCTCACCGTGGCGATCAGCAACAACCCGGATTCCCCGCTCGTGGCCGAGTCGGCCCTGGCCATCATCACCTCGGCCCACGAACGGTTCCTCCAGCCGGACGACCTCTCCGCCAAGCACGGCCAGCTGTTCGTCCTCGACCTGCTCTACCTGTTCGTCGCCCAGCAGAACTTCGAACGCACGACCAAGCGCCTCGCGGCCTCCGCGCTCGCGGTCGCCCCCCACCGCCGACCGACGAGGGCCGGAGCCCTCTCCGAGACCCCGTCGCCCGTTGGCGTCTGAGAGGAACCGCATGAGCACCGCATCCACCACGAGCTGGACGGATCACCTCGACCAGTACACCGAGGAGGTCACCTCCCGTATCGCCGACATCACCCGGGCGGCGCGGTCCGGCGAGCTCGACCCCGCGATCGACCTCCTGATCACGGCGCTCGACCAGGGCGCGGTCATCCAGGCGTTCGGTACCGGCCACTCCGAGGCCTTCGCGATGGAGATCGCCGGCCGTGCGGGCGGGCTGATCCCGACGAACAAGATCGCCCTGCGCGACGTCGTCCTGCGCGGCGACCGGTCCGTCGACGACCTTGGTGGTGCCGCACTGGAACGCAGCGGCGACGTCGCGGCGGAACTGTTCGCGATCTCCCCCGTGGGGCCGGGCGACGTGTTCATCATCGCCTCGAACTCCGGCGTCAACGGGTCGATCGTGGGGCTCGCCCTGCTCGCGAAGGAGCACGGCCACCCCGTCATCGCGGTCACCTCGCTCGAGCACACCTCGCGCGTCGAGCCCAAGCACCCGAGCGGACTGCGGCTCTCCGAGGTCGCCGACGTCGTCCTCGACAACCGCGCCCCCTTCGGGGACGCGACCATCGAGGTCCAGGACGGCGTCCCGGTCGGCGCCGTCTCCTCGATCACGGCCGCGTACCTCGCGCAACTCCTCACCATCGGCGTCGCGGCCAGGATCGCGGCGACCGGCGAGACCCCACCGCTCTACATCTCGGCCAACATCCCGGGCGGCGACGAGCACAACGGTGTGCTCGAGGACCGTTACCGAGGCCGGATCCGACGTGACGCCTGAGCCTGAGGCGCCCCGACACCCGCTCCACACACCCGACCGCACCACCCCGACAGCACCACACCCGGGCACGACACGAATCACTGGAAGGTAGACCGATGGACAAGCAGCCAGCAACGCTCCAACGCCGCGATTTCCTCCGAGGGGCACTCGCGACCGCGATCCTCCTCCCGCTCGGCGGGACGCTCGCGTCCTGTGTCGGCGGTGGAGGCGGGGCGACCACCACCGGCGGACCGGTCACGGCCGACAACCCGTTCGGCATGGCAGCCAACTCGACGGTCGACGCCGTCATCTTCAAGGGCGGGTACGGCATCGAGTACACCGAGTTCGCCGGCAAGCTCGTCGAGAAGCAGCAGAAGGGCTCGACCGTCAAGGTCACCGCGGCGACGAACATCGCCCAGACCCTCCAGCCGCGGTTCGTCGCAGGCAACCCGCCGGACGTCATCGACAACAGCGGTGCCGGCCTCATCGGCATCAACACCATCCGCGAGCAGCTCGCCGACCTAACGGACGTCATCGAGGCGAAGAACTACGAGGGCAAGGTCATCAAGGACACCCTCTACCCGGGTGTCGTCGAGCCGGGCACCTTCGACGGCAAGTTCGTGCAGTTGAACTACGTGTTGACGGTGTACGCGGTCTGGTACTCGGCGGCGCTCTTCGAGGCGAACGGCTGGACGCCCCCGAAGACGTGGGCGGAGGCGCTCGACCTCGGCGCGAAGGCCAAGGAGCAGGGCAAGTACCTGTTCGGCTGGGGCACCGAGGCGGCCACCTACTACCTGACGATGGCGATCGCCTCGGCGATCAAGGAGGGCGGCGACGAGGTCCGTCTGGCGCTCGAGAACCTCGAGGCGGACTGCTGGTCGAAGCCGGCCGTCCAGGACGTGCTCAAGGGCCTGAAGGCGATCATCGACGCCGGGTACGTCAAGCCCGGTGGCGCCGGAACGCAGTTCACCGCGGCGCAGGCGCAGTGGAGCAACTCGGAGGACTTCATCCTCTACCCCTCGGGCGGTTGGATCGAGAACGAGATGAAGACCCAGACGAAGGACGGCTTCAAGATGACCGGCGCGCCCGAGCCGACGGTCTCCGCCGACTCCGCTCTGCCGTACTCGGCGCTGCACAGCACGGCCGGTGAAGGGTTCATCGTCCCGTCGCAGGGCAAGAACGTCGGCGGTGGCAAGGAGTTCCTGCGGTCCATGCTCTCCAACGACGCTGCGGTCAACTTCGCGAAGACGACCTTCTCGTCGACCATCGTGAAGGACACGATCCCCGAGGACGGCTTCGGTTCGACGGCGCTCGTGTCCCAGGTGAAGATGCTGAACGACGCCGGCACCGATGTGTTCTCCTGGAGCTTCATCGACCTCTACGGGCTCAACACGGACCTCCTCGTCCTCTGGAACACGTTCCTCCAGGGTGGTTCCGACGTCGCCACGCTCACCAAGGGCATGCAGGACATCTCCGACAAGGTCCGCAACGACGACTCCGTGGACAAGGTCACCGTCAAATGACGGCCGTCGGCACGCCGATCGGGAAGGTGGGAGGGGCCACCCCTCCCGCCGCCCGGCGGCTGCGCCGCCGGGACTTCACGTTCGACCGGGTCTCGTTCTTCCTGGTCTTCCTGATCGTGCCGGTGGTGGGGTACGTCGTCTTCGTGGTCTCACCGTTCGCGCAAGCGGCGTACTACTCGTTGACGAACTGGTCCGGGTTCTCCCCGGGCATGGACTTCGTCGGGTTCTCGAACTACACGAAGCTCTTCCAGGACCAGACCTTCCTCCAGTCCATGGGCAACAGCGTCGCGCTCGCGATCGTCCTGCCGCTCGTGACCCTCGGGATCGCGTTCCTCTTCGCCTCCCTCATCACGATCGGCGGACCGAGCAACGGACCGATCCGCGGCCTCCGCAACTCCAGCGTGTACCGCGTGATCACGTTCTTCCCGTACGTCGTGCCGGCGATCGTCATCGGCCTCATCTGGAAGCAGATCTACGACCCGTCGTCCGGGCTGTTGAACGGCTTCCTGACCGGCATCGGTCTCGACCAGTTCGCCTCGTTCGCCTGGCTCGGTTCGCCGGACACGGCGATGATCGCCACCATGTTCGTCATCGTCTGGGGACTCATCGGGTTCTACACGGTGCTCTTCATCGCGGCGATCAAGGGTGTGCCGGCCGAGGTGTACGAGGCGGCACGGATCGACGGCGCGGGTCGCCTGCGGACCGCGCTCACGATCACCATCCCGTTGATCCGGGACAACATCCAGACGGCGTACATCTACATGGGCATCCTCGCCCTCGACGCGTTCGTGTACATGGCCGCGTTGAACCCGGGCGGCGGCCCGTCGAACACCACGCTCGTGATGTCGCAGCAGCTGTTCACGACGGCGTTCACCAAAGGCCAGTTCGGCTACGCCTGCGCCATGGGGGTCGTGCTCGCGCTCGTCACCCTGATGTTCGCCGGCGTCGTCTTCCTGGTCAGCCGGCTCACCGGCGGCAACGATGAAGGGGTGGCGGAATGACCGTCCAGACCACGGCGACGACCGCGAACCCGGCGGTCGTCGGGAAACCCGGTACGCGCACACCGGCCAGCCGCAAACCGACCACGGGCGACCGCGTCGTCGGGACGGCGTCCCACACGGTGCTGATCATCTGGTCCATCGTGGTCGTCGTCCCGCTGCTCTGGACGGTCATGTCGTCGTTCAAGACCAGCTCGGAGATCTTCGCCTCGCCGTTCTCCCTGCCGTCGAACTGGAACTTCGACAACTACGTGAACGCGTGGACGACGGCCGGCATCGGGAGCTTCTTCCTGAACTCGATCGTGGTGGTCTTCGGCGCCCTCATCGTGACCATGCTGTTCGGTTCGATGTGCGCGTACGTGCTGGCGCGGTTCCGTTTCTTCGGGAGCCGAGCGATCTACTATCTGATGCTCGCCGGTCTCACCTTCCCGGTGTTCCTCGCGATCGTGCCGTTGTTCTTCGTGCTGCAGAGCCTCGGGTTGCTCAACTCGCTCCCGGGACTCATCCTCACGTACGCGGCGTTCGCCTTCCCGTTCACCGTGTTCTTCCTCTTCTCCTTCTTCAAGTCACTGCCGGTCTCCATCGCCGAGGCGGCCGCGATCGACGGAGCAGGGGAGTGGCGGACGTTCTTCCAGGTGATGCTCCCGATGGCGCGGCCAGGGCTCGCGACCGTCGCGATCCTCAACTTCGTGGGCCTGTGGAACCAGTTCCTCCTGCCGGTGGCGCTCAACTCGAACCCGCAGAACTACGTCCTCACGCAGGGCATGGCGTCGTTCGCGGCTCAGGCCGGGTATTCGGTTGACTTCGGTGCGCTCTTCGCGGCGTCCGTCATCACCGTCGTCCCCGTGCTCATCGTGTATCTGATCTTCCAGCGTCAGCTGCAGGGTTCGGTTTCGCAGGGCACGGACAAGTAGCGCATCGGCGTGCGCGTCATGCCACCGAGGGGATCCCTGGAACAATGGTCCGAATGAGCTCCCAGTCGCCAATCGCCGTCGAGATCGCTGTCCAGGACCTCGAGGGGGTCCGCATCGCCATCCGCGAGGGTGCACAGCGGGTCGAGCTCTGCCAGGCCCTCGGGTCCGGCGGGCTCACCCCCTCCATCGGCCTCGTCATGGCCGCGGTCCGGGCGGCGGACGAGGCCGGGCTCGGTGACTTCGTCCACGTCCTGGTCCGGCCTCGTGAAGGCGGGTTCGTCTACACGCCGGCCGAGATCGAGGTCATGTCGGGCGACATCCTCGCCCTGGAGGCGGCGGGTGCTGCAGGGATCGTCGTCGGCGCCCTCCGGGCCGATCGCACGATCGACACGGAGGCGCTGGCGCAACTGCGGCAGGCCGCCGGTTCGCTGGCCGTGACCTTCCACCGTGCCGTCGACGCGACGCTCGACCCGGTCCGCGCCGCGGACGAGCTCCGCGACGCCGGGGTCGACCGCCTGTTGACGTCGGGTGGCGCGCGAGCGAGCATCGACGGCGCGGAGAAGCTCGCGGCTATGGCGTCGAACGGTGACGGCTCGATGGAGATCATGGCCGGCGGGGGAGTGACGATCGACGCGATCCCGACGCTCGCCAGAGCCGGGGTCGACGCGGTGCACCTCTCCGCCCGACGCCGGGCCGGGCGGGTCACCGAGACGGGTCCTGGCGGCGGATCCCCGAGCTACGACATCACCGACGCGACGACGGTCGCCCGAGCCGTCGCAGCGGTCCGCCGCGCCGCCGTCGCGGTGTGACGGTCGCCGGCCGTCCGCCGGCAGCAGGTTGATCGGTCCGGGTCGTCAGATCGCCACGGCGACGAGTGCTGCGATCAGCACGAGCTGGCCGATCAGCCGCGGCACGAGGGGGACCGCGAGGCGACCGAACCGGGCGGGCTGCCGGGCGGCGGCGGCGTTGGCCGGGAAGACGACGATGAGGAACACGATCAGGCAGCAGACCGCGGCGATCCTCGTCGCCGGGATCAGCAGGCCGAGACCGCCGGCGATCTCGCAGACGCCGGTGAAGAGGACCAGCATCCGTGGGGTGACAGTCGTGCCGCGGAGCCGGTCGGGGATCATCGCGGCCATGGTCCTCCCCGGGCCGGGGAGGAAGTGGAGGAGGCCCATCCCGACGAACATGAGCGCGAGGACGATCGTCAGGATGGACTGCAGGATGGAGAACGGGTTCACCGTGCCATTGTGCTCCGTCGCGGGCCGGCCGTCGCACCTGAGGACGCTTCAGCGACGATAGGCTGGCGGCATGACGGAGCAGCGGGACGACGACGCGCTGAGCTGGGCCGGAGACGACGATCCGACGCTCGACCCTTCAGCGTCAGGCGAGCGAAGCCGAGGAGGAGCGCCCTCGAGTGAGGCGCTCGAGACCCCCGCTCCGGCCGCGCGGCTCGACAAATCGGTCCCCTCGGCCCCCATTCCCTCGGCCTCCGTTCCGGCGACCCCCGTGGAGGCCGAGCAGCAGTCCGAGCCGGACGAGGTGGCTGCAGCCGATCGGGTGCCGGCCGGGCCTGCCGTCGCGGAGCGTGAGCAGATGAGCTCGGTGATGCTCGTGACCCTCGGCATCTTCGGCGGCGTGTTCCTGCTCTACAGCGTCGGCTGGCTCATCTCGGCGTTCCGGCCGGACGCCGCACCCCCGAGCGACGCGGTCGGCCGCTTCATGTTCGACCTCGGGCAGGGTTTGGCGGTCGCCGCCGGACCCGTCTGGATGGCCGCGACCCTCTGGCTGACGCGTGGCGGCAGGCCACTCGTCCGGATCGCCATGCTCCTCCTCGGCGTCCTGCTCATCCTGCCCTGGCCGTTCCTCCGAGGAGTGTGATCGCGATGCCCTCGACCCGTGCGGACACCGCTCCGAAGCCCACCACCCCTCGCCCCTCCTGGCTCAGCTGGTGCATCGCCGTCCTGTTCGGCCTGTTCTTCGCGTACGACGTCTTCGAAGGCGTCGGCAACCTCGTCGGCATCCTCGGAACGGCGGACGGCCTCGGCGTCCCGGTCCTCCCGCTCGGCTGGGTGGTCCTCATCGGTGGCCTCCTCCTCCCGATCGTGGCCTTCGCGATCGCGTACAGGACGGGTCGCGGGCGCTCACTGGGGGAGCAGGCGGTCAGATACCTCGTCGCGCTCTGCGTGGTCGCGGCCGTCTCACTGTCGATCCTCGCGATGTTCGGCGCCCAGCAGCTCATCGACCTCTCCGCCTGAACCACCGGCGGCGGCGTCACACGACGAACCGCCGAGTGCGCCTCCGATAGGCTTGCGACGGCCGCCGGACACCGACGCGCTGCCCACCCCACTGCTACTGCGAAGGAACCGTTCCGTGTCGAAACCGGTCGTACTGATCGCCGAAGAACTCTCACCAGCCACCGTCGACGCCCTCGGGCCCGACTTCGAGGTGCGCTCCGTCGACGGGACGGACCGCCCTGCGCTGCTCGACGCCATCGCCGATGCGGACGCGATCCTCGTGCGTTCCGCCACCAAGGTGGACGAGGAGGCGATCCAGGCGGCGACCCGTCTCAAGGTGATCGCCCGCGCCGGGGTCGGCCTCGACAACGTCGACATCAAGGCCGCGACGACGGCGGGTGTCATGGTCGTCAACGCGCCGACGTCGAACATCATCTCCGCGGCCGAACTCACCGTCGGCCACATCCTGAGCCTCGCTCGCCACATCCCGGCAGCCCACGCCGCGCTCGCCCAGGGGCAGTGGAAGCGTTCCAAGTACACCGGCACGGAGCTGTACGAGAAGACCATCGGCATCATCGGTCTCGGTCGGATCGGCGCGCTCATCACCGCCCGCCTCCAGGCGTTCGGCACGAACGTCATCGCCTACGACCCCTACGTCACGTCGGCGCGTGCGCAGCAGCTCGGCGTGCAGCTCGTCACGTTGGACGAACTGCTCGCTCAGTCCGACTTCATCACGATCCACATGCCGAAGACGCCGGAGACGACGGGCATGATCGCCGGCCCGCAGTTCGCACTCATGAAGCCGACGGCCTACGTGGTGAACGTCGCCCGCGGTGGTCTGATCGACGAGGACGCCCTCTACGAGGCGCTCTCGAACGGTGTGATCGCCGGCGCCGGTCTCGACGTCTTCGTCACCGAGCCGCCCACGGACACGAAGCTGCTCGGCCTCGAGAACGTCATCGTCACGCCGCACCTCGGTGCCTCGACGGACGAAGCACAGGAGAAGGCCGGCGTGTCCGTAGCCAAATCCGTGCGACTCGCCCTCGGTGGCGAACTCGTCCCCGACGCGGTCAACGTCGCCGGTGGCGTCATCGACCCGTACGTCCGTCCCGGTATCCCGCTCGTGGAGAAGCTCGGACAGGTGTTCGCCTCGCTGTCGACCTCGTCGCTGACGAGCGTCGACGTCGAGGTGCACGGCGAGCTCAGTGGCTACGACGTCAGCGTTCTGAAGCTCGCCGCACTCAAGGGGATCTTCACGAACATCGTCAGCGAGACGGTGTCCTACGTGAACGCGCCGCTGTTGGCCGAGCAGCGCGGCGTCGTCGCCCGACTCCTCACCGATGAGGTGAGCGAGGAGTACCGGAACGTCATCACGCTGCGCGGCGCCTTGAGCGACGGATCGCAGATCTCCGTCTCCGGCACCCTGACCGGGACGAAGCAGATCGAGAAGATCGTCGAGATCAACGGGTACGACGTCGAGGTGCCGTTCGCCAAGCACCACATCGTCATGGTCTACACGGACCGTCCCGGAATCGTGGCGGTCTACGGCCAGCGGTTCGGCGAGGCCGGCATCAACATCGCCGGCATGCAGATCGCCCGGCACGAGGCCGGCGGACCGGCGCTCAGCGTGCTGACGGTCGACTCACCCGTCGCCGACGACGTGCTCGAGGTCATCCGCGAGACGATCGACGCCACGCTCCTGCGCGAGATCGACATCACCGAGCAGTAGCACCCATCGACGACGCCCCACCCCGGTCGGTGCCGGGGTGGGGCGTCGTTGTCTCCGGACGGTCAGTGGGAGGGTGTGGGCAGGAGCCGCGCGATGACGGCGAGCAGCCGTTCGATCGACTCGTCACTGCCCTCGTCGGGGTCGCTGACCCCCATGCCGAGTTGTGCGGTGTTGGCGTAGAGGCCGTCCGACATCAGCACGATCGCGCGGGCGGTGTCGGGATCGCCGACGGCGTCCTCCACGGTGCGCAGCCAGCTGCGCCGGATGTGGGACATGGCCTCGCTCGCCTGCGCGTGCTGTCCCTGCGCCAGCCGCGCGACGGCGATGATCGTCCGGTCGAACGGGGTGCCGCAGTCGACGGAGGTCCGCACGAAGTACTCGACGACGCCCTCCGGGGCCGCGAGCATCCGCGCCGTGTCGGCCTCGCTCATCTCCGCGAGTCGCTCGATGAGGCCGTCGACGAGGGCGTCCTTGCTGCCGAAGTGGTAGAGCAGTCCACCTTTGGAGACCCCGGCCGCGGCGGCGACGGCATCGAGGGTCGCAGCGCGTTCGCCCTGTTCGATGAGCAGGTCGGCGAAGGCGTCGAGGACGCGTTCTCGGGCTGCGGTCTGCTTCGCCATGGCTCCATCGTATTCGGCTGGTCGGGTTCGGATTGATACTATACCGGCTGGACGGTATAGTCGAGCAGGCGGCGCCCGACCGGCGCCGTTCTCCACGCTCCGAAAGAGGTCATCGTGTCCACCGCAACCGAACCCACCGCCGTCCTCGCTCCGCGCGCCGGTCGACGAGCCTGGTTCGCGCTCGCCGTCCTCATGCTCCCCGTGCTCCTGGTGTCGGTGGACAACACGGTCCTGAACTTCGCGTTGCCCGCCATCTCGAGCGCACTCACGCCGTCCGGAACCCAGCTGCTCTGGATCGTCGACGTCTACCCGCTCGTCCTCGCCGGCCTGCTCGTGTCGATGGGCAGCCTCGGCGACCGCATCGGTCGCCGTCGGCTCCTCCTCATCGGGTCCATCGGCTTCGGTGTCGTCTCCGTCGCTGCCGCCTTCGCGCCCAGTGCGGAGCTCCTGATCGCGGCCCGGGCTGCCCTCGGGTTCTTCGGCGCGATGCTGATGCCGTCCACGCTCTCGCTCCTGCGGAACATCTTCCTCGACCGCGACCAGCGACGGTTCGCGATCGCCGTGTGGGCCAGTGGGTTCGCCGCCGGCAGTGCGCTCGGACCGATCGTCGGTGGTGTCATCCTCGAGCACTTCGCCTGGGGCGCGGTGTTCCTGCTGGCGGTGCCGGTACTGTTGCCGCTCGTCGTGCTCGCACCGTTCCTCATCCCCGAGTCCAAGGACCCGGATCCGGGTCGCATCGACGTTCCGAGCATCGTGCTCATCCTCGTGACGATGACTCCGCTCGTGTTCGGCGTCAAGCACCTGGCCGAGGCCGGCTTCGACGTCGTCACCGTCGTCTCGATCGTCGTCGGCGTCGCGAGCGGCATCCTGTTCATCCGGCGACAGCTCCGGCTCGAGCACCCGCTGTTGGATCTCAGTCTCTTCCGGCGAGCCTCGTTCAGTGGCGCCGTGGTCATCAACCTGCTCAGCGTGACCGCGCTCGTCGGTGGTCTGTTCTTCGTGTCGCAGCACCTGCAGCTGGTCCTCGGTCTGGCGCCACTCGACGCCGGCCTCGTCCTGCTGCCAGGTCTCATCGTGATGATCGTCGCCGGTCTCGTGATCGTGCCCATCTCGAAGCGGGTCCGTCCGGGGATCGTCGTGCCCGTCGCCCTCGTCGTCTCGGCCGTCGGGTACGCGTCCATTGCGATCACCGGTGGCGACGTCTCGGCCTTCGGGATCGGACTCGCGTTCGTCGCGCTCGGCCTCGGCATCGGATCCGCCGAGACGGTGTCGAACGAACTCGTGATCGCGAGCGCACCGCCGGAGAAGGCCGGTGCCGCGTCCGGCGTGTCCGAGACCGCCTACGAACTCGGTGCGGTCCTCGGCACGGCGACCCTCGGGACGGTGCTCACCGCGTCCTACCGCTCCTCGGTGGTGTTGCCGGACGGGCTCACCGCCGTCCAGCAGCAGGCGGCGGGGGAGACCCTCGGTGGAGCGGCGACCGTCGCGGAGCAGCTCCCGGGCGACCTGGCCGGTGCGCTGATGGAGTCGGCACGGCACGCCTTCGACAGCGGCGTCGGCGTCGCGGCGTGGATCGGGGTCGGCCTCATCGTCGCCGCCATGCTCGTCGCGGCGATCGGTCTGCGCCGCGTCCGGTAAGGCGCTCGTCGGTCGTGCCACCCGGGCTCGGGTGGCACGACCGCGTCGTGGTGCCAGGCGTTAAGCTGGGCGCACACCGTCGTCGCACCCTCAGGAGTCCCATGTCCCGCACCGTCAAGCTCGCAGTCATCCCCGGCGACGGGATCGGTCCCGAGGTCGTGGGCGAGGCGCTCAAGGTGCTGGACGCCGCGATCGAGGGCGGCGAGGCGCGATTCGAGCAGACCCCGTTCTCCCTCGGTGCCGCCCGATTCCTCGAGACGGGCGAGGTGCTGACCGAAGCCGACCTCGCCGCGATCGCCTCGCACGACGCCATCATCCTCGGCGCCGTCGGCGGCGTGCCCGGCGACCCCCGGCTCGCGAACGCGAACATCGAACGCGGCCTGCTCCTGAAGCTCCGCTTCAGCCTCGACCACTACGTCAACCTGCGACCGACCGTCGTGTACCCGGGGGTGCCCAGCCCGCTGCGCGAGCCCGGGGCGGTCGACTTCGTCGTCGTCCGCGAGGGGACCGAGGGGCCCTACGTCGGCAACGGCGGGGCGATCCGCCAAGGAACGCCGCACGAGGTCGCGAACGAGGTCTCGGTGAACACGGCCTACGGCGTGGAGCGCGTGGTCCGTTACGCGTTCGCCGCCGCGGCCGCTCGCCGGGGCAAGCTGACCCTCGTGCACAAGACCAACGTCCTGGTCTTCGCCGGATCGCTCTGGAAGCGCGTCGTCGACGCCGTGTCCGCCGAGTTCCCCGACGTGGCGGTCGACTACCTCCACGTCGACGCCGCCACGATCTTCCTCGTCACCGATCCTGCTAGATTTGACGTCATCGTCACGGACAACCTCTTCGGCGACATCCTCACCGATCTGGCCGGCGCGATCAGCGGCGGCATCGGTCTCGCGGCCTCGGGAAACATCAACCCGGACGGCACGTACCCGAGCATGTTCGAGCCCGTCCACGGATCGGCGCCCGACATCGCCGGGAAGCAGCTGGCCGATCCGACCGCCGCCATCCTCTCCGTCTCCCTGATGCTGTCGCATCTCGGCTTCGCGACCGAGGCGGCACGAGTGGCCACTGCCGTCACCGCCGACATCGCCGCCCGCACGGGCGCAGCGCGTTCGACGACCGAGGTCGGCGATGCGATCGCGGCCCTCGCGGCGAAGCGGTAGACGACGCCCACCTGACACGCAGATCCAGACGGAAGACACCATCATGACGATCAACCTCCCCATGGCACGGCGCGAACTCGCCTTCACCGTGACCCCGAACGAGCAGCCCGTGCCGGCGGCCGAGCGCGACGCGATCCTCGCCGCCCCCGGGTTCGGCCAGCACTTCACCGACCACATGGTCGACATCTGCTGGTCGGAGCACGGCGGTTGGCACCGGCCCCGTGTCCAGCCCTACGGCCCGATCTCACTCGATCCGGCCGCCGCGGTCCTGCACTACGCCCAGGAGATCTTCGAGGGGCTGAAGGCCTACCGCCATGCCGACGGGTCCATCTGGTCGTTCCGGCCGGACGCGAACGGCCGACGCCTGCAGCGCTCGGCCAAGCGACTCGCCTTGCCGGAGCTCCCCGTCGAGTACTTCGTCGAGTCGATCAAGCAGCTCATCGCGGTCGACGGCTCGTGGGTGCCGTCCGCGCCGGAGACCAGCCTGTACCTCCGGCCCTTCATGTTCGCCAAGGAGGCCTTCCTCGGCGTCCGCCCCGCCAAGAAGGTGAACTACTACGTCATCGCCAGCCCGGCCGGCGCCTACTTCACCGGAGGCGTGACGCCCGTGTCGATCTGGCTGTCGACCGACTACAGCCGCGCCGGCAAGGGCGGCACCGGTGCGGCGAAGACGGGTGGGAACTACGCGTCGTCGTTGCTGCCGCAGGCTGAGGCCTACGAACAGGGCTGCGCTCAGGTCCTCTTCCTCGACGCGCAGGAGGCGACCTACATCGAGGAGCTCGGCGGGATGAACGTCGTGCTCGTCAAGAAGGACGGCACCCTCGTCACGCCCGAGTCCGACTCGATCCTCGAAGGAATCACCCGCGACAGCATCCTCCAGCTCGCTGCGGACCGCGGTCACCCGGTCGAGCGTCGTCGGGTCACGATCGACGAATGGCGTGAGGGCGTCGAGAGCGGCGACATCGTCGAGGTGTTCGCCTGTGGCACCGCCGCGGTCGTCACCCCGATCGCGCAGCTGAAGGCACGGGACTTCACCGTCGGAGACGCAGACGCACCCGCCGGAGAACTGACGATGTCCCTGCGGCAGGAGCTGACGGACATCCAGTACGGACGTCTGCCGGACCGCCACGGGTGGATGACCCGACTCGACGCTGAGACGTCCTCGAGCGCCGAATAGGCTCCGAGCACCCTGGGAAGCCCCGCACCTCGTGCGGGGCTTCCGTGTCCTCCGCGTCCCTCGGGATAGGCTGGCCTGGTGAAAATCGCTCGCTTCAGTCACGATCAGGCCATCCGCTACGGCATCATCGACGATGCGGATCTCGTCGTCCTCGACGGCGATCCGCTCTACTCGGGCTTCGAACCGACGGGGGAGCGCGTCCCGCTCGCGGATGCGGTCCTGCTCGCGCCGGTCATCCCTCGTTCCAAGGTCGTCGCCGTCGGCAAGAACTACCGCGACCACGCGGCCGAGATGGGCGGGGAGGCTCCCTCCGAGCCGCTCCTCTTCCTGAAGCCCAACACCTCGGTGGTCGGTCCTGGCGACGCGGTCGTGTTCCCCAAGCAGTCCGAGCGCATCGACTTCGAGGGTGAGCTCGCCATCGTCATCGGCGGCGTCGCGAAGAACGTGAGCGCAGAGCGCGCAGACGAGGTCATCTTCGGCTACACGATCGCCAACGACGTCACGGCACGCGATCTGCAGGAGGCCGACGGCCAGTGGGCACGGGCCAAGGGCTTCGACACGTTCTGCCCGCTCGGCCCGTACATCGAGACGGAGTTCTCCTTCGACGGTGCGACCATCGAGACGCGCGTCGACGGCGAGGTCCGCCAGCACGCGCCGCTGTCGGACATGGTCCACTCGATCGGTGCGATCGTCGAGTACGCCTCGTCCGTCTGGACGCTCCTCCCGGGCGACGTCATCCTGACCGGGACACCGGCCGGCGTCGGAGAGTTCACCGACGGTCAGGTCGTGGAGGTCGAGGTCTCCGGTATCGGGATCCTGCGCAACACCGGTCGCCGCCCTTAGAGCATCCGGGCCGGCCGGGTCTCGAGGACGTCGAGCACCGCAGCGGCGTCGTCGTCGGTGTTCCAGAGATGGAACGCCACCCTGGCCCGACCCGCCCGGCCGGAGGCGGTGATCCCGGCCGACTGCATGGCGCGGAGGTCCTCGCCGTCCGGGTCCAGCCAGGTCACGATGGCCGAGGGGGCACCGGTGAGGAGGGATCGGCGGTCGCCGATGCCCGCCCGGAGTGCCGCTGCCAGCCCGGTGTCGTGGGTGTACACAGCCGACGCGTCGAGCTCCGCGAAGAGGGCGATGGCCGGTGCGGCACCGACCCAGGCCTGCCAGGCGGGGGAGACGTCGAAGCGCCGTGCGCTGTCGGCGAGATGCAGCGACGGGCCGTAACACGAGGACCAGACGTCCTCGCCCGAATACCAGCCGGCCTGACTCGGTCGCAGGCGGTCGAGGACGGCTTCGCGCACCGTCAGGAACGCCACCCCTCGGGGAGCGCAGAGCCATTTGTAGGCGTGGCACACCGTGATGTCGTCGGCGGCGGCGTCGACGGGGAGCCAGCCGGCCGCCTGCGTGAGGTCGTTGAGCGTCAGTGCGCCGTGTGCCCGCGCAGCCGCCCGGATCGCCGTCGCATCCGCGACCGCCCCGGTCGCCGACTGGACCGCGGAGTAGGCGACGAGCCAGGTCGACGCGTCGACGTGGTCGGCGAGCTCGGCGAGGGGCGCGTGACGCACCCTGACGCCTCGGTGTGCCTGCATGAGGAACGGCGCGACGAGCGAGCTGAAATCACCCTCGACACAGAGGACCTCGGCTCCGTCGGGGACGGACGCCGCGATCATCGCGACCATGGCAGAGGTCTGAGACCCGATCGCGACGTCGCGCACGGAGACGCCGACCAGATCCGCGTACGAACGGCGTACGTCCTCGACGACCCGTCCGTAGGACGCGGCGTCCGTTCGGGTCTCCTGCCAGGCCGAGAGGTCGGCGGTCAAGGCGTCGACCGTCCCGATCGTCGGCAGCCCGAGCGTGCATGCGGCCAGATAGCCGGACCCCTCGGGGAAGGAGGTCCGCGCTTCGTCGAAGGTCGTGGGGGCCATGGCTCCAGTGTCTTCGTCGACGATCCATAGGACAAGGACAGGCTCACGATGCGATTCATAACGCTGCATTATGCTTCTTCCATGTCGGCCCTCACCCCCCTCCCCGCCTCGACGTCGCTCGACGCGGGGTCCCTGCTCGTCGTCGGGGCCATCGCAGCGACCGGCTCGATCACTGCCGCCGCCCACCAGCTCGGATCGAGCCAACCGGCCGTGAGTCAGCACCTCAGACGCCTCGAGCAACGTCTCGGCATGCCGGTCGTCGAGCGCGTCGGCCGTGGGGTCCGCCTGACCGACGCGGGCCGGATCCTCGCCGAGCACGCCGAAGCGGTGGACCGCGCGCTCCGGGCGGCCACGGAGGAGGTGGCGGCGCTCGCCGGGCTGCGGAGCGGACGGGTGCGGCTCGTGGCCTTCCCCTCGGCCTCCTCCATGCTCGTCCCGCGGTTGCTCGCGCGCGTGTCGGACGAGGTTCCGGGTTTGGGCGTCTCCTTCGTCGAGGCCGAACCGCCGGAAGCCGTGGCGGCGGTCCGAGCCGGTGAGGCCGACGTGGCGATCACCTTCAGCTATCCGGGCGATCCCGACGATCCGCACCGTGCGAGCGCCGCCGGGCTGCAGGTGCACCGCCTCGGCTCCGATCCGATGCGTCTCGTGCTGCCGATCGACCATCCGCGGGCGGCCGACGAGCAGGTCGACCTCGCGGCGCTCGCCGGCGAGCGGTGGATCGCCGGTTGCCCGCGGTGTCGTGGTCACCTCCTGGGACTCTGTCGGTCCAGCGGCTTCGAGCCGGACATCGCCCACGAGACCGACAACGCGATCGCCGTCACCGCGCTCGTCGCGGCAGGCCTCGGCGTCGCACTCCTCCCGTCGCTCGCACTTTCGGCGGCCCGGCTCCCCGAAGGCGTCGTCGTCCGGCCGACGCGGAACGGAGACGATCGCGCGCTGCACCTCGTGAGCGCGGCGCATGCGGACCGCATCCCGGCGGTCGCGGCACTCCTGCGCATCGCCGCGTCCGTGGGTGGCCCGAGTAGGATGACAGTCGATGTCTGACACGATTACGCACCCCTTCTCCACGGCTTCCGGTTCCGACGTCCGCGTCCGGTTCTGCCCGTCACCGACCGGCACGCCGCACGTCGGCCTCGTCCGCACGGCCCTGTTCAACTGGGCCTACGCCCGCCACACGGGCGGCAAGCTCGTCTTCCGTATCGAGGACACCGACGCGGCCCGCGACAGCGAGGAGAGCTACGAACAGCTCGTCGACGCGCTGACCTGGCTGCGGCTCGACTGGGACGAGGGTGTCGGCGTCGGCGGACCCCACGCGCCGTACCGGCAGTCCGAGCGCAGCGACATCTACGCCGACGTCATCGCGCGACTGACCGCGGCCGGGCACCTCTACGAGAGCTTCTCGACCGCCGAGGAGATCGACGCGCGCAACGAGGCGGCGGGGCGACCGAAGCAGTTCGGCTACGACAACTTCGACCGCGACCTCACCGACGAGCAGCGTGCAGCCTTCCGAGCTGAAGGTCGTGAGCCGGCGCTCCGCCTCCGGGTCCCGGACGACGACCTCAGCTTCGACGACCTCGTCCGCGGCGAGATCACCTTCCCGGCCGGCTCGTTCACCGACTTCGTCCTCGTGCGTCCGAACGGCAAGCCGCTCTACACCCTCGTGAACCCCGTCGACGACGCCATCATGCAGATCACCCACGTGCTCCGCGGCGAGGACCTGCTGCCGTCGACGCCTCGTCAGATCGCGCTGTACCACGCGCTCATCGACATCGGCCTCACCACCTTCGTCCCGAGGTTCGGTCACCTGCCCTACGTGATGGGGGAGGGCAACAAGAAGCTCTCGAAGCGCGATCCCGAGGCGAACCTCTTCCACCACCGGGACCGCGGCTTCGTGCCGGAGGGGCTCATCAACTACCTCGCGCTTCTGGGGTGGTCGCTCAGCGGCGACCGGGACGTGTTCTCGATCG
This sequence comes from Plantibacter sp. ME-Dv--P-095, assembly GCF_030209365.1. Lineage (NCBI taxonomy): Bacteria > Bacillati > Actinomycetota > Actinomycetes > Micrococcales > Microbacteriaceae > Plantibacter > Plantibacter sp. ME-Dv--P-095. Next base: position 240,109 of record NZ_JARVSB010000004.1, read on the forward strand.
AAGAGATGATCGCGGCCTTCGACGTCGTCGACGTGAATCCGAACCCGGCCCGGTTCGACCTCAAGAAGGCGGAATCGATCAACGGGGACCACATCCGGTTGCTGGAGCCCGCGGACTTCCTCGGCCGCATCGTCCCGTATCTCGTGGATGCCGGCGTGGTGAGCGAGCCCGTTCCCGACGTCCAGCAGGCGATCCTCGAGCAGGCCGCACCGCTCGTGCAGGAGCGCATCGCGCTGTTGGGCGAGGTCCCGGCGCTCCTCGGGTTCCTGTTCGTCGGCGCCGCCGAGCTCGACTACCAGGACGACGCGCTGCGGGGGCTCCCCGCCAACGCGGGTGAGGTCCTCGCGGCCTCCATCGGTGCGCTCGAGCTCATCCCCGAGGCCGAGTGGACCGCGGCCTCGATCCAGGAGGCGCTCGCCGGCGCGCTCATCGAGGGGCTCGGCCTGAAGCCCCGGATCGCCTACGGTCCGCTCCGCGTCGCGGCATCCGGTCGCCGGATCTCGCCGCCGCTCTTCGAATCCCTCGAGATCCTCGGGAAGACGGAATCGATCGCGCGACTGGATCGGCTCTCCGCGCACCTCGCGTCATGAGCGACGCCTACGACGTCGTCGTGATCGGTGGAGGCCCGGCGGGGCTCTCTGCCGCGCTGAACCTCGCTCGGGCGCGGCGTCGAGTCCTCGTGCTCGACGGCAACCGTCCACGCCATGCCGCGACGCTCCGCTCCCACGGCTTCCTCACGCGCGACGGTGTCCCACCGCTCGATCTGCGGCGGCTGGGGCGCGAGGAGGTCGCTGCCTACGGGAACGCCGAGATCCAGTTCGCGGCGGTCCAGACGGTCGAGGCGACTCCTGACGGATTCCGGGTCGTCGCCCAAGGCGTCCGTGGCGAGCCGGACCGCGACGTCGTGACCCGCACCGTCGTCGTGGCCAGCGGGCTCACGGAGACCCTGCCGAAGGTCGGCAACATGCGGGCGTTCTACGGGACGGACCTGCACAGCTGCGTCGAGTGCGACGGGTTCGAGAAGGCTGACGCACCGCTCGCCCTCATCGGCGAGTCGGCGGACCTGGCCGAGTGGGCGATCCTCATCGCGCAGTGGTCGTCCGATCTGATCGTCTTCACCAACGGGTCCGACACCGTCACCGAGCCGGAGGAGGCCGCGCTGGCGTCTGCGGGCATCCGGGTCGAGCGCGGTGCGGTCGCCGAGCTGGCCGGCGGTCGCGACGGGTTCTCCGGGGTGATGCTCGCCGACGGGACGCTCATCGAGCGGTCTGGCGGGTTCGTGCGGCCGGAATGGTCCGCTCCGCTCGAGTACCTGCTGCCGCTCGCGCTCGACCGCGACACCGACGGCTATGTGGTCGTCGATGCTTGGGGCCGCACGACCGTGCCCGGCGTGTACGCCGCCGGCGACATCACACCACCCGGCCCGCAACAGCTCATCGTGGCCGCCGGAAACGGTGCGCGGGTGGCTCGAGCGCTCAACCGGGACCTCGCCGGCGTCCCCAGCTGAACCTGCCGCGACGCGCCCGGAACGCACCGATTTGAGACGATCGGCTCCGTAGGCTAGTGTTGTTCTTCGGTCGGGGCTTCGGTTCAGACAGTGGGGTATGGTGTAATTGGCAACACGACTGATTCTGGTTCAGTTGTTCTTGGTTCGAGTCCAGGTACCCCAGCAAGACAGCAGCATCACGACGAAGGCCCGCGAACATCGCGGGCCTTCGTCGTTGGATCAAGGGTCGCGTCGGACGGGTCAGGCCTCCTCGACCGGCTCCGGGCGTTGCTGCTGATCCACGGACTCCTCATCCGGAGCGCTCGCTCCCGCATCCGACCAGGTCGCGCGGATCGCTCCGGCGAGTCGACGCAGGAACGCTTCGGCATGGCGGTTCATCGCCGCGGGGTCGTGGTCGAGGAGTGCCTGCAGGACCGCTTGCACCGCTGGGATCCCGCCGGCGTCGATGAGGACCACCGGTCGCTGCACCGCGTACCGGACGAGCGCGAGCATCGCCGATGTGATGACCGAGGGGATGAGTTCGAGGTCGTCGAGCAGTCGTTCGCCGAAGCTCAACAGCAGACCCACCGCCCGCGTCGTCTCCTCGACCGGCAGCCGGGCGATCCGCCGCTCGAGGTACTCCGCCTCGAGGAGGGTGTCGTCATCGAGCCGCTCCACGATGCGCCGCACCAGCAGGGGGACGAGGGCGTCGAGCAGGTCGATCACCTCGAACAGCGACTCACTGGCGAGCGGAGCCACCCGCGTGAACCGATTGGGAGCCGTCTGCACGAGGCCGAGGCCGTCGAGTCGGGCCAGGGCTTCCCGGAGCGGTGTCCTCGACACGCCGAGCAGCGCAGTGAGCTCGTCGTCCCGGAGGCGGCGTCCCGGTGCCAGTCGACCGTCGATGATCTCCGCCAGGAGACGCTCGAAGACGTTCTGGCGTAGGAGACGGCGATCCGAGACCGGATCAGTCCGGGCCGACTGGGCATTCATCGGGGATCCCGCTCGGCGAGGTCGGCGGCGGTCCGTTCGAAGGCGACGATGCGCTCCGTCGCCGGCGCGATCTGCCGGGCCATCTCCCGGAAGGCTGCTTCGCCCTGGCCGAAGGGGTCGATGACGTCGTCGTCGGCCGGGTCCGGGATGCGTGCGCTCGTCCGGTTCGCCGCCAGTTCGGGCAGGAGCCGTCGCCACCGCTCCGCGCGGTCCCGGGGGAGCTCGGCGACCTCCACGGTGTCGAGGAGCCGACCGAACTCGCGCAGGGTGAAGGTCCTCCGCAATGCATCGGGCTGGAGGCGGAGAACGGCGCCACGCTGGTCCCTCGTCATCGTCAGAACGGCGTCCTGGCGACGGATCATCTCCGCGGTCAGCTGCGTCGCGACGAACCCGTCGGTCGCAGCGGCGAGTGGTCCGAGGAGGGCCATGCTCGAGGCATCGATCGGTTGTCCGCCCATCGCCCTCGTCCCCGCACTCCGCACCTCGAACCCGGACGCGTCGATGTCGCGAAGCCCGCCGGCCAGCAGGAACCCGGCGTACGGAGAACGACAGATGTTGCCTGTGCAGACCATGAGGATCCGAGTCGGTGTCGGGTCTGGCGTCGCGCTCATACTCGTTCCCGTCGTGATCGACGGCTCGACGAGCTGTCGACCGGGGGCGTCACTCCGGGCAGCTCGCGTTGCGCCTGCTGCTGTTCGGGCGTGCGTCGGAGAGCGGGTGCCGCAGCGGGACGGCGGGTGTCGGGCGCATCCGTGGGCGCGGTCTTCCGACGGGTGCGTCGCTTCGGGGCGGTCGTCCCGGGTTCCGGGATCCGGTCGTAGTAGGAGTACGAGTAGGACTGCCCGCCACGGGAGGCCTCGACACGATTGAGGACGACGCCGAGGAGCTTGGCCTGGACGAAACTCAGGTTCTCGAGGGATTGACGGAGCTGGTCGCGGTGCAGGCGTCCGTCGGCGGAGGCGACGAGCAGGACACCGCTCGCGAGCGTCGACAGTGCGGTGGGGTCCGAGACGTTCACGAGTGGAGGGGTGTCGACAACGACCACGTCGAAGGTGCGCTCCATCTCGGCCAGGGCCCGTTCCATGGCGGCAGACCCGAGGAGTTCGCTGGGGTTGGGTGGCAGCTCCCCGGAGGTGAGGACGGCCAGACGTCCGGCGCCGTTGACGGACTGCGCCGCCTCGTCGAGGCTGATCCGTCCGGTGAGGACCGTCGTCAGCCCGACCGAGCCCTCCAATCCGAACAGCTCGTGCTGGCGGGGGCGTCGCAGATCGGCGTCGACGAGGAGGACCGAGTTCCCCGCCTCGGCGAGGACGAGAGCGAGGTTCGCCGCGGTGGTGGTCTTCCCCTCGCCGGGGATGGAGGACGTGACCATGACGCTTCGGAGCCCGCCGTCGATGGAGGCGAACTGCAGGTGGGTCCGGAGCTGGCGGAAGCTTTCGGCCCGACGGCTGTAACTCTCCGTCGAGCCGAGGATGAGCTGCGGTGTATCAGCGGGCTCGGCCGTGAAGGTGCCCAGGATGCTGGTGTCCGTGAGTTTCTCGATCGCGGCTCGGCCGCGCAGCCGGGTGTCCAGGACCTCGATGAGGAGCGCGGTTCCGACGCCGAGGGCGAGACCGATGAACACGCCGACGGCGAGGTTCTGCAGCGGGTTGGGTGCGACCGGGGACCAGGGCGGTGACGCCTGCTCGACGATCGTGAGTCCGACCGGGGTCGGGCCTCCGGCTGCATCGGTCGACGATGCGGCATCCGTGCTCTCGACGTCGTCGACCAGGTCGACGAGGACCTCGGAGGCGGTGTTGGCGATGCGGGCCGCCGCCACCGGGTCGCTGTCGAGGGCCGAGATGTTGATCAGCACCGACTGGGCGGGGTTTGCGGCGGAGATCGCGCCGACCAGGGTGGCGGGGTCGAGGTCGAGCCGTTCGGCCACCATGGTGCGCACGGTGGAGCCGGTCGCCAGGATGACGTAGGAGGAGACGCGGCTCTGCGCGAAGGTGTTGCCCTGGTTGAGCTCGCCCACGGAGTCGCCGCTCTTGACGGCGACGAACAGCTGGGCCGTCGACTGATAGACGGGCTTGGTGACGAGGGTGTACCCGTGGGCCAGCGCCGCGATGCCGGCCGTGATGGCGACGATGAGCAGCCACCGGTGGCGGAAGATGCGCAGGTAGTCCTTGAGGTCCATTCTGGTATATTAGCATATCGGATGTCTGGCGCGTGGTGGCACGACGTCGAAGGGCCCGGACTCATCGAGTCCGGGCCCTTCACGGGGTGATGGAACGAGTGCTCAGGCCGCCTTGCCGAACCGGTCGGTGCCGCTCGCGCGAGGCCGACGTGGCGCGCGGTTCGTCTGCCGGACGGTCGGTTCCGTCATGACGGGACGTTCTGCGCCGACGAGGGCGCTATCGGCCACCCGGGCATCTCGGTCGACGCTGGCGCCGTGCGCGACGTGCACGTCCGCCCCCAAGCGCGCATCGCTTCCGACCCTGGCGCCGCGACCGATGACGCAGCGCTCGCCGATGTGGACGTTCGCGCCGATGAAGGCGCCCTCACCGATCACTGCGGACCGATCGATCCAGGTCCCGGCACCGATCCAGGCATTGGCGCGGATGTCCGCGTCCGCCTCGACGAACGTCGTCCGTTCGATGAACGCCGTCGGATCGATCAGTGCACGAGCTGCGACCATGCCCTTGCCGTTCGGGTGGTGGCGGTATCGCTCCACCTCACCGGTGCGGCCTTCGATCTCTTCGTACACTCTCGCCATGGGTGACCCCCTTCTGGTCTACTCAACACTGGGGACAACGCCCGGATGCTCCCGGTCATTCCTTCCCCGGCCGTGCCTGGGAATCCCATGAGTCTCGTGTTCTGCTGTAGGAGGAGTTCGGAATCCCACCGGGATGTGGATTGGTCGGAACCGCTCACTGGAAGTCCCGCGAGCGGGTGTTCGCCCCGATCCGGAGAGCCTCGAGGCGATCCGCCACCAGGTTGACGATCCCCTCCGGTGAGCGCTCCAACATGCCCCGGACCACCATGGCCGGGGCCTCCCTCGCCACCCGGCGATACCGGTTCCAGACACCGACGCTGCAGATCACGTTGACGAGCCCGGCTTCGTCCTCGAGGTTCATGAAGGTGATCCCGCTCGCAGTCGCCGGTCGCTGACGATGCGTCACGATGCCCCCCACCTCCACGCGGCGGTCCGTCTGCGCCGTCAGGAGTTCGTCGGATCGCAGGGCACCTCGACGCCGCAGCTCCGTCCGTACATGACGGATGGGATGGTCGTCGGTCGACATCCCGGTCGCCCAGATGTCGGAGATCAGCTGCTCGGCCGGTGTCGGGACCGGTAGCAGTGGCGGTTGCACCGTCGTGAACGTCCCCTCGAGCTGATCTGGTCGGTGTCTGCTCGCCTGGGCGGCACCCCACATCGCCTCGCGACGCGTCAGCCCGAACCCCTCGAAGGCGCCGGCCGCGGACAGCGCCTCCAACTGGGACGAGCTGAGGCCGATCCGCCTCGCCAGATCGGCTTGGCTCGAGAAGAGCCCGCCGCGTTCCCGCTCGGCGACGATGCGCTTCGCCAGTTCCTCACCGATCCCCTGGACGGAGGAGAGCCCCAGTCGGACGGCGAGTCCTCCGTCGCGCCGGTGGCCGGCGGAGTCGTCCGGGAGGTGCGGGTCGAAGTCGCCCGTCGGTCCCTGCTCCTGTTCGAGGCAGCGAGGGCGTCCCCCGGGGGCGATCGGCGTGCCCGGGTCCGCGTCCGGATCGAGCGCCTCGAGGCCGGCCTGAGCCCCCGAGCGGTGCAGGTCGGGGCGGAGCACCGGGACGCCGTGTCGTCGGGCGTCGGCGACCAGGGTCATGGGCGAATAGAACCCCATCGGCTGCGCGCGGAGCAGTGCCGCCAGGAAGGCGCCGGGGTAGTGCAGTCGCAACCACGCGCTCACGTAGACGAGCAGGGCGAAACTCAGGGAGTGGCTCTCCGCGAAGCCGAAGTTCGCGAAGGCCTGGATCTTCGCGTAGACCGCATCGGCGTCCGCGCCGACGATGCCGTTACCGGCCATGCCGAGATAGAGCGTGTCCTTGAGGCTCTCGATCTTCTCCTCGCCGCGCTTGGATCCCATCGCCCGCCGGAGCAGGTCGGCGTCTTCGGCGGAACACCCGCCGACGGCCATCGCCATCTGCATCAGCTGCTCCTGGAACAGGGGGACGCCGAGGGTGCGTTCGAGGACCGGCTCGAGGCTCGGGTGGAGGTAGGTGATGGGTTCCTGGCCGGTCTTCCGTCGCAGGTAGGGGTGCACGGCGCCACCCTGGATCGGGCCCGGGCGGATCATGGCCACCTCGATGACCAGGTCGTAGAACCGTCGGGGGAGAAGCCGGGGGAGCATCCCCATCTGTGCACGGCTCTCCACCTGGAACACGCCGATGGTGTCGGCCCGGCAGAGCTGGTCGTAGACCCCCGCTTCGTCCTTCGGGATGGTCTCCAACGTCCAGCGCTCTCCGGTGTGTTCGGCGACGAGGTCGAAGCAGTACTGGATGGCCGACAACATGCCGAGGCCCAGGAGGTCGAACTTCACGAGTCCCATCCAGGCGCAGTCGTCCTTGTCCCATTGGAGGACCGTACGGCCGTCCATCCGACCGTGTTCGATCGGGCACACCTCGCCGACCGGGCGGTCGGTCAGCACCATGCCGCCGGAGTGGATGCCGAGATGCCGGGGCAGGGTCAGCATCTCCTGAGCGAGGCCGACGACGCGGTCCGGGATGTCGTGGTCGGTGCTCGACATCACACCACCCCAGCGCTCGACCTGCTTGGACCAGGCGTCCTGTTGGCCGGGGCTGTAGCCGAGGGCCTTCGCCGTGTCCCGGACGGCGAACTTCGGCCGGTAACTGATGACGTTGGCGACCTGGGCCGCGTTGCGGCGTCCGTAGGTCTCGTACACGTACTGGATGGCCTCCTCGCGGCGGTCCGAGTCGAAGTCGACGTCGATGTCGGGCTCCTCCTCGCGCATGCTGGAGAGGAACCGCTCGAAGGGCAACTCGTAGAAGATCGAGTCGACGGCGGTGATCCCGAGCAGATAGCAGACGGCCGAGTTCGCGGCCGAGCCGCGGCCCTGACAGAGGATGCCACGGCTGCGGGCGAAGCTCACGATGTCGTGCACGATCAGGAAGTACCCGGGGAAGTCCTTCTGCTCGATGACCTCGAGTTCGCGGTCGATGCGTCGGAGGTGCTCCGGCGTGGCGTTCGGGTACTTCACGGGGACGGCTTCGAGGACGAGGTGCCGCAACCAACTCATCGGGGTGTGCCCCTCCGGGACGCGTTGGCGGGGGAGGTTCGGGCGGACGGCCCGCAGACTGAACGCGAGGTCGTCGGCGAGTTCGACGCTTCGTGCGACCGCCCCGGGGTATCTCGCGAACCGCGCCGCCATCTCGGCACCGCTCCGGAGATGAGCGGCACCGGCGGCAGGCAGCCAACCGTCGAGCTCCTCGAGACTCCGACGGGCTCTGACGGCGGACAACGCGGTCTGCAGCCGATGCTGATCAGGGGTCGCGTAGTGGACGTTCCCGGTCGCCACGACGGTGAGGTCGAGCAGGGCGGCGATCTCGGCGAGCGCGTCGTTCTCCGCCGAGTCCTCCGGATGGCCGTGGTCGCTCAGTTCCACGACGACGTGCTCCGGACCGAACAGCGCGACGAGTCGGTCGATCGCGGCGGCCGCGGCCTCCATACCCTGTTCGCGCAATGCCGTGCGGACGAATCCCTTCCGGCATCCGGTGAGGACGGTCACGAAGCCCGCGACGGACGCGGCGAGTCGCTCGAGGTCGTAGATCGGGTGTCCCTTCTCCGCGCCCTCGGCGAGCTGCGCGTCCGTGATCGCGCCGGCGAGGCGGTGATAGCCCTCGGCCCGACGGGCGAGCAGGAGCAGATGATGCCCGACGGGATCCGGGACGCCGTTCTGCGGCCGGTCGAGTCCGATCGACAGCTCCGCACCGTAGACGGTCCGGAGGTCGGGGAACCGTTCAGCCGCCTCGGCCATGCGGACGACTCCGTAGAACCCGTCGTGATCGGTGAGGGCGAGAGCGTGCAGCCCGAGTGCTGCGGCCTCCTCGACGAGACGTTCCGGGGGGCTCGCACCGTCGAGGAAGCTGAAGCTCGAGTGCGCGTGGAGTTCCGCGTACGGGACCGTCGTCGACGCCGGCCGAGGCTTGGGCGGCTCCGGGGCGTACGGCTCCCGCTTCCGGGACCAGGCCGGGCTGTCGCCGCCGTCCGCCCCCAGCGGGAGGGTGGCCGGCCGGCTCGCGTCGGACAGGCGACGCTCGAACTCCGACCACGACACCGGGGGATTGTTCCATCCCATGGGGTTCCTCTCGTCATGCTGCTGGGGTGCTGGCTGGATGTGGTCAGTCGTACCGTGCTTCGGCTCTCCAGTGCTGCGCCTCCAGGAGGAGCAGCCAGGCGTCGCCTTCGTCGTCCACCACCTGGAGACGGTGGACGTGTCGGTGGGCGTCGTCGTCCCACCACCGTTCGTCGATGCTCCAGGGGCCGGCCCAACCGTCGACGACGTGCCAGTGGGAGAAGGCGGAGAACCGTGCGGGTGGTGCGCTCAGCGTGCCGCGCTCGCCGACCTCCACCGTTCTGCCCGTCGCGTCTACCACCTCGACCGGAACCGCGATGTCGAACACGGTCGTGGGAGCTGCTCCGGGGATGGTACCGGGCCACGGCCGGCTCCGACGTTCGGCCACGGCGGTCCCGCCACCCGGCGGGACACTGCCCCAGGGGACGAGGATGCGGCGGTCGAGGAGGAGACGCCCACCGGACGGCACGGCAGTCAGGACACCGTCGTGACCGAGCATGCTCTGGACCCGGGCGAGCCCGCTGTGGATGCGTTCGTCCGGACCACTGCCCCAGAGACCTTCCTCGTGTTCCGCAGCGTCGTCGAGGGTCTCCGGGACGACCTCGACGAGCTCGACGGGGGAGGCGAGTCCGTGGTCGATGTTCGATGAGCCCTGCAGCTGCCAACGCACCCGGTCGAGGACGTCACCGGCGGTGAACCAACGCGGATGCAACCAGGTCCGGGTGGAGCGCTCGCCACGTTCGCTGCGCATGCTGATCGTGATCGCGGTGGTCACGAGTCCTGCCGCGGTCAATCCGGCGATGAACCGCTCCGCGGACTGCCGGAACCCGAAGGTGAGCTGATCGATGCGGTCGAGCGGAGGTTCGAAGGAGACGGCGACGTTCAGCTCGGTCGGTGGGACGCGGGGGACGACACTCCTGGCGTCCGCGCCGGCGGCGAGACGGTGGGCACGGGCGCCGTCGACGCCGAAACGGTCGCGCACCTCGGTCGCGGGCAACGACCCGAACGCTCCCAGGGTGCTGATCCCGAGTCGATGCAGCAGGGTGCTGAGTTCAGGGCGTCCGAGTGTCGTCAACGGCAGTGGGGCCAGGAAGGCCGAGGACGCTCCCGGTGGGATGACCAGGATCCGGGAGTCGTCCTGCTGGACCACGGTCGACCGCGCCGCCTGTTCTGCGGCGAACGGGCCGTCGGCGATACCGATCCGGGCGTCGGGCACACCGAGGTCGTCGAGGCAGGCGCGGAGGACGTCCGCCGCAGCCGACTCGCCGCCGTAGTAGCGGCTCGGACCTCTGGAGCGGATGGCGCAGAGCCCGGCGCGGTAGGGCTGGACGCCCGGCATGAGTGTTTCGATGCCGAGCAGGATCGGTTCGAACGCCCGGGTGTCGATGACCGGGTCGTAGTCTGCGGTGACCAGCTCCGGACACCGGGCCTCCGCCTCGCGGATGCGCAACCCTCTCCGGACTCCTGCTCGGCGAGCGATCGCGTCGCAGGCGAGGACCTCCCCGTGCTCCACCAGCGCGAGGGGACCGTCGGCGGTGTCCGGAGGCAGGGTGCCGGAGAGTCTCGCCGCCACGATCGGCCAGTCGGGACACCAGAGCACCATCGTGCGCTCGACGAGTTCGGCAGGCGTCTCGATCGTCATCGGTTCACCACCATGGGGAGCCGGGTGACCGTGTCGTCGTCGAGCCTGGTGCGGGAGGGCTGCTCGGCCCGGTCGTCGAGCGGCCCCAGGGGCAGGGTGAGGTGCGCGGTGCGAGGCCTGCCGACCCCACCTTGCCCGAGCATCGAGCTGACCGTGAGTCGTCGACGCAGGAGATGCCCGTGACCCGAGCCGAGGCCGCTCCAGGAGCTCTCGGTCACGCGGAGCGTCGCGTCGCTCTGCGGCCAGGAGCCGAGGACGATGAGTGCCGCCTCGCGTTGGCGGAGCCGGGCGGCGAGCCGTGCTGCGTCGCTCGGCGCGATCCGGCCTGGGGGCGCCGTGATGAGCACCCCGGCGACGTCGGCCATGGCGGCGGTGACCGTGAGCCAGTCGGGCCCGGGCCGGGGGACGAGGACGAGTCGCTCGAGATCGATCCCGGAGGAGGCCGCGGCTTCGATCCCGAACGCTGGAAGGCCGATGACGGCGCACCAGGTGCCGGCCGCGGATGGACCGGCCATGAGGGACATGGCGAGTGCCGTGGAACCGAGGACCGAGTAGCTCCCGCCGGCCTGGAGTGCGCCCCCGGGAAGGAGTCGCGAGAGTTCCGGGGCGGTCGGCAGCGACCTGGTGTCGAGTCGTGTCCCTTGCATCCGCTTGATGCGGCCCTGGAGCTCGTGCAGCTCGGTCGCGGTGTCCGCCCTGACGGGGGAGTCGACGAGTGCGTGGAGGGCCATGGGTCAATATTCGAACATGTCTTCGAACAAGTCAACCGGGTCGACCCGGGTTCACCGACGGATGACGCTCAGTGGGACCATGGTCCCCGAGACCACCGACACGCGGCGTGGTGTGTCATCGGTGGCCGGTACGCTGGGCCCATGTGCGGACGTTTCGTCGTGACCGAATCCACCGAAGAGCTGATCGAGCTCTTCGACATCGACCATGCGGCTGCCGAGCTGCCCGGGCCCTCGTACAACGTGCGCCCGACGGAGCAGATCCCGATCATCCTCGACTCGGCGAAGACGGAGCCGGCGGTCCGGCGTCTCGAATCCGCACGATGGTCGCTCGTGCCGGCGTTCGCCACGGAGCTGAAGAGCCAGTACCCGACCTTCAACGCGCGCTCGGAGGAGATCACCACGAAGCCCACCTTCGCGGATTCGCTCAAGCGACGCCGTGCGCTCATCCCCGCCGCCGGATACTACGAATGGCACACCGAGGGAACGGTGAAGACGCCCTACTACGTACAGACGGCCGGCGGTGAGCCGATCGTCTTCGCCGGACTCTACTCGTGGTGGCGGGACCGCTCGCTCTCGGACGACGATCCGCGGCGATGGGTGCTAAGTGCGACCATCCTCACCCGCCCGGCCGTCGGGTCGTTGCAGGGGCTGCACCCGCGGACGCCCGTGACCCTCCCTCCGGAGTGCTGGGACGAATGGCTCGACCCGCACCATGAGGCGGATCAGGACGAGGTCGACGAGATGGTGCTCGCTGCGACCGACGTCGCGGAGCAACTGGTGTTCCACCGTGTCGCACCGTTGCAGGGTGACGGGCCCGAGCTCATCGTCCCGGTCCAGGACTGACCACTCGCTCGCGACATCGGGCCGTCGGCGCGATCGGGCGACGGCGCGGTCGACATCCGGTCACGTACCCCCCCTGGAAACACAGAACCGCCCCTGACGCGAACGTCAGGGGCGGTTCTCGGTGTCTCAGACGCGAGGGCTGGAAAGACCGGCCACTCGGATCGTCAGCTCCGACTGATCAGAGAATCAGAGGGGGCGGATGTTCTCAGCCTGCAGGCCCTTGGGGCCCTGGTTGGTCTCGAACTCGACCTTCTGGTTCTCCTCGAGCGAGCGGTAGCCGCTCGTCGCGATGGCGGAGAAGTGTGCGAAGACGTCGGCGCTGCCGTCGTCAGGGGTGATGAAGCCGAAGCCCTTTTCGGCGTTGAACCACTTCACAGTTCCAGTTGACATGTATTTCCTCTTTCATGAGTGACCGTTCCCGACTTTCGGGACCGTTCGTCGCGGTGTTCTTTGCTCGCTCCTCAGAAAAGCAGCGTATCCATCGGTGGAAACGCGGCTTGAAATACCTGCGCAACACAACAACTTCGATCCACGTTAGCCCATGAGGGCGCACAAGTGGAACTCAAACAGGTAACGGATTGACGAATTCTGCGACTTTTCCCCGGATCGCCCGTCTCGACGTGGGGAACCTGTGCGGATACCGAGATGTGAGGTGATTCCCCAGCCGTCGACCGTAGGCTGAGGCCATCTGCAGAGCTTCCGCTCGACCGAGCGTCCGCTCATCGCCCCCGGCTGGGAAGTCGACACGATTCCTCCGGAGTGCCCATGTCAACTGAAGCCATCCTCGGCCCGGTTCGTGCCACGAGCCCCCGCAAGCCCGGCGCTGCGAACGTCACCAGCTCATACTCGTCGCTGTTGAAGACGGTTCGTGAAGCGGGACTGCTGCGCCGCCACCGCATGTTCTACATCCTCACGTTCTCGTTCCTCGTCATCGCGCTCCTCGGCTGCGTGACCGGGTTCATCCTGCTGCGCGAGTCCTGGTTCCAGCTCCTCATCGCCGGAGCGCTCGGCATCATCCTGACCCAGTTCGCGTTCCTCGCCCATGAGGCCTCGCACCGTCAGGTGTTCGAGTCCGGTCGTGCGAACGACCGCGCCGGCCGGTTCCTCGCCGCCGGGATCGTCGGCATCAGCTACTCCTGGTGGATGACGAAGCACACGCGTCACCACGCGAACCCGAACCAGGTGACCAAGGACCCCGACATCGAGATCGACACGATCTCCTTCATCGAAGAGGACGCGGCGAAGGCCAAGGGCCTCCAGACGCTCATCACCCGGAAGCAGGGGTACCTCTTCTTCCCGCTCCTCATGCTCGAGGGCATCAACCTGCACGCGCTGTCCTTCAAGACCCTCTTCGGGCCGGGCAAGGTCGACGGCCGGGTCGCGGAGATCAGCATGATCGTCGCTCGCGTCGGCCTGTACCTCGCAGCGATCTTCCTCTTCCTGCCCCTGGGCATGGCGTTCGCGTTCCTCGGTGTCCAGCTCGCCGTCTTCGGCGTCTACATGGGAGCGTCCTTCGCCCCGAACCACAAGGGCATGCCGATCATCCCCGCCGACATGAAGCTCGACTTCCTCCGCAAGCAGGTGTTGACCTCGCGCAACGTCCGCGGATTCGGCATGGCCACCTTCATGGGCGGCCTGAACTACCAGATCGAGCACCACCTGTTCCCGAGCATGCCCCGACCGGCTCTCGCCCGCGCCCGTGTCATCGTGCGGGAGCACTGCGAGACCCAGCAGGTCCCGTACACCGAGACCACGCTGTTGCAGTCCTACGCGATCGTCATCGAGTACTTGAACCGCGTGGGTCTCTCGGCCCGCGACCCGTTCGACTGCCCGGCGGCGGCGAACTTCCGCCGCCGGTAGTCGACGGCGGTCAGATCTCGAGGGTGTCGAGCGGGGCGAGGGCGAAGTAGCTTCCGCCGCCCTGCTCGGTCGCCCATCGCAGGCGATCGTGTGACATGCTCTGCCCCGCGCCGGACAGCACCATCTCATGCGTGCCGAAGGCACGCTTCGGGGCCACGGCCGTGACGAAGTCCATCCCCTCCGAGATCTTCATCCACGGTGCCCCGGCCGGCGCGGCGAGGACGTCGACCTCGACGCCTTCCGGCACGGCGAAGGAGTCCCCGGGGTAGTAGACCCGGTCGTTGATGAGGACGCCGACGTTGTCGATGACGGGGATCGACGGGTGGATGACCGCGTGGGTGCCGCCGAAGAACCGGAGCACGAACGGTCCGACCTCCACCACGTCGCCCGGTGCGACGACGGTGACGTCGTATCCCTCTGCCGCGGCGGCCACACCGGCAGGGCCGTACACGACGGCCCCGGGACTCGCCGCGAGGATGCGGTCCAGGTGCTCCCCGGTCCAGTGGTCGGGGTGGAGGTGCGTGATCAGGACCGCCACGACGTGGTCGACGTCCGCGATCGGTGCCGTGAACGACCCGGGGTCCACGACGAGCTTGGCGCCGTCGGTCTCGAGGAGGAATGCTGCGTGTTCGAACTTCGTCAGTCTCATAGGACGAGTGAATACCGTCCCGGCATCCAAGGCAACCCGGTCCGTCGGGCCTCGCTCGGCCCCGCTCCTGTCAGAATCGGCACGTGACCACGCAGCAACGACGCATCGGCGTCGCCATCAACCCGTCCGCGTCCTTCGGCGCGACCCGAGCGGTCGGCCCGATGGTGCTCGACGCGCTCCACACCGCCGGCCACCGGACGGTCCACCTGCAGGAGGACGACGTCGAGGGACTCCGGGTCTCGGTGCGTGCCGCGATCGACACCGGCCTGGACGCGCTCGTCGTCGTCGGCGGTGACGGGATGGTGAGTCTGGCGGTCGAGGCGGTGCGGGACTCCGGGCTGCCGTTCGGCGTCGTCCCCTCCGGTACGGGGAACGACATCGCCAGAGGCCTCGGCATCCCGTTGGACGACCCCGCGGCGGCCATCGACCTGCTGGTGCGGGCGCTGGATCGGGAGCCGCGCACCATCGATGCGGGCACCGCGAGGGTCGGGGATCGCACGACCTGGTTCGTCGGAGCCGTGTCTGCAGGGTTCGATGCGCTGGTGAACGAGCGGGCGAACCGGATGCGGCGTCCGCGCGGTCGGAGTCGCTACACCATCGCGATCCTCCGAGAACTCATCGCTTTGCGACCCCGCCGGTACGACTTGGTGGTCGACGGTGTGGCCGAGTCGGTGGAGGCGGTGCTCCTCGCCGTGGCGAACAACACCTCGATCGGAGGCGGCATGTTGATCGCCCCGCAGGCCGACCTCGCCGATGGGCGATTCGACCTCTTCGTCGTCGCGCCGGTGTCGCGGTCGCGGTTCCTCCGCCTCTTCCCGAAGGTGTTCTCCGGCGCACACACCGAACTCGACATCGTCCGGCTGTCGCGGGTCCGTTCCGTGTCGATCGGAGCGGCGGACATCTCGGCGTACGCGGACGGGGAACGGATCGGACCCCTGCCGGTCGTGGTCGAGGTGGTGCCGGGGGCGCTCCGAGTCCTCGCCTGAGGCCGCGGCGACACAGCCGGGAGGGGTGCCGACACGCCCGCCGGAGGCCTGTCAGGGCGTCGATTTGTACGGCTCGAAATCGTATGGCATACTCATATCCGTTGCTTACGGCCCCATCGTTTAGCGGCCTAGGACACCGCCCTCTCACGGCGGCAGCACGGGTTCAAATCCCGTTGGGGTCACAACACCGAAAAGAAGCCCCGTTCTCCTGTGTCTACAGGGAGCGGGGCTTTTTCGTCGTGGGGTCGAGGGCCTCTCTCGCGATGCCCGGTTCGCGGCGGTGTCGTCCGACGTTTCGGGGCGATGCGCGGCGACGGCAGGGTTCGCACCGATCTCCTGGGACGTTGCTGCGTGCTAGCTTGGCCGGGTGATCGTGAAGCAGAAGCGCCGCGCTCCGGCGACAGCCGCCGTCCTGATCCTCGCCGCCCTGCTGACGGGATGTTCCATCCCGGTCACGGGGGAGCCCGTCGCGGGTGAGGCCGGCCCCGTCATCGACGTCGCCGGCGGGACGGACGACACCCTGCGCAAGGACTTCGACGCGAGCCCGCAGGAGGTCAACGACTACTGGACCGACGACAAGTTCGGTGGCGCGAAGGCCCCTGACCTCAAGCCGGGCGAGGACACCCTCACGGGCGACCAGGCGACCGGCGTGGTCGTCCACCCGAGCACCGGGGTCGGCCCCGACGTCGACGTCAAGGCCATCGCGCCGACCGCCGCCGGCGATCCCTACCCGGCAACGGGGCTCGCCGCAGCGACGCAGGGGCGCCTCTACTTCTCCATCGGTGGCGCCACCTACGTCTGCTCCGCGAGCGTCGTCAACGCGCCGACCATGGACCTCGTGCTGACCGCGGGCCACTGCGTGTGGGACACCTACGGCAAGCAGCTCGCCGAGAACATCATCTTCATCCCGGCCGACGCGGCCAACGGTCAGACCCAGCCGTACGGCCAGTGGGCGGGTGTCAGCACCTACGTCCCCGACGAGTTCACCAGTGAGGCGACCTCCGACGCCAGCGGCGCGACGAGCGGGAACGGCTGGGCGTACGACTTCGCCTTCATCCGGCTCGCTCCGAACGCGTCGGGTCAGAAGATCCAGGAGGTCACCGGCGGTCAAGGCATCTCCTTCGGAACCCCGCCGGAGGGCATCACCGTGATCGGGTACCCGTCCGCCGCTCCGTTCGACGGCCAGTCGCAGCGGTACTGCGCGAGCCAGGCGGCCACCAAGGGGTACGCGGGCTACCGGGTCGACTGCCTCATGACGCCGGGATGTTCGGGCGGCGGCTGGCTCACCAGACTCGACCCCGCCACCGGCGCCGGGTACGTCACCTCCGTCACCTCCCGCGGCGACGGATCCTGGCTCGAGGGCCCGGTCCTCGGCCAGCGGGCGCTCACGCTCTACAACGACGCTCTGGCGGAGGGATCGTGACCGCCCACCTGCAGACGACGCGGCGCCCTGGGGTGATCCGCCTCCTCGTCATCGCCGGCGGGGCCGCCCTCGCCTTGACCGCGTGCACGACGCCAGGCTCGGCGTTCCCCGACGCCGCCGCCCAACAGAGCTACATGCAGGATCTCGCCGAGGCCAGGTTCGAACTCCTCGCCGCCCAGATCGGGCAGGCGCCGGACGTCATCGGGTCTGCTTACGTGCACGCCGTCTCCGGCGACCTCGAGTCGCACGAGAACGACTCGGTGGTCCTGTTCGGTGACCCGACCGCCTCGTTCAGCCAGGACAAGGGTTCGGCCGACGGCAACACGGTCGACATCTACCACGAGGCAGGCCGCAACTACGACCTGCTCCTCCTGGGTGGCGAGCTCAAAGAACTCGCCCCGACGGAGTGGGTGGCCGTCGATACGCAGTACACGGCGGACGAGGACACGGAGGGTTCGCTCGGGCCCGCGTGCGTCTTCCCCGGGATCTCGATCGCGTGCGACATCTACACGGCGGTCGAAGCGACCCGCAGCTCCGAGCAGGGGGTGCCGAGCAGCGTCGTCGTCTCGATGCGCAACGACGGGTCCTCGCAGATCTCGACGAGCGCGACCCTCGAGAGCGTGCTGGCGGTGGGGACGCTCTTCGACCTGCCGGACGATGTCGTCTCCTCGTTCAGCGAGGATGAGCTGGCGACGCAGTTGCCGGTCACGATCTTCCAGAACGCGGAGGGCGGGCTCGTGAAGATGGAGCTGAGCGGAACGGTCGACGGCGACACGCCGCTGCAGCTGCAAGCCGGCTTCGAGGTGTCGGGGACGTCGACCCTCGAGGACCTGCCGACGTCACCATCAGGATTCGACACGACGGTGATCCCGGCGGCCGATCAGGCCGCGTTCTGGGATCGGATCGAGGAGTTGCGGAAATGACCGACGACCAGAAGCCCGAGAACCTCGGAAGACCCCCGGTCGGCGGACCGCTGCGACCGGACCAGCAGCCACCCGGGTTCCCCGACCCGAACGCACCGCGCCTGGAGTTCGGACCGGGAAGCCCGCAGCTGCAGACGCCGCCGACGAACGGCACCGCGCAGAACAGCCAGCACGGTCCGTCCCAGGCCGGACCCACGCAGAACGGTCAGGGCGGTCCGTCCCAGGGCGGCCCCGCCCAGAACGGCACGCCCGGGAACAGCTCGGCGTCCGGACCGCCGTCGTACCCGAACGGGCGGCCGAACGGCGCCCCGGGGCAGCAGCCCACCGGCTCTTCGCAGACGAACCAGGGTCAGCAGGCCGCACCCGACGCGGCCGGGCGGCCGTGGCCTCAGCAGGGGCCGCCGTCGGGCGCGCCCGCTGGTCGGCCGCCGGCTCAGGGACAGCAGCAGGGCCCGGACGGATTCCGTCCTCCGGCGCACTACGGTCAGTCCGGCCAGGGCCAGCAGCCGCCGCAGCCCAACCAGCCTCACGGAGGACCTCAGGCTCGTCCGACGGGCGCGCCGAACGGCCAGCCGGGCAACCAGTCGTTCGGTCAGGGGCGTCCTCCCGGACCCCAGCCCTTCGGGCCGGGACAGGCCCAGCACCCGGGCGCTCCGTTCACGGGAGGTCAGCCACAGGGTCCGCAGCAGCAGGGGCCGTCTCAGCGACCCGGGCAGCAGCAGCCCGGTCCATCCACGGGCCCGTTCCGTCCGGGCCCCGAGTACGGCGGCCCGGCCCAGCAGTCCGCCTCGACGCCGAAAGCGCCGCGCAAGCCGCTCGGCCGCAAACTCTGGACCGGTGTCGTCATCGGTGCCGTGGCCGCGTCGCTCATCGCGGTTCCGCTCACCCTGCTGTCGGTCGGCCGCCTGTTCACCCCGATGCTCGACCGCGGGGCGGTGCAGACCGGCGTGGCCGAGGTGCTCAAGCAGGACTTCGGGTTGGCCGACGTCGAGAAGGTGGAGTGCCCGAGCGACCAGCCGGCCACGACCGGGACGCAGTTCGAGTGCACCTTCTCCTACAACGCGAAGAGCTACCCGGTGGCCGTCGAGGTCATCAACGATCAGGGGCAGTACCGCGTCGGGGTCGACGCGCCGAAGTAGGGGATCGGGGCGTCGGTGGCCCGGCTCCAGGGCCAGGCCGGGCGTGTGCAGGGTGGTACGCTGGGCCCATGCTGTCCGGGCTGCTCCTCCTTCCGTGCCGCGACGAGGCCTAGACCCAGGCTCCCTCGTCGCGGAGGTCGCTGACGCCTGTCCACTCATCGTTTGAAGGAATTCCACGACATGTCGCAGCTGAACGCCGATCCGTCCATCCCGAGCATCCCCGAGCACCCGCGGACGCTGGCCGAGAAGGTCTGGGACGACCATCTCGTCGTCAAGGGCGAGGACGGCACGCCCGACCTCATCTACATCGACCTGCACCTCGTCCACGAGGTGACGAGCCCGCAGGCGTTCGACGGGCTGCGCCTGGCCGATCGCCCGCTCCGCCGCGTGGACCTCACGATCGCGACCGAAGACCACAACACCCCGACGCTCGCGATCGACAAGCCGATCGCCGACCTCACGAGCCGCACGCAGATCGAGACGCTGCGGCGGAACGCTGCAGAGTTCGGCGTCCGCATCCACTCGCTCGGCGACCTCGATCAGGGCATCGTGCACGTCGTCGGCCCGCAGCTCGGCCTCACCATGCCGGGGATCACGGTCGTCTGCGGCGATTCGCACACCTCGACGCACGGCGCGTTCGGCGCGATGGCCTTCGGTATCGGCACGAGCGAGGTCGAGCACGTCATGGCGACCCAGACCCTTCCGCTGAAGCCGTTCAAGACCATGGCGATCACCGTCGAGGGCACCTTGCGTCCGGGCGTCACCGCGAAGGACATCATCCTCGCCGTGATCGCGAAGATCGGCACCGGCGGCGGGCAGGGGTACGTGCTCGAGTACCGCGGTTCCGCGATCCGTGCGCTCTCGATGGAGGGGCGCATGACGATCTGCAACATGTCGATCGAAGCTGGAGCACGTGCCGGCATGGTCGCCCCCGACCAGACCACCTACGACTACCTGCAGGGTCGCCCGCATGCGCCGACCGGAGCCGACTGGGACGAGGCCGTCGCGTACTGGGACACCCTCGCGACCGACGAGGGTGCCGCCTTCGACGCCGAGGTCTTCCTCGACGCCGACACCCTCGAGCCGTTCGTCACCTGGGGCACCAACCCCGGACAGGGCGTCTCGCTGAGCGAGAACGTGCCGGACCCCGCCGCCATCGCGGACCCGAACGAACGGTCGGCCGCCGAGCGCGCCCTGGAGTACATGGCCCTCGAAGCCGGCACGCCGATGAAGGACATCCCGGTCGACGCCGTCTTCATGGGTTCCTGCACGAACAGCCGCATCGAAGACCTCCGGGCCTTCGCGTCCATCATCGAAGGCCGCACGAAGGCCGAGGGCGTGCGGGTCATGGTGGTCCCCGGGTCAGCCCGGGTGCGGATCGAGGCGGAGGCCGAGGGCCTCGACAAGATCATCACCGATTTCGGTGCGGAATGGCGCTTCGCCGGGTGCTCCATGTGCCTCGGCATGAACCCCGATCAACTCGCCCCGGGCGAACGCTGTGCGTCCACCTCCAACCGCAACTTCGAGGGTCGTCAGGGCAAGGGCGGTCGGACGCACCTCGTCTCGCCGCTCGTCGCCGCCGCCACCGCCATCCGCGGAACGCTCTCCAGCCCCGCCGACCTGGAGGTCGGCCTCGGCAGACACGCGGCGACCGAGCAGGAAGGCGTGCACGCCTGATGGACAAGTTCACGACCGTCACCGGCATCGCAGCACCGTTGCGCCGCTCCAACGTCGACACCGACCAGATCATCCCCGCCGTCTACCTGAAGCGCGTCACCAAGACGGGCTTCGAGGACGCGCTCTTCGCCGGGTGGCGACAGGACCCGGACTTCGTGCTCAACCAGCCGGCCTACCAGGGCGCGAGCATCCTCGTCGCCGGGCACGACTTCGGGACGGGCTCGTCGCGCGAGCACGCCGTGTGGGCGCTCCGCGACTTCGGGTTCACCGTCGTCGTGTCGTCGCGCTTCGGCGACATCTTCCGCGGCAACTCGGGGAAGCAGGGGCTGCTGGCGGCCCAGGTCACCGAGGAGGAGCTGGAACAGCTCTGGGCGGCGATCGAGGCGTCCCCGGGCGCTGACTCGGTGGTGAACCTCATCGACCGCACCATCACGGTCGGCGATCTCACGGTTTCGTTCGAGGTCGACGATTACACTCGGTGGCGGCTCATCGAAGGACTCGATGACATCGGGCTGACGCTCCGCAGCGAGGAGCAGATCACCGCATTCGAAGCCCGGCGGCCCAACTGGCTGCCCCGCACCATTCCCGTCAAGTAGCAAGGCAGTAGGTACCGGTTTGAATTCACTCGTCCAGGCGTCACAGGCGGCAGGCTCGTCGGTCGGACTCGATGTCGACCGCATCACGATCAACGGCGGCATCCCGCTCACCGGCCGGATCGAGGTCAAGGGTGCCAAGAACCTCGTGACCAAGGCCATGGTGGCGTCGCTGCTCGGGGAGAACGTCAGCGTCCTGCGCAACGTGCCGAACATCAGCGACGTCCGGGTCGTCCGGTCGCTGCTCGAGATCCACGGCGTCGACGTCACCGAGGGGGAGAACCCCAACGAGCTCCGCCTCGACCCGACGAACGTCGAGTCCGCGCACATGGAGGAGATCGACGCACACGCCGGCTTCTCGCGGATCCCGATCCTGTTCTGCGGCCCGCTGCTGCACCGCCTCGGAGCAGCCTTCATCCCGGACCTCGGCGGCTGCCGCATCGGCGACCGTCCGATCGACTTCCACCTCGACGCGCTCCGGAAGTTCGGCGCGGTCGTCGAGAAGCTCCCGCAGGGCATCCGGCTCTCGGCTCCGAACGGTCTCCACGGGACGACGGTGCACCTGCCGTACCCGAGCGTCGGCGCGACGGAGCAGGTGCTCCTCACCGCGGTCCGTGCGAAGGGCACGACGGAGCTCAAGGGCGCCGCGATCGAACCCGAGATCATGGATCTCATCGCGGTCCTCCAGAAGATGGGCGCGATCATCTCCTACGAGCCCAACCGCGTCATCCTCATCGAGGGCGTGGACAAGCTCGAGGGCTACGACCACACGGCGATCGGCGACCGCAACGAGGCCGCCAGCTGGGCCTCGGCGGCACTGGCCACCGACGGCGACGTGTTCGTCGGCGGCGCGAAGCAGCAGGACATGATGACGTTCCTGAACATCTTCCGGAAGGCGGGCGGCGGATTCGACATCACCGACGACGGCATCCGCTTCTACCGCAAGGAGGAGCTCAAGCCCGTCGTCATCGAGACCGACGTGCACCCCGGATTCATGACGGACTGGCAGCAGCCGTTGATCGTGGCGCTCACGCAGGCGAAGGGTGAGTCCATCGTCCACGAGACCGTGTACGAGAACCGCTTCGGTTTCACGGACGCGCTCAACACGATGGGCGCGAACATCGTCGTGCACCCGAACGGACTGTCCGGCACGCCTCGTCGGGTGCCTCGTCGCAACCTCGAGCAGGCCGCCGTCATCAACGGACCGACGCCGCTGCACGGCGCCGACATCGAGGTCCCCGACCTCCGCGGTGGCTTCAGCCACCTCATCGCGGCGCTGACGGCCGAGGGGAAGTCCACGGTCAGCAACGTCGGCATCATCAGCCGCGGGTACGAGAACTTCATCGTCAAGCTCCAGCAGCTCGGTGCTGACTTCGTCCTCGAAACGAAGTAGTCCGCTGTGGGGGTGGAGCGGTCGAGACCGTCGATCTACTGGCTGTTGTCGTCGATAGCGATCCCGCCGTTCAGCGCCCTCGTCAAGCTGCGGATCCGGCACGGTGAACGACTGCCACAGGAGGGTGCCTTCATCCTGTCGCCCAACCACGACAGCGAGTTCGACCCGTTGATCATGGGCGCCGCCGTCTGGCGGCTCGGCAGGCAACCTCGCTTCATGGCCAAGGGCAGCCTGTTCCGCGTGCCGGTCGTCGGGTGGCTCCTGAGCCGGTCGGGGCAGATCCCGGTGCAGCGCGAGGGTTCGGCCAGGGGCATGGATCCGGTGAGCGCCGCGGCGCACCTCGCCCGTCGCGGTCAAGGCGTCATCGTGTACCCGGAGGGGTCGCTCACCCGTGACCCGGGGCTGTGGCCCATGCGCGGACGCACGGGCGCGGCGCGGATCGCCCTCACCCACGGCCTGCCTATCATCCCCGCAGCGCACTGGGGTACGCAGGAGGTCATGCCGCGGTACGGGAAGCTGCGGGTGTTCCCGCTGCGGAAGCGCGTCGACGTCGCCATCGGTGAGCCGGTCGACCTCTCGGCCTTCGCGGGTCGGCCGCTAGACTCGAAGACGCTGAACGAGGCGACCGAGGTCGTCATGCAGGCCATCACCGCCCTCTGCGAGGAACTCCGCGGTGCCCAGGCTCCCACGGAGCGTTGGGACCCCTCGAAACACCAGCAGAAGGAGACGGGCCGCTTTGAGTCCTAGGAACGTTCCGGCATCACCGGCCGCCACGAGGGTCGCCGTGCTCGGAGCGGGCAGCTGGGGCACGACGTTCGGCAAGATCCTCGCGGACGGTGGGTCCGACGTGGTCATGTGGGCCAGACGACCCGAGCTCGCCCGTGAGATCACCGAGGCGAAGCGCAACAGCGACTACTTGCCGGGCATCAACCTGCCGATGCGCATGACGGCCACGGCGAGCATGGTCGACGCCGTGCGCGGGGCTGCGGTGGTGTTCCTGTCGGTTCCGAGCCAGTCCCTGCGCGACAACCTCATCGCGCTCCGCCCGCACCTCGAGGAGGGCACCATCGTGGTGTCGCTCATGAAGGGTGTGGAGCGACGCAGCGGCTCGCGCATGAGCGAGGTCATCCGGGAGACGCTCGACATCGACCCCTCGCGCATCGCCGTCGCCTCCGGTCCGAACCTCGCCCTCGAGATCGCCCGTGAGCAGCCGACCGCGGCGGTCATCTCCTCGGAGAGCCTCGAGACCGCGCAGACGGTCGCGCTGTTGGCGCGCAACCGCTACTTCCGCAGCTTCGTCAACACCGACGTGATCGGGACCGAGTTCGGTGGGGTCCTGAAGAACCTCATCGCCGTGGCGATCGGCATCGTCGACGGCGTCGGCTACGGCGAGAACACGAAGGCGTCCATCATCACGCGAGGGCTGGTCGAGATGACCGACTTCGCGGTCGCCCACGGCGCCCAGCCCGAGACCCTGTCGGGCCTGGCCGGGCTCGGCGACCTCATCGCCACCTGCCAGTCCCCGTTGTCCCGCAACAACACGGCGGGCCGACTGCTCGGGCAGGGGTATCAGTTCGACGATGTCGTCAAGCAGATGCAGCAGACGGCCGAGGGGCTCGCCTCCGTCGCTCCGGTCCTCGAACTGGCCCGCGCGAAGGGTGTCGCGATGCCCATCGTCGAACAGGTCAAGCAGGTGCTCGACGGCACGCTCGACCCGAAGGACATCGCACCACACTTGACGACCGACGACGACGAACCCCAGGGGGAGAGAAGCAACGATGACGCACAAGACCGGAGTGGTGGTGCTCTTTGGAGGCCGTTCAAGCGAGCACTCGATCAGCTGCGCAACGGCGGGCGGCGTCCTCGCGGCGATCGACCGTGAACGATACGACGTCTACCCGGTCGGCATAGCCCACGACGGGTCCTACGTCCTCGAGGTCGACGACCCGAGCCGGTACGCGCTCGATCCTGAGCACCTTCCGGAGGTCGACGCCTCGCGTCCCGCCGTGCGGTGGCCTGATCGGATCGGCTCCCGGGAGTTGACCGTGGTCGGCCCCGACGGTGTCGAGTCGACGCTCGGACCGATCGACATCGTGTTCCCGATCCTCCACGGCCGGTTCGGCGAGGACGGGACCGTGCAGGGGATGCTGGAGCTCGTCGACCTGCCGTACGTCGGGTCGGGGGTGTTGGCGTCGTCGCTCGGGATGGACAAGCACTTCACGAAGACCGTGCTCGAAGCCGCAGGGATCGCCGTCGCCCCCTGGGTCCGGTTCTCCGCCTACGAGTGGGCGTCCGCACCGGAGCAGGTCCTGTCGTCACTCGGTTCCCTGGGGCTCCCGGCCTTCGTGAAGCCGGCTCGCGCCGGATCGAGTGTCGGTGTCTCGAAGGTGTCCTCGCCCGAGGCGTTCGCCGCCGCGATCGAGGTCGCCCTCGCCGAGGACTCGACGGTGCTCGTCGAGACCGGCCTCGTCGGGCGCGAGGTCGAGTGCGCCGTCCTCGAGTCGCTGCCCGGCACTGCTCCGCGGGTGTCCGTGGCCGGCGAGGTCGTCGTCACCGGACGCGACTTCTACGACTTCGCGGCCAAGTATCTGGACGCCCCCGGCATCGAGCTGGTCTGCCCTGCCGACATCCCCGACGCGCAGCTCGCCGACATGCAGGACCTCGCGAGGCGGTCGTTCGACGCCCTCGGATGCGCCGGGCTCGCGCGGGTCGACTTCTTCCTGACCGCCGACGGCTTCGTCGTCAACGAGGTGAACACCATGCCCGGCTTCACGCCGATCTCGATGTTCCCGAGTTGCTGGCTCGCCTCGGGGCTCAGCTATCCGGAACTCATCACCGAATTGATCGAGGTCGCGCGCGCCCGGTCGTGACCAGACGGGTGCCCTCGGGCGTCAGCCGTCGGTGTCAGCCGTCAGTGGGGATCGGCAGCTCGGCGTCGCCGAGGGCGGTGCACTTGCCCGTGATGGGCAGGACCGAGACGGCCGGCGCGAGGTCGGCGAGCACGGTGCTGCTGGCGACGGCGTCACCGTCGAGCACGATCTCGACCGCGGGGGTGCGGCCGAAGGTCGTGAAGCGGTAGCGCGGCGCGTCGCTGTCGTCGATGATCCAGTCGACCCCGTTCACGGACTGGCACTGCTGGGTGGTGGGGCCGGGGATGGCGACGCCGCAGTGCAGGAGGACGGCTGACGGGTCGCCCCAGGCGCCGGTGGCCTGCGCGTCGGTCGTGCGTTCCGGCAGCTCGGCCACCACGTCGGGGAGGCGCACCGTCACCTCGGCGCACTGTGGGTTGTTCGCGTCGTCGGCTGGTTCGAGTGCGACGGCGGGGGCACAGCCGGCGAGGGCGAGGGCGGCGACCGCAGCGAGGGCGGTGGCCAGGAGGGCGCGGGTCGGGGACATCGCACACCAGGCTACCGTTGATCCCATGAACGAGTCTGGGAGTGCCTCCGGCGGTGGTGCGATGCACGGGACGTCCGTCGGCGACCTGGCCGAGGGGGAGCTGCTGGAACGGATCTTCCCCCGTCTGCCGCACGCGGAGGCCGAACTCCTCGGGCCAGGCGATGACGCAGCGGTCGTGCAGGCGCCGGACGGTCGGTTCGTCGTGACGACGGACACGATGATCCACGGCCCGGACTTCCGGCTCGCGTGGTCGACCGGACACGATCTGGGCTGGAAGGCCGCGGCCAGCAACCTCGCCGATGTCGCCGCCATGGGTGCCAGGCCGACGGCCCTCGTGGTGGCGTTGGCGATGCCGAAGCACCTGCCGGTCGCCGTCCTCGACGGGTTCGCCGAGGGCCTCCGCGACGCCTGCTCCGCCCTCGCGCCGGGGTGTGGCGTCGTCGGTGGTGATCTGGCCGTCTCGGACGTGTTCATGATCGCGGTGACGGCGTTCGGGGACCTGGAGGGGAGAGCTCCTGTCCGTCGGGATGGCGCGCAGGTCGGTGACACCGTCGCGGTCGCCGGTGAGCTGGGAGCGGCGGCGGCCGGCCTCCGGCTGCTGTTCGACCGAGGGGTCGACGAGGCGGGGGTCCCGTCGGCCGAGGCGGCGGCCGCGCTACGGGTGGAGCATCGGGCCCTGGTCGAGGCGCAGTTGGCCCCGCGCCCACCGATCGGTGCCGGCGTCGTCGCGGCCGTCGGGGGAGCCACGGCGATGCTCGACCTCTCCGACGGCCTCGCGCTGGACGCCGGGCGTCTCGCTCGGGCGAGTGGTGTCGCGATCGACCTCCGGGGCGACGCGCTGGGCGCCGACGCCGTGCTCGCCCTCTCCGGTGGAGAGGACCACGCGCTGCTGGCGACGTTCCCCGCGGCGGGCGGTGTCCCCGACGGGTTCCGCGCCATCGGCACGGTGCGGTCGGGAGCCGGTGTCCTCGTGGACGGCAGGCTCTACGACGGCGACGCGGGGTGGGACCCGTACCGAGACTGGGACGACGCCGCCGGCTGACGTGCGGCGTCGACGGCCTCGGTGGGACGGATCAGGCCGGAGCGATCCACCAGATGAGGGTCTCGCCGTAGGTGCTCTTCCGCAACACCTCGAGCTCGGCGGGGAGCGTGGGTTCCGGCGACCGGGAGCTGCGTTCCACGAGGATCAGGCCGTCATCCGCCACGAGGCCGACGAGCGCCGCCAGGTTGGCGGTGAGCTCGGCCTCGGGCAGGTCGTAGGGCGGATCGATGAACACGAGGTCGGACGGGACCGTCGCCCCCGCGAGATAGGCGCCGACCGCCTTGGCCTGCACCGTGATCCGGGGCGCCGCGCCACGAGGGGCCGCCGCCGTCACGATCCTGGCGTTGTCGCGGCACAGCTTCGCGGCCTCGGACGACCGGTCGACCAAGGTCACCACGGTCGCGCCCCGACTCGCGCACTCGAGTCCGAGGGAGCCTGATCCGGCGTAGAGGTCGAGCACCTCGGCCCCGGCGATGACGTCGCGGGCCTCCAGTGCTGAGAAGAGCGCTTCGCGGACACGATCACTCGTGGGTCGTGTCCCGCTGCCCGGAACCCGGATCGTGCGTGATCCGGCGAAACCCGAGATGATCCTGATGCCGGCCATGGCTCCATCCTCGCAGGCCGCACGGGACGAGGCGAACCGTCGGTGTCCGAGGTGCCGAATAGAATCGAGGGCATGACGGGGATCGAGCTGGGCACGAAGCTCGGGGGCGTCCTCGGTGGGCGCACGGCCACGGCACTGCAGAAGGCGTTCGGCGTCGAGACCGTCGGCGACCTGCTCGAGCACTACCCCCGTCGCTACGCGAGACGCGGCGAGCTGACGGCCATCGGGCAGCTGCCGCTCGGCGAGGACGTCACGATCGTCGCCGACGTGGTCGAGGTCCGCGACCGGGAGATGAAGCAGCGCAAGGGCTCCATCCTCGAGGTGGTCATCTCCGACGGCCAGGGCCGACTCAACCTCACCTTCTTCAACCAGAAGTGGCGGGCGAACGAGCTCCGACCGGGACTCCGTGGCATCTTCGCCGGCAAGGTCGGCGACTACCGCGGCAGCTACCAACTCGCACATCCGCAATACCAGCTCTTCCCCGACGACGCCGAAGCACCGGCGCTCGCCGATGCGCAGGCGAAGGCGTGGTCCGAGGCGCCCATCCCGATCTATCCGGCGACGAGCACCATCACGAGCTGGAACCTCAAACAGTCCGTCGAGCTCGTCCTCGACGCGTTGCCGCCCCAGGAGGATCCCGTTCCGCGGTCCGTCCGCTCGGCGAGGAGCGAGCTGTCCTTCGATGCCGCCATCCGCGCGGTGCACCGGCCTGCCGTGGACCGCGACTGGCAGCGGGGGCGCCGCAGCCTCCGCTACCAGGAGGCGTATCTGCTGCAGACGGCGCTCCTCCAACAGCGCGCGGCGACCAGAGCCCTCGCGGCCGAGCCGCGCACACCCCGAGCCGGCGGGTATCTGACCCGGCTCGACGCGGCGCTGCCGTTCGAGCTGACCGGCGACCAGCAGACGGTCGGAGCGGAGATCGCCGCCGACCTCGCGCAGCGCCATCCCATGAACCGCCTCGTCCAGGGCGAGGTGGGCTCGGGGAAGACCCTGGTCGCGCTGCGGGCCATGGCGGCGGTGGCCGACAGCGGAGGACAATCCGTGCTCCTGGCGCCCACGGAGGTCCTGGCGGCCCAGCACCTGCGGTCGATCGTCCGATCCCTCGGCCCGGACCTCGCGGCGGAACTCATGCCGACCCTGCTCACCGGGCAGCTGCCGACGGCCGAACGCAAACGCGCGCTGCTCCGCATCGTCGCCGGCCAGGCTCGCATCGTGATCGGGACGCACGCGCTGCTGGGTGATGCCGTCAGCTTCGCCGACCTGGGCTTGGTGGTCGTCGACGAGCAGCACCGATTCGGCGTGGAGCAACGCGATCAGCTCCGCCAGAAGGGGCGTACCCCGCCGCACGTGCTCGTGCTGACGGCGACGCCGATCCCACGCACGGTCGCCATGACCGTCTTCGGTGATCTCGACGTCAGCATGATCAAGGAGCTGCCGCAGGGGCGCCAGGGCATCGAGAGCTTCGTGGTGGCCCTCGCGGACCACCCACGCTGGATCTCGCGCGTGTGGGAGCGGCTGGCGGAGGAACTCGCCCAGGGGCGGCAGGGGTTCGTGGTGTGTCCGGCGATCGACGCCAAGGAGGTCGAACCGGGGGAGTCCCTCGAGGAGGACGTCGATCCGGCACGCCCGGTCGCCTCCGTCCTGACGACGGTCGAGGAGCTCCGGCGGCACCCGCTGCTCGCCGCCCGACGGATCGAGGTCCTGCACGGTCGTATGAGCGCCGAGGAGAAGGACCGGACGATGCGCGCCTTCGCGGCGGGCGACATCGACGTCCTGGTGGCGACCACCGTCATCGAGGTCGGTGTCGACGTCCCGAACGCCTCGACGATGGTCGTCCTCGACGCGGACCGCTTCGGCGTCTCACAGTTGCACCAGCTGCGCGGGCGGGTGGGGCGAGGTGGTGTGCCGGGCCTCTGTCTGCTCGTCACCGCGGCCGAGATGGAGAGCACCGCCCGCGAGCGGGTCGACGCCGTGGCGGCGACGCTCGACGGCTTCGACCTCGCGCAGGTCGACCTCGAACTGCGGCGCGAGGGCGACGTCCTCGGCAGCACGCAGTCCGGTGGTCGGTCATCCCTCAAGCTGCTGCGGGTGGTGCACGACAGTGAGGTCATCATCGAGGCTCGGGCTGATGCGGCCGAGCTCCTCGCCTCGGATCCCGACCTCGCCGAGCACCCCGCCCTGGCGGAGGCCCTGCGCCGTCGCCTCGACGAATCCGACCGCGCCGCCCTCGCCAAGAACTGAGCACGGCTAGGCTGGCTCCATGAAGCGGATCGCCGTCGTCCCCGGATCGTTCGACCCCGTCACCCTGGGGCACCTGGATGTCATCGAGCGGGCGGCGCGGATCTTCGACGAACTCCACGTCCTCGTCGTGCACAACCCCGACAAGTCCGCACTGCTGCCGATGCCGCAGCGCGTGTCGCTCCTCGAACGCTCCATCATGGACGGCGGCCTGCCGGACAACATCGTGGTGGCGCAGTGGAACGTCGGTCTGCTGGTGGACTACTGCACCGACGTCGGCGCGAGCGTGCTCGTCAAGGGCATCCGTTCACAGGTCGACGTCGCCTACGAGACGCCCATGGCCATCATGAACCGCAGCCTCGCCGGCGTGGAGACGGTCTTCCTCCTCCCGGACCCGGCGCACGCCCACGTCTCGAGCTCGCTGGTCAGGCAGGTCGCCGCACTCGGTGGCGACGTCAGCCCGTACGTTCCGCCGGTCGTGGCCTCCTTCCTGCAGGAGGGCTAGGGCGGCTCCTCGGTCGCGTTCGGCGTAGAATCGTCGATCGTGGCTAGAAAGAGAACCAACAACTCCCCGTTCAGCGTCAACGTGCGCGATCTGGTGAACCGTCCTGGGGAGATGCGTGAGCACGACCTCGAGGTCGTGCTCGCCGAGCGATGGGGCGAGGGTCTCGTCGCCGTCCAGGAGGGCACGACGCTCTCCGAGGAGGTCCGTCTCGAGTCCGTGCACGAGGGCATCCTCGTCACCGTGGACGTCGATGCGACGGCGACCGGCGAGTGCGGTCGGTGCCTCCGCGACATCGAACTGCCCGTCGAAGTCGAGATTCAGGAACTTTTCGCGTATCCTGATTCGGAAGCGTCTGACTTCGAGGTTCACGACGACCACGTGGATCTTGAACCTCTGGTCAGAGATGCGGTAGTTCTCGCATTGCCGTTTCAGCCGGTGTGCCAGCCGGATTGCCCCGGACTCGATCCCGAGACCGGTGAGCGGCTGGCCGAACGTCCGGAACGACACCCCCAAGACGTCGCAGATCCTCGCTGGTCTGCGCTCGCGGGCTTGTCCTCAGACTCCGAACTTGACACAGACGCCAGCAGCGCCCCGGGCGCGGCTGCAGACACAGAAGAGAGATAGATCATGGCTGGAAACCCCCCGAAGCGGAAGGTCTCGCGCTCGAACACCCGCTCGCGTCGCTCGCAGTGGAAGGCCGCCGTGCCGACGCTCGTGAAGACGGTGGAGAACGGCCGCGTCACGTACAGCCTGCCGCACCGCGCCAAGGTCGTCGAGGACTCGCAGGGCACCGCCCTCTACCTCGAGTACAAGGGCCGCAAGGTCGCAGACGTCTGATCGCTCTGTTGAACGTCCGCGTTCGAACAGCGTGAACACGAACCATTCCGACCACACCGGGGTCGGCTCCTTCTCGGAGCCCGACCCCGGTGTCGTCGCTTGTGCCCGGCAGCTGGATGTCGATGTCTCCTATGAGCTCCTCGACCTCGCGCTGACACACCGCTCGTACGCGTACGAGCACGGTGGGCTCCCGCACAACGAGCGCCTGGAGTTCCTCGGCGACTCCATCCTCGGGCAGGCCGTCACGGTGATGCTCTACCGTGACTTCCCGCACCTCGACGAAGGCCAGCTCGCGAAGCGACGGGCCAGTCTCGTGTCGACGATCGCGCTCGCCGAGGTCGCCCGCTCGATCGGCCTGGGCGAGCGCATCAAGCTCGGCAAGGGCGAGGACCAGACCGGGGGCCGAGACAAGGCGTCCATCCTGGCCGACACGATGGAGGCCGTCATCGGCGCGACCTACCTGTCCGCCGGTCCTGACGCGGCCACGGCGCTCGTCCTGCGCCTGGTGACGCCGTTGCTCGAGAACCCTGAACGCTTCGGGGCCGCGATGGACCCGAAGACGAGCCTGCAGGAGGCCGCCGCCGCGATCGGTGCTCCGGCACCCGTGTACGAGATCGCCAGCTCCGGTCCCGACCACAACCGTCGGTTCGTCGCGACGGTCACGGTCGGCACCGCCGTCACCGCGACGGGCTCCGGCACGAGCAAGAAGCACGCCGAGATGGCGGCCGCCCTGGAAGCCTGGTCGAGGATCAGTGCCGGAACTCCCTGAGGTCGAGGTCGTCCGCGCCGGCCTCGAGCCCGCCGTCAGTGGGTCGACCGTCGCCGGCGTCGAGGTCTTCGACGAACGCTCCCTGCGCCGCCACGCGAGCGGTGTCGCTGACTTCACGGCACGGTTGACGGGGCGGACGATCCGCTCGGCGGTCCGACGCGGGAAGTTCCTGTGGTTCCCGCTCGACGACCAGGAGGCGATCGTCGGCCACCTGGGGATGAGCGGACAGATGCTGCTGCGGTCGCCGGGCGACGACGCCGACCGACTCCTGCGGATCCGACTGCAGCTGGAGCATCCCGAACACGGGGAACTCTGGCTCCACTTCGTCGATCAGCGGATCTTCGGGTCCATGGCCGTGACGGCGCTCGTCCCCACGTCGGACGGTGCTGCCGGAGGGTTCGGAGACGACGTCGCACTGGTGCCGGATCAGGTCTCGCACATCGCCCGCGACCCGATGGACCCCGCCTTCGACGACGCCGTCTTCCTCCGACGGCTGCGCGAGAAACGGACCGGGGTGAAGCGAGCACTCCTCGACCAGACCCTCGTCAGCGGGATCGGCAACATCTACGCGGACGAGTCGCTCTGGGCGGCGCGCATCCATCCCGAGCAGGAGACCGCCCGCTTGAGCCGTCCGCGCGCTGCGCGCCTGCTCGACGAGGTGCGGCAGGTCCTCGCGAAGGCGCTGGCGGAGGGCGGCACGAGCTTCGACGCCCAGTACGTGAACGTCAACGGGCAGGCCGGGTACTTCGCCCACAGCCTCAACGCCTACGGCCGGCAGGGGAAGCCGTGCGCGCGCTGTGGGACGTTCATCGTGCGCGAACAGTTCATGAACCGCGGATCACACCGCTGTCCGGTCTGCCAACGCCGGACGTGACGCTCAGGCGTCGCGGGGGAGCCGGCGCTGCCATTGGCCCGAGTAGCCGATGATGCGGAACCCGAGTCGGTCGTTGATCGCGAGCATGTGTTCGTTCTCATCGGCGTTCCAGGTGTAGATCCTCGACCGCTCCGGTGCCCGCTCCGCGAGTGCGAGGAGGTTCGCCGCTTTCATCCAGAGCCCGAGGCCGTGCCCTCGGTGGGCGGCGAGGACGAGCGTGTCCCACTGCTCCGCGTGCACCTTGCCCTCGCCGAGGACGAGCTCGGTGTACCCGGCGACCGCGCCGCTGTCGCGGTGGACGGCGGCGACGACGATCGCGTGGTCGCCCGACGCCGCCAGCTGATCCTCGCGGGCGCGGACGCGATCGGGCGTCCAGACCTCGGGGTCGAGTTCCAGATCGGCGGCCGGGATGTCGGTCGCCATGTGTTCGCGGGCAGTCGCGAGCGAGCTGAGCAGCTCGTCGGGGGTGCGGTCCACCCAGTGCACGAGGCGGTACGCGTGTCCGGCTCGCGCGGTCGATGTCGCGACGATGTCCGGCAGCTCCCCGAGCGTCGTGGCGAGGTCGCAGCGGTTGGTCCGCTCGACCTGAGCGAGGGCGTATCCACGATCGAGCATGAACCGGCTGGCCGCGGCGTTCGCGGGGATCGCCTGTTCGCCGACGCTCGCGCCGAGGAGCGGTTCGTCGGACGGGATGTCGTCGACGGCGTGCTGCGTGAACGCGGTCACCGTCTGGCGACCGGCGGCGAGGGCCCGCCGCTCGAGGTCCAGCTGGAGAGCCGTGCCGATCCCTCGACGACGCGCCTCGGGAAGGACGCCGACGTCCAGGGAGGCGGTCGCCGCGTCGCCCTCGGTGCCGTACCCGAGCCAGCCGCGACCGACCACACGGCCGTCGAGGACGGCGGCGAGCAGGACGCGTCGTTGGAACCGCTGGTCGCGGTACTCGGGAAGGGTCATGGTGGAGGTCAGGGAGAAGTCGTCGGTGGACCAGATCTCCGCTTCGAGCGTGTTCGCGACCTCCTGGACCGCATCGAACACGGCCGAGCTCCCGGATGCCGGGATCTCCACGTCGTCGATCGTGACGCGCATCGTCGCCTCCCTCCCACGCCAGACCGTCTTGGGTGATGCGGTCTATGCTACGACCGCCCCGGACGGCCCGCACCGCGTGGTGTCCCTCGCCCGTCGGCGGATTCGCTACCGTAGTCCACAGCATCCGCGACGCGGGAGAGGAGGTGCGCGTGTACCTGAAGAGCCTGACGCTCAAAGGGTTCAAGTCCTTCGCGCACCCCACCACCTTCGCGTTCGAGCAAGGCGTCACCTGCGTCGTCGGCCCGAACGGTTCCGGCAAGTCGAACGTCGTCGACGCACTCGCCTGGGTCATGGGGGAGCAGGGGGTGAAGACCCTCCGCGGCGGCAAGATGGAGGACGTCATCTTCGCCGGCACGTCCACGAGGGGACCGCTCGGACGAGCCGAGGTCACGCTCACCATCGACAATAGCGACGGTGCGCTGCCCATCGAGTACACCGAGGTGACGATCAGCCGGACCCTGTTCCGGAACGGCGGCAGCGAGTACGCCATCAACGGCGACACCTGCCGGTTGCTGGACGTCCAAGAGCTGCTCAGCGACTCCGGCCTGGGTCGCGAGATGCACGTCATCGTCGGCCAGGGACAGCTCGACGCCGTCCTCCGCGCGACGCCCGAGGAGCGGCGCGGCTTCATCGAGGAGGCCGCTGGGATCCTCAAGCATCGTCGCCGCAAGGAGAAGACCCTCCGGAAGCTCGAGGCGATGCAGACCAACCTCACCCGGTTGAGCGACCTCGCAGGGGAGATCCGGCGGCAGCTGAAGCCGCTCGGACGCCAAGCGGAGATCGCACGGGAGGCACAGACGATCGCGGCGGTCGTGCGCGACGCCCGCGCCAGGATCCTCGCCGACGACGTCGTCGGGCTCCGGCGCTCGCTCGACGAGCACAATCGGTCGGAGAGCGAACGGCACAGCGAGCGCCTCGTGCTCCAGGAGCAGTTGGAGCAGGCGGAGTCGCGGATCCGCCGGATCGAGCAGACGCAACTGGGCGATGCGGTCGACGACGCGCGACGGATCACCTTCGAGCTCGAGAGCGTGCAGGAACGGCTCCGGAACCTCTACACGCTCGCCAATCAGCGGCTCGCGCTGCTCGGACCCGCGACCGACGAGGTCGCTGCCGAACCACGGATCACGAGACAGATGGTCGCCGACGCCACCGCGGAGATCGACGGGCTTCGCGCGGCGGTCATCGAAGCGGAGCTCGCCCTGCGACAGGCGCAGGCGACCACCGCCGAGCAGCGCGCCGCGCTCGACGCGGTGGACGTCGAGATCGCCGCGCAGAGCGCCCTCGTGTCACGACACGACCTGGAGTTGTCGAAACTCGCCGGTGCCGTGGACGCCGCCTCGTCCAAGTTGGCCGCGGTCCGCGGCGAGGCCCTGCGTCAGCAGAACGCCATCGATGCGGCGGTCCTCCGTCTGGACGCCGCCCGGCTGGAGGTCGAAGCGCTCGGAG
The DNA here is from genome assembly GCF_030209365.1 of Plantibacter sp. ME-Dv--P-095. Classification (NCBI taxonomy): domain Bacteria; kingdom Bacillati; phylum Actinomycetota; class Actinomycetes; order Micrococcales; family Microbacteriaceae; genus Plantibacter; species Plantibacter sp. ME-Dv--P-095. Next base: position 275,576 of record NZ_JARVSB010000004.1, read on the forward strand.
ACGACCCGACCCTCGCCGACGCCGCCGACTCCGGCCTCGACGACGCCTACGAGGCGGCTCAGCGCGGTGCGACCGCCGCAGAGGGCGAGATCGAGCGCCTGCGCGAGCAGCTGCATGCGCTCGAACGCGAACGCGATTCGCTCGGTGCCAAGACGAGCGCGCTCTCCCGCGCACTCGACCTCAAGACCGGGTCGGCCGAACTCGCCGGCAGCGGCCTCGACGGGATCGACGGGATCGTCGCGGACCGCGTGCAGGTCCGGCCCGGCCACGAGGCGGCCGTGGCCGCAGCGCTCGGCACGCTCGCCGAGGCGGCGGTCGCGATCGATCGACAGGCTGCCCGTCGGGCGCTCGACCACGCCGCGGACCGGGAGCTGGGCCGGGTCGAGATCGTCATCGCGGACGGCACCCGCGAGGTGCCGGACGCTCCGGCCGGGTTCACCTCGGCGGCCGAACTGGTGGACGCGCCTCCCGGTGTCCTCGGGATCCTCGCGACGGTCCTCGTCGTCGACTCCCTCGACGAGGCGATCGACGCGTACGACCGCCTCGGCTCAGCCCTGACGGCGTTCACGATCGTGACCAGGGACGGCGCCGTCGTCACCGACAGCATCGTGCGTGGGGGGAGCGGCGGCGCGCAGAGTCGCATCGAACTCCTGGCCGAACGCGATGCGGCCGCCGACCGACACGGCGAGGTCGAGTCGCTCATCGAACGGGCACGCTTCGCCCTGGGTGAGCAGCGGACGATCCTGCAGGAGGCGAAGCAGACGGCGCAGGCCGCGCTCAACGCCTTGCGCGAGTTCGACGCCAACCGCGCCTCGCAAGCCGAACGGGTCAACCGGGTGACCGTCCGGTACGAATCAGCCCAGGCGGAACACGACCGTCTCCTCGCGGCTGCGGCGAACGCCGCCGCCGCCGTCGCCGATGCCGTCGTGGCAGCCGACCGCGCGAAGCAGGAACACGACACCGCCCGGGCGCGTCCACGCCCGCTGCTCGACGTGACGGTCCGCGACGCGCTCTCCGCCGAACTCGACGCGGCCCGAGAGGCCGAGGTGCAGCACCGCCTGCTCCTCGAGACCGCACGTGAACGCGTCCGGGCGGAGGAGCTCGCGGTCGCGAACCTCGAACGGCAGCGGCAGGCCGACGAGGCAGCCGCGGAGGAGGCCGCACGGCGGGCCGTCATCCGGGCGCGGCAGGCGGCGGCGGCCACCGCCGTCACCGAGGCGCTGCCACCCGTCCTCGACTCGGTCGACCGCTCGGTCACCGAGGCGCGGGTCGCCCTGGCGGAAGCCGAGGCGACGAGATCCAGCCGGAACGCCGAGCTCGTGCGCCTGCGTGGAGAGGAGCACACGCTCCGGCAACGGTTGCAGGTCGTCACGGAGAGCGTCCACGGGCTCGAGCTCCAGATCTACGAGAAGAAGCTGCACCTGTCCGGGCTCCTCGAGCGGGCCGGATCGGAGCTGGGACTCGTCGAGGACATCCTCGTCGCCGAGTACGGGCCGGACGTCCCCGTGCCGGTCGACCCGCCGACGCCGCGAGCCACCGCCCGGACGGCTCCGGAACCCGAGGACGCCGGTGCCGCCGACGCCTCCGGCGAGGCGACGGACGCTCCTGCGGACGCGGCTGCCGAGGCGAGCCCCGCCGGCGAGACGTCGGAGCTCGACGCGCCAGAGGTGCCGACGACCCCGTACGTCCGCGCCGAGCAGCAGAAACGACTCGCCGCCGCCGAGCGCACCTACGCGCAGCTCGGCCGGGTCAACCCGCTCGCCCTGGAGGAGTTCGCCGCGCTCGAACAACGGCACCGCTTCCTCACCGAACAGCTCGCCGACCTCACCAGCACCCGCGCCGACCTGCTGTCGATCATCGAGGACATCGACGGGAAGATGGAGGTGATCTTCGCCTCGGCGTTCGCCGACACCGAAGCCGCGTTCACCGAGGTGTTCCCGATCCTGTTCCCAGGCGGCACCGGCAGCATCTCGCTCACGGACCCCGACCACATGCTCACCACGGGCATCGAGGTGTCGGTGAAGCCCGCCGGCAAGAAGATCGAGCGCCTGTCGCTCCTGTCCGGTGGGGAGCGCTCGCTCGCCGCGGTGGCCCTGCTCATCGCCATCTTCAAAGCCCGACCGAGCCCGTTCTACATCATGGACGAGGTCGAGGCGGCCCTCGACGATGCGAACCTCGGGCGGCTCCTCACCATCTTCGAGGACCTCCGACAGACGAGTCAGCTCATCGTGATCACGCACCAGAAGCGCACGATGGAGATCGCCGACGCCCTCTACGGCGTCTCGATGCGTCAGGACGGCGTTTCGGCCGTGGTCGGTCAACGTGTCGCCGAGGAACGGGCCGGCTGATCGTTCCCCGTCCCGCGACGGGACCGCCCCGCCGACGGCTACGCTGAGACCATGGCTGCACGCACACCCTGGTCGCTCTCCGGTGCCCTCAAAGGCATGTTCCAACGTCCGACGATCGACGAGACGACGTGGGAGGACCTCGAGGACGCGCTCATCGGCGCCGACTTCGGCCCTGACGTCACCGAGTCGATCGTCACCGGTCTGCACGCCTCCGTCGACCGCTACCGCACGACCGATCCGCGCGACCTGCAGCGGATGCTCCGCGAGGAGGTCGAGGAGCGGCTGTCGAAGTTCGACACGACCCTGAAGCTCAGCGAGCGTCCGGCGGTGGTCCTCGTCGTCGGCGTCAACGGGGTCGGCAAGACCACGACCATCGGCAAGTTCGCGAAATTCCTCCGCAACTACGACCGCAGTGTCGTCGTCGGGGCGGCGGACACCTTCCGTGCCGCGGCGGTCGAACAGCTCGCGACCTGGGCGGAGCGCGCCGGCGCACAGATCGTGCGGCCCCAGCAGCAGGGTCAGGATCCGGCCTCGGTCGCGTTCCAGACGATCGAATACGCGAAGCGGACGGGGACCGAGATCGTCATCATCGACACCGCTGGCCGGCTGCAGACCAAGGGCGGACTGATGGACGAGCTGTCGAAGATCCGGCGCGTCGTCGAGAAGCAGGCGCCCATCTCGGAGGTGCTCCTCGTCCTCGACGCGACGACCGGGCAGAACGGCCTGTCGCAGGCGCAGGCGTTCATCGAGCACGCCGGCGTGACGGGGCTCGTCCTGACGAAGCTCGACGGCTCCGCGAAGGGCGGGTTCGTCCTCGCCGTCCAGGAGAAGACGGGCATCCCGATCAAACTCGTCGGACAGGGTGAGGGGATCGGGGACCTCACCGGGTTCACGCCCCACGTCTTCGCGCAGAACCTGGTGGGCAACTGATGGCGATCGAGCACGACTACTTCGGCATCATCGCGACCGAGCCGGGCGGCGGCGTGTACTGGTCGGACAACATCGACGTGGGCGAGCAGTCCGTGTCCATCTCGCTCAGCGCGCCCGAGGAGGACGAGATCCCCGCCGACGCGCTCGACCTCGCGGCCGCGATGATCCTGGCCCTCGAGGGCTTCGACCTGCGCTCCCGCGAGGCGATGCTGAGCGAGGTCGACGACCGCACCTCGGAGGTCACGGAGTACATCATCCAGGCCGTCGAGGAGCTGGGCGAGTCCTTGCCGGACGTCCTCGTCGACGAGTCCGGCGACCGCGACGTCGACGTCATCCGATCGATGACCCTGCTGAGTGTCGGGTTCGCGCCGCATCAGCACAACGGCGACGAAGCGTTCGCGATCTTCGAGTACTCACTCGACGCCGACCAGCTCGACGGCGTGCTCATGGTGGCCTACAGCTCCGACGGCGAGGTCACCGGGGTCACGAGCGAGGACTGAGTCCCGGGGCCTCGGCCCCGGGACGGAGCCCCGGCGTTCAGACCGCCTGGGCGAACCCGAGCGAGGAGTCCGCGAGATGGCGCAGGCCCTCGGGGACCGGCAGTCCCTTCGCCGTCATGGACTGCGCCCAGAGGCGACCGGCCCGGTAGGAGGAGCGGACGAGCGGACCGGCCAGCACGCCGAGGAACCCGATCTCCTCGGCCTCCTCCTTGATCTCGAGGAACTCCTGCGGTTTCACCCATCGGTCGACGGGGAGATGCCGAGGCGTCGGGCGCAGGTACTGCGTGACGGTGATGATGTCCGTGCCCGCCTCGTGCAGGTCCTCGAGCGCCTGGCTGATCTCGCTCCGGTCCTCGCCCATGCCCAGGATGAGGTTGGACTTCGTGATGAGCCCGGCGGCCCTGGCCTGGGTGAGGACGTCGAGCGACCGCTCGTACCGGAACGCGGGCCTGATCCGCTTGAAGATGCGCGGGACCGTCTCCACGTTGTGCGCGAACACCTCGGGACGTGAGGCGAACACCTCGCCGAGGAGGTCGGGGTTGCCGGAGAAGTCGGTCGCGAGGATCTCAACACCCGTGCCGGGGTTGGTCTCGTGGATGCGGCGGACGGTCTCGGCGTGCAACCACGCGCCCTCGTCGGGAAGGTCGTCGCGGGCCACACCCGTCACGGTCGCGTAGCGGAGCCGCATGCGCTGCACGGAGTCGGCGACCCGGCGCGGCTCGTCGCGGTCGTAGTCGGCGGGTTTGCCGGTGTCGATCTGGCAGAAGTCGCACCGCCTGGTGCACTGCGAGCCGCCGATGAGGAAGGTCGCCTCGCGGTCCTCCCAGCACTCGAAGATGTTCGGGCACCCGGCCTCCTGGCACACCGTGTGCAGCCCCTCCTCCTGCACGAGGGTCTGGAGCTGCCGGTACTCGGGGCCCATCGTCGCGCGGGTCTTGATCCAGTCGGGCTTCCGCTCGATGGGCGTCTGCGCGTTGCGGACCTCGAGCCGCAGCAGTTTGCGACCGCCGGTGTCCGCCGCGGCATCGGGTGCCGGTGCACCACAGGCGCTCACGCGACCGCTCCGACCGCAGGGGCGGAGGTGAACCGCCAACCGTGTTGGAGGTCTGCGAACCGTTCCGCCACGCGATGAGCCACGTCACCCGGCGTGACCGTGCGGCCGAGCTCCTTGCTGATCGTGGTGACACCGGCGTCGGCGATGCCGCACGCGACGATGTGCTCGAACGGCTCGAGCGAGTTGCTGCAGTTGAGGGCGAAGCCGTGGATCGCGACCCCGGCTTGGATGCGCACGCCGACGGCGCCGATCTTCGCCGCGGTGCCGCCGTCCGCCGGATCCACCCAGACGCCGGATCGTCCGTCGATCCGCCGCCCGGCGACACCGAGCTCGGCGATCGTCCGCAGCATGACCTCCTCGAGCAGACGCACGTGGGCGACGACGTCCACGGGCTCCGGCAGGCGGACGATGGGGTAGCCGGTGAGCTGTCCGGGGCCGTGCCAGGTGATCCGCCCACCACGGTCCACGGCGACGACCGGAGTCCCGTCGTCCGGACGTTCGTCGGCGCGCGTCAGCTTGCCTGCCGTGTACACCGGCTCGTGTTCGCAGAGGATCAACTGTTCGGGGCCGGTGCCGGCGACCACGGCCGCGTGCACCCGGCGCTGCAGCGCCCAGCCGTCGAGGTAGGGGACGAACGCCGGGGCGAGTCCGGCGAGGAGGAGCTCTGTCATGGCGGCCACGATAGCATTCTTGGACGCCGTCCAAATACTCATCTCCGGCGGTTCCGATCGATCGACGGGACCAGGACGCCGACTGCCCTAAACTGGAGGGATCATGGCAACGTTCGGTACCCTCTCTGACCGCCTCGCGGACACGTTCAAGAACCTCCGCACCAAGGGCAAGCTCTCCGCTGCCGATGTCGACGGCACTGTCCGCGAGATCCGCCGCGCACTCCTCGACGCGGACGTCGCACTCGACGTCGTCAAGGACTTCACCGGTCGCGTCCGCGAACGCGCACTCGGGGACGAGGTCAGCAAGGCGCTGAACCCGGCGCAGCAGGTCGTGCAGATCGTCAACGACGAGCTCATCACGATCCTCGGCGGCCAGCAGCGCCGGCTCGAGTTCGCGAAGAAGCCACCGACCGTCATCATGCTCGCCGGCCTCCAGGGTGCCGGAAAGACGACGCTCGCGGGCAAGCTCGCCAAGTGGCTCAAGAAGGACGGCCACACGCCGTTGCTCATCGCCTCGGACCTCCAGCGGCCGAACGCGGTCACGCAGCTCCAGGTCGTCGGTGAACAGGCGGGTGTCCCCGTCTACGCGCCCGAGCCGGGCAACGGCGTCGGCGACCCCGTGAAGGTCGCGCGCGACGGCGTCAAGTTCGCCGAGCAGAAGCTCTACGACACGGTCATCGTCGACACCGCCGGTCGACTCGGTGTCGACGCCGAGCTCATGAAGCAGGCTTCGAACATCCGCAAGGCGGTGGACCCCGACGAGGTGCTCTTCGTCATCGACGCGATGATCGGACAGGACGCGGTCGCGACGGCCAAGGCCTTCCTCGACGGCGTCGACTTCACCGGTGTCGTGCTGTCGAAGCTCGACGGCGACGCCCGCGGTGGAGCCGCCCTCTCGATCGCCTCGGTCACGGGCCGTCCCATCATGTTCGCGTCGACCGGCGAGGGCCTCGACGACTTCGAGCCCTTCCACCCCGACCGCATGGCCAGCCGGATCCTCGACCTCGGTGACATCCTCACCCTCATCGAGCAGGCGCAGCAGAACTTCGACGAGGACGAGGCGCGCAAGGTCGCCGAGAAGTTCGCGACCGACTCGTTCACCCTCGACGACTTCCTCAAGCAGATGCAGCAGCTGCGGGGGATGGGTTCCATCAAGAAGATGATGGGCATGCTCCCTGGCATGGGCCAGATGAAGGAGCAGCTCCAGAACTTCGACGAGCGCGAGATCGTGCGCACCGAGGCGATCATCCAGTCGATGACGACCGCCGAGCGCACCAACCCGAAGATCCTGAACGGCTCGCGCCGGCTGCGGATCGCCAAGGGTTCCGGCATGACGGTGACCGAGGTCAACGCCTTGGTGAACCGGTTCGAGCAAGCTGCCAAGATGATGAAGACGGTCGCCAAGGGCGGCGTTCCGAACATCCCCGGCATGGGCCCGGTCCCCGGCGCACGGACGAACCGTCCGAAGCCTCAGGCGAAGAAGAAGGGTTCCCGATCAGGGAACCCGGCCAAGCGGGCAGCGGAGAACGCCGGTGTCGTCGAGGCGCAGGCCCCGGCAACCGGTGCGGGCTTCGGGCTCGGTGGCGGCGCGTCGGCGGGCACGAAGGCGCCGACCGAGGCTGAACTCGCCGAACTCCAGAAGTTCCTGGGTCGCTGACACCGGCGGTGGCGGGATGCGTGCGCTGAGGGTGCCGGCGACGGCCATCGGCGTCGTCCTCGTGGCCGCGCTGCTCGCCGCTTGCTCCACCGGTGGCGTCGGAGAGCGCGTCGTCGGAACGTGGGGCGACGGTAGCGGCGCAGCGGAGCCCCACCTGGTCTTCGCCGACGACGGTCGGGTCACCGGTTCCGACGGGTGCAACAGCCTCTCCGGCTCCTGGCGTGTCGCAGACGACTCGGTCGCGGTCTCCGATGTCGCGGGCACGCTCATGGCATGCCCCGGCGTCGACACGTGGCTCCGGGGGATCGCCGAGGTCGCCCTGTCGGACGACGGTGAGCGCTTGGTCGTGACCGACGACGCCGGCGCGCGGATCGGAACGCTCGACCGCGACGAATGACTCCGCCTCGTCAGGCGGTCGGCTGGACCCCGTGTCGCAGCTCCTTCGCGAGCGCGCTCACGACGGCCTGCAGGCTACCGCCGTTCGCGTGGGCGACCGCGAGCTGACGCTGGTAGCTCGCACCGTGGTCGATGATCGAGGCGATACTCGCCAGCTCCTCCGAGCAGCCGAGCCGCCGCGCGATCGGCGCGAGGGTGTCGAGCAGGTCGTGCAGGTCGTCCGTCACCAACCGTTCGTGACCGGAGGAGTCGAGGATGATCTCCGCGTCGAGCCCGTACCGCGCCGCGCGCCACTTGTTCTCCCGGACGTACCAGGGTTGCAGGGTCTGCAGCCGCTCGCCGTCGTCCAGGCGATCGGAGAGGTGCTCGGTGAGGCAGTGGATGAGGGAGGCGAGTGCGGCGAACTCGCCCACGGTCGACGCGCCGTCGCAGGCGCGCATCTCGACGGTGCCCCACTGCGGTGAGGGTCGCACGTCCCAGCGGACCTCGGTGTGGTCCTCGATGATGCCCGTGACCGTCAGGTCGTCCACGTACGCCTCGAACTGCTCCCAGTCGGAGAGCTGATAGGGGAGGCCCGCGGTCGGGAGCTGCTGGAACATGAGCGCGCGGTTCGACGCGTACCCGGTGTCGACACCGCCCCAGTAGGGGCTCGACGCGGACAGTGCCTGGAGATGCGGGAGGTAGGTCAACAGCCCGTTCATGATCGGCAGGACCTTGTCGACCGTCTCGACGCCGACGTGGGCGTGGACGCCCCAGATCATCATGTTCCGGCCCCACCACTGCGTGCGGTCGATGAGCTTGTGGTAGCGCGGCTTGTCGGTCACCTGCTGGTCGTACCACTGCCCGAACGGGTGGGAGCCGCTGCAGATGAGCTCCACGCCCATGGGATCGGTGATGGCGCGCACCTCGGCCAGTTGCCCCTCGAGGTCGGCGATCGCCTCCGGCACGGTGTGGTGCACCCCGGAGACGAGCTCGAGCGTGTTGAGCAGCAGTTCGTTCGTGATCTGCGCGTGCTCGGAACCGTCGTCGCCGCGGAGTTCCGAGAGCACGGTGTCGGCGGAGGCGACGAGATCCCCGGTGTCGCGGTCGACGAGGGCGACCTCCCACTCGAGGCCGACGGTCGAACGCTCGGAGCTGGCGAACTCGATGGGCATTGGCGTCGACCTCCCGCAGGGCACGGCCGGGTGCCGTGCGCCAGCCCATCCTTCCACGCGGTACGCCGGTCCTTCCGCCCCCGTGTCGCAGGATTACCCAGATCGGCCGATGTCTGGCAGAATAGAGAGTTGAGTCTGCGCGGAGTTCGACCCTCTATCCGACGCCCGCAGCAACCACAGTTTTCGCGTCGAGCGTGTGGCCCCACCTTTCGGCAGCGAGCACATCAAACATCACATCATTCAGGAGAATCGTGGCTGTCAAAATCCGTCTCAAGCGTCTCGGCAAGATCCGCGCGCCGTTCTACCGCATCGTCGTCGCCGACTCGCGCACGAAGCGCGACGGCCGTGTCATCGAGGAGATCGGCAAGTACCACCCCACCGAGGAGCCCTCGTTCATCGAGGTCGACTCCGAGCGCGCACAGTACTGGCTGAGCGTCGGCGCGCAGCCGACCGAGCAGGTCGCAGCGCTCCTCAAGCTCACGGGCGACTGGGGCAAGTTCAAGGGCGACAAGGACGCGGTCAGCACCGTCCGCGTCAAGGAGCCGAAGGCCGCCTTCGTCGCCGACGAGAAGAAGAAGCCCGTCCTCAAGCCGAAGGCCGAGGCTCCGGCCAAGGCTGCTCCGGCCGAGGCCGAGGCTCCCGCCGCTGACGCCGCCGAAGCAGAGCAGGCGTAGCCTTGCTCGCTCCCGCGCTCGAACACCTCGTCAAGGGGATCGTCGATCACCCGGATGACGTTCGCGTCACGGCACAGAACTCCGCCCGTGGCGAGGTCCTCGAGGTTCGTGTGAACCCCGAGGACCTCGGCCGGGTCATCGGTCGTGCCGGCCGGACGGCCAAGTCCCTCCGCACCCTGGTGGCTGCGTTGGCGGACGGCCGGCGGGTCCGCGTCGACGTGGTCGACACGGACGCCACCGGCGCAAGCGCCTAGGTGGCTGAGGAGACGGAGCCGAAGACCCAACTGCGGGTCGGCCGGCTCACGAAGGCACATGGCCTGAAGGGCGCCCTGAAGGTCGAGCTCTACACGGACGAGCCGGAACACCGGTTCACGCCAGGTGCGAGCTTCACCCTGCAGGTCCCCGCCGGCTCCAAATGGCGCGGTAAGTCACTCGAGCTCATCGAGCTCCGCTGGTACAACAGCCAGCCGGTGGCGTTCTTCGTCGGGATCACCGATCGCAGCGAAGCCGAAACCCTGGTCAAGGCCATCCTGTGGGTCGAACAGGACCCGACGGAGCTGCCGGCCGAGGAAGACGCGTGGTACGACCACCAGCTCGTCGGTCTGGCGGTGCATCGTGATGGTGCGTCGGTCGGAACCGTCGCGCGGGTCGAGCACTTCCCCTCGCAGGACCTCCTGATCGTCAAGACACGAGACGGCGAAGTCATGGTCCCGTTCGTCAAGGCCATCGTCCCGGCTGTGGACGTCGCCGCCGGGATCGTGACGGTCACGCCGCCGACCGGGCTCTTCGAGGAGCTCCCCGAGGCGGACGACGCTCCGGACGCATCGGTCGCCGATGCCCCGGACGCCGACGCCCCGGAGGCAGAAGCATCCGAGGAGTCGGAGACGGCTCCGGAGGAGACCGGGACGCCGAGGCCCGAGTAACACCGTTCCGAGCCGCACTCCGGTTCGCACCGCACGGCGGAGTCGTCAGCTGCATGCAGCAGGCGCCTCCGCCGTCGTCGTTCCCGGGAGCGTCACACGGCGATCGGCTCGCCCTGGTGCTCGCCCGCCGCGACCCGCTCCAACACCGCCGTGATCCGGTCGGTGCACCCGCCGCACCCGGTGCCGGCGCGGGTCGCCTTCCCGATGCAGGAGACCGTCGTGCTGCCGGCCTCCGCAGCCTCCCGGATCCTGCCGACCGTCACACCGTTGCAGGTGCAGACGGTCGTGGTCGGCGCGAAGGCGTCGACTGACGTCGCGCCGACGGCGTCCGGCCCGTCCAGACGGAGCAGCACGGAACGGTCCGCGGGCAGCTCGCCACCGCTCTCGTAGAGCAGGGTCAGCTCGGCGGCGGCCCGAGGCATCCCGACCGCCACGAACGCGCTCAAGACGCCGGCGCGGGTGACCATCTTCACGTACCGGCCGTGGTCGGGGTCCGCCCAGACCGAGACGCTGCGCCTCGCCGAGCCGCGGAGCCCGCACGGGTCCGCAGCCTCAGGGGAGACGTCCCAGGGGTCGACCTGGACGTCCCCGACCGCGACCACGTCGACTCCTGTGGCCTTGAGTGCGACCGGACTCGATCGCTCGACGGGCGGGGGCGTGAGCAGACCTCGCCGGTCGTCGGCCGCCGCACCCGCTCGGAGGAGGTGGGCAGCGAGCCACTCCGCCTGCCGCCACCCTGGACCGATGAGCCCGGAGGGGCCACCGGGCACGACCCGTTCAGTGCGGCGCTCCGGCGTCGGGGTGAGGACGTGCGCGCAGTCCCCGATCGCCGAGATCCGCTCGTCGGACCAGCTGGTGAGCGCTTCATCGACGAGGACGCCCGCGCCCACTCGGAGCCCGGCGAGGACCGCGAGGTCCGACCGGGCGCTCACCCCGCACGACAAGAGGAGCAGGTCTCCCGCGATCCGCTTGCCGTCCGCGGTGATGAGGGCGTCGAACCGACGACCACCGCCAGCGGGGTCGTCCCGGAAGCCCACCGCCTCCGCTCGACTGTTCGCCACGACCTCGACCCCCGCCGCACGCAACGCTGCGGACAGGACGGAGCCGGCGCCGCGATCGAGGTTGCGTGGCATCGGCGTGGGGCCGTGATGGACGACGACCACGTCGGCCCCGGCCCTCGCCGCCGCAAGAGCCGTCTCGAGGCCCAGCACACCCGCGCCGAGGACGACGATCCGTCCGCCAGTCCGTACGACCGCAGCGACGGTGTCGGCGTCGTCGAGGTCGCGCATGGCGCACAACCCGGCCGGGAGGGCGTGATCCGACCCCAGGAGACGCGCACCGTACTTCTCCAGTGCCGCGAGGTCGCGTCTCCACCGATCGACGCCGTCGAGGGTCGGGACGTTCGCCCGTGCTCCGGTCGCGAGGACGAGATGGTCGTAGGGGAGCGCGTCTCCACGGTCGAGTTCCACCGTCCGGCTCGCGCGATCGATCCGGGTCGCGGTTGCGCCGAGGAGCACCCTGATGCCGTCGTCGGCCAAGTCCCGGGCGCTGACAAGGGTCATGTCCGCGAGTTGTGCGGAACCGGTGGCGTGTTCGGCGACGAGGACACGGTTGTAGGCGTCGACCGGTTCCTGGCCGATCACGGTCAGCGCGACGTCGCCTGCCCGGACACCGGGGGCGAGCTCCTCGGCGAACCGCGCGCCCACCGGCCCGAAGCCGATGAGGACGATCCGGAGTGGGCCGCGACGCTGGGCGTTCATGATCGTGCACCGACCCCGGCGGCAGCGGGCACGGGGGATCCGCCGTGGACGGCCGGACGCACGCGGACCGCCGCGCGTTTGAAGTCGGGCATGCCGGAGACCGGGTCCACGGCGTCCTGCGTCAGGAGGTTCGCCGAGGCCGCACCGGCAAAGTGGAACGGAAGGAACACGGTGTCGTGACGGATGTCGAGGTCGATGCTCGCCCGCGCAGTGAGGGTTCCACGACGGTTCGACAACTCGACCATTCCGCCCTCGACGATGCCGAGACGTGCAGCGGTTGCCGGGTGGAGCTGGACGAACACAGCGGGGCGGGCGTCGTCGAGCTCCGGGACGCGGCGTGTCTGGGTCCCGGACTGGTAGTGCTCGAGCAGCCGACCGGTCGTGAGGGTGAGCTCGTGTTCCGCGTCGACGGACTCCGATCCGACGGCGGGACGGACGGGGACGAGACGCGCCAGACCGTCGTCGTGGGCGAACCGTTCGCTGAACAGCCGTGGGGTGCCGGAACCGCCCGCCGGGAACGGCCAATGGGCGGCGATGCCGGTGTCGAGCAGGGCATGGCTGAGACCCGAGTAGTCGGCGACACCACCGGCCGACGCTGCCGCCAGCTCGTCGAAGACCAGGGCCGGGTCCACGTCGAACCGACCGGGGACGTCGAGTCGACGCGCCAGCTCGCGCATGATCCAGAGTTCGCTCCGGACACCCGCCGGAGGATCGACGGCCAGCCGTCGGCGGATGACCCGGCCCTCCAAGGACGTCATGGTGCCCTCCTCTTCAGCCCATTGGGTGGTGGGGAGGACGACGTCGGCGAGCGCGGCGGTCTCGGAGAGGAAGAAGTCGCACACCACCAGGAGTTCGAGACGCTCCAGGCGATCGCGGACCGTCTGCACGTTGGGTGCCGAGACGACGACGTTCGAGCCGTGGACGAGGAGCGCGTGCACGCCGTCGGCATCTCCGAGCGTGTTCAGCAGGGCGACGGCCGGGAGACCGGGGCCGGGGATCGACTCGACGGGGACGCCCCAGACACCCGCGACGTGACGGCGCGCTTCGGGATCGGTGATCTTCCGATACCCCGGCAGCTGATCGCACTTCTGCCCGTGCTCCCGACCGCCCTGGCCGTTGCCCTGACCGGTGAGGGTGCCGTAGCCGGACCCCGGCCGGCCAGGCAGGCCGAGGACGAGCGCGAGGTTGATGGCCGCGGTGGCCGTGTCGGTGCCGTCGACATGCTGCTCGACGCCCCGACCCGTGAGGATGTAGGTGCCCCCGCCGGCCGTGGTGAGTCGATGCGCGACCTCGCGGAGCACCGTGGTGGGCACGCCCGTGACCGACTGGACCCGTTCCGGCCACCAGGCGCTGACGCTGCGCCGAAGCGCACCCAGCCCCGTCGTGCGGCGCTCGAGGTAGTCGAGGTCGGCGAGCCCCTCGGCGAGGACGAGGTGCGTCAGCCCCAGCAGGAAGACGAGGTCGGTGCCCGGGGCGGGTTGCACGTGCATGCCACGCTGCTGCTCGGTCAGTCGGGCGGTCGCCGAACGACGCGGGTCGACGACGATGAGACCGCCGGCGGCTTGCGCACCCGTGAGATGACCGATGAACGGCGGCATGGTCTCCGCGACGTTCGACCCGAGGAGGAGGACGGTCGATGCGCCGTCGAGGTCCTCGAGCGGGAACGGCAGCCCCCGGTCGATCCCGAACGCCCGGTTGCCCGCGGCCGCCGCGGACGACATGCAGAACCGCCCGTTGTAGTCGATCCGACTCGTGCCGATCGCGATCCTCGCGAACTTGCCCAGCTGGTAGGCCTTCTCGTTCGTGAGTCCGCCGCCTCCGAACACCCCGACGGCGTCCGCTCCGCGTGCCTCGCGGATCCGCAGGATGGTCGAGGCGACGAGATCCAACGCGGTGTCCCAGCTCGTCTCGACCAGCGCCCCGGCGGCGTTCCGCACGAGCGGGGCCGTGAGGCGGTCGCCCCGCCCGAGGAGCTCGCCGGACGTCCACCCCTTCTTGCAGAGGCCTCCCCGGTTGGTCGGGAAGTCCCGTCCCGAGACCTCGAGTGGGAGCCGCGGAGCCACGCCGTCCACCGTGGGTGCCCGGGTGAGGGACATCGCGCACTGGAGGGCGCAGTAGGGGCAGTGGGTGTCGGTCGCCGGGGCGGTGGAACGCGGCATGCGGTGTCCTTCGGTCAGACGTGGACGGGACGGTCGCTCACAGCCGTTGACCGGCCAGCGAGGCGTTCCTCCGGAAGTAGACGAGGAAGGTGATCGCGAAGAGGACGACGTACGCCCCGACGAACCCGATGAACGCGGACGAGTAGCTGCCGGTGGCACCGTGCGAGAGGCCGAGGATCTGCGGGATCACGAAGCCGCCGTACGCACCGATCGCGGAGATGAGTCCCAGGGCGGCCGCCGCCTTCCGCTGCGTCGTCACATCGCCACCGCGCTGGTGGGCGTCCTGCAGCCCGGAACGTGCGGCGAACACACTGGGGATCATCCGGTACGTCGAGCCGTTGCCGACGCCGGCGGCCACGAACAGGAGCAGGAAACATCCGAGGAAGAGCCAGAAGTTCGCGAGCGGAAGGGTCCAGAGCACCGCGAGCGCACCGAGCGCCATGACCGCGAACGCGCTCATCGTCACGACCGCACCACCGAAGCGGTCTGCGAGCCGTCCGCCGAAGGGCCGGGCCAGGGAACCGATCAAGGCTCCGAGGAACGCGAGGGAGATCGAGGCGGAACCCACGGCGAACGTCGAGAACGCGGGGAACTGATCCGCGATGAGTTTGGGGAAGACGCTCGCGAAGCCGATGAAGGATCCGAACGTACCGATGTAGAGCACGGCGAGGAGCCAGAGGTGCGGTTCGCGGAGCGCGGCCGCGGACCCGCGGAGATCGGCCTTCGCGGACGACAGGTTGTCCATGGAGCGGTACGCGCCGACCATAGCCACCAGGATGAGCGGCACCCAGATCCAGCCGGCCAGGCTCAGATTGAGGCTGGCCGCCGCACCGATCGTGACCGCGATGGGTACGACGAACTGCGCGACCGCGGCACCGAGGTTGCCGCCGGCCGCATTCAAGCCGAGCGCCCACCCCTTCTCCCGCTGCGGGTAGAAGTAGGTGATGTTGGACATGGAACTGGCGAAGTTGCCGCCGCCGAAGCCGGCGAGTCCGGCGACGACGAGCATGACGCCGAAGGGGGTGTCAGGATTGCCCACGCAGAGCGCGAGGGCGATCGACGGGATGAGGAGCAGCCCGGCGGAGATGATCGTCCAATTGCGTCCGCCGAACTTCGGGACCATGAACGAGTAGGGGAACCGGAGGGTGGCGCCGACGAGACTCGGCATGGAGATCAGCCAGAACGTCTCGGCGGTGGAGAAGGAGAACCCCGCACTCGGCAACATCACGACGACGATGCTCCAGAGCTGCCAGACGACGAAGCCGAGGAACTCGGCGAAGATCGACCACCGCAGGTTCCTCCCGGCGATGCTCCGACCCTCACGCTCCCAGAAGGCCGTGTCCTCAGGGTTCCAGCCGTCGATCCAGCGCCCCGGGCGGTGGATCAGGGCGACCGGGGCTCCGGCCGTCGGGGCGGTGGTCGGCGTCGTGTCTGCTGCGTCGAGGTTCGTGGTCATGACTGCTCCGAGCGTTCGGTGAAGCGGGAGAGGTGCTGTCTCCGACGCTATCGACGCCGTGTTTCGGCGTCCGACCGCCCACGTAACACCTGCGTCACCTCCTGCTCACACCGCTCGTCGACGACCGTGAGGACGCGGACCGTCGGGACGCGGTCGGGCTCGGTCGGACGCGCGCGTCGGCTCGAACGGGTCAGACGTCGAGTCGGTAGCCGCGCTTGACGATGGTGTTGATGAGGCCGGGGACGCCGAGTGCCTGGCGCAGTCGGCTCATCTGCACTTCGAGGGCGTGGTGGTCGGCCGCCGCCGGGAGGGCGTCGGCGAGGGCAGACCGTGAGAGGACCGCGCCGTTGGCGCGCACGAGCGCTCGCAGCAGCGCGAGCGAGTTCGGGGGGAGCCGCACGCGGGACCCGGGGAGTTCGACGATGGCTCCGCGGATGGCGATGGGACCGTGCAGCGTCTCGGCGCGGAGGATCGCGTGCTGTTCGAGGTGTTCGCAGAGGAGTCGGATGAGCGCCCCCATGCGGAACCGTTCGGGGACGATGGGCTCGATGTCCTGCGCCAGCAGCGGTGCGGCCGTGACGGGGCCGACCGCCGCGCAGAGCACGTCGTGGCGGAACGCGTCGACGACGGCGTCCTCGAGTCCGAGGGCCTCGGCGGCGGTGAAGAGGGCGACGACCGATGGTGCACTCGTGAAGGTGACCGCGTCGAGCGATCCGCTCACGATGGCGTCCACGAGCCGGCGCACGCGTTCGTCGGTGGCGTCCGGGTCCGTCCACCGGTACGGGGCGACCGTGTGCACCTCCGGATGCACGGCGCGGAGGCGCTCGAGCTGTCGCTCATCGGTGTACCCGTGCAGTTGGACGGCGACCCGGAGGCCTGCCGGGTACTCGGCCAGGACCTTGTCGACGAGGGAGGCGGTGGTCTCGCGGTCGCTCATACCGACGTCGTTCAGGCCCGCAGCCCGAACGGCCCCACGCGCCTTCGGGCCGCGGACGAGGATGTCCGTGTCGGCGAGCGCGTCGACGAGCTCGTCGCCGAGTCCGGCGGCGTCGGCCACCTCGAACCACCGGCGGACGCCGTACGAGGTCGTGGCGAGGAGCACGTCCGGACGTGCCGCGATGATGTCGCGCGTGTCGTCGATGAGGGGTTCGTCGTGTTGAGCGTGGGCGATCCGGAGCGTCGGGGCGTGCACGACCGTGGCGCCGCGTCGCTCGAAGGCGTCGATGAGGTCCTGCGACCGGCGGTCGCTCGTCACGCCGATCCGGAACCCCTCGAGCTGGTCCGCGCGGAACCCCGGTACCGGCGAGGTGACGTCGGGGCCGGGGTCCGGCGATCCCGCCGTGGCGTCGGTCATGCCGTCGCCGCCAGGCGTTCTGCCCGCTCCAGGAGCTCGGCGGCCTCGGCGTCGCCGTCGAACGCGAAGGAGACGACGTGGCCGATCACGATGACCGCCGGGGATCGCACCCCGGCAGCCGCCGCCACGTGGAGGATCGAACCGAGGTCCGCGATCGTCGTCCGCTGGGTCTCGCTGTAACCGCGCTCGATGATCGCGACCGGGGTGTCGGCGGCGAGTCCCGCGGTGAGCAGTCCCTGGGAGACGGAGGGCAGGGTGCCGATACCCATGAGGACCACGATCGTGCCACCCAGCCCGGCGAGGTGACGGTGTTCGTCGTCGGAGAGCGGCATGTGACCACTCACCACCGTGAAGAGCCGGCTCAGGTTCCGATGGGTGAGGGGGATCCCGGCGGCGGCGGGTACGGCGACGGCGCTCGAGACGCCGGGGATGACGCGGACGGGGACGCCCGCGCGATGGCAGGCGAGCACCTCTTCGCTACCACGGCCGAACACGTACGGGTCGCCGCCCTTCAAGCGGACGACGGCCGCACCGTCCAGGGCGTGCTGGACCATGACGGTCTCGATGCCCTCCTGCCCGATCGGGTGGTGGCCCGGGCGTTTGCCGACGTCGACGAGGAGGGCGTTCGGTGCGAGGGAAGGGAGGGCGTCATGCGGGGCGAGTCGGTCGTAGAGCACGACGTCGGCGTCGCGCAGGGCTTCCACCGCGGCGACGGTCAGCAACGCGGGATCGCCCGGTCCGCCACCGACCAGGGTGACCCTGCCTGCACGCGACATCTACGCCCCTTCTCTCACTGGAATGGTAGGCCCTGCGACGTAGACGGCCTCGCCGCGTTCGACCTCCGCAGCCGTGGCCGGTCGGTACTGGCCGCGTTCGGCCACGCGCGGCAACCCGGGCTCCGCCTCGCCCGGTTCGTTGACGAAGGAACGGAACCGTCGGAGGCGCTCCGGGTCGGCGAGGGTGGCGGCCCACTCGTCCTCGTAGCCCTCGACATGGGCGGCCATCGCCTGTTCGAGATCGGCGGCGAGCCCGAGCGAGTCCTCGACGACGACCTCCCGGACGTGGTCGAGTCCGCCCTCGAGGTCCTCCATCCACCGTGCCGTGCGCTGGAGACGGTCGGCCGTGCGGATGTAGTACATGAGGTACCGGTCGATGTACCGGATGAGCGTCTCGTCGTCGAGGTCACCCGCGAGGAGCTGCGCGTGCGTCGGTTGGAACCCGCCGTTTCCGCCCACATACAGGTTCCACCCCTGTTCGGTCGCGATGATCCCGACGTCCTTCCCACGAGCCTCAGCGCACTCACGGGCACAGCCGGACACGCCGAACTTGAACTTGTGCGGCGCCCGGAGCCCCCGGTAGCGGAGTTCGAGGAAGACCGCCATGGAGACGGAGTCCTGCACCCCGAACCGGCACCAGCTCGACCCAACGCAACTCTTCACGTTGCGGAGGGACTTGCCGTAGGCCTGGCCGGACTCGAACCCGGCGTCGACCAGGATGCGCCAGATCTCCGGCAACTGCTCGAGTCGGGCCCCGAAGAGGTCGATGCGCTGCCCGCCCGTGATCTTCGTGTAGAGCCCGTAGTCGGTGGCGACCTGCGCGATCACCGCGAGCTTCTTGGGCGTGATCTCACCGCCGGGGATCCGCGGGACCACCGAGTAGGTGCCGTCCTTCTGCATGTTCGCGAGCGCACGGTCGTTCGTGTCCTGGAGTGTGCCGCGCCCACCGTCGAGGATGTAGCCGCCCTGCTGACTGGCGAGGATGGAGCCGACCACGGGCTTGCAGACGTCGCAGCCGCGACCGACGCCGAACCGGGCGAGGATGTCGTCGAAGGAGGTGAGGCCGAGCACCCGGATGGACTCGAACAGTTCCTGCCGAGACAGGGCGAAGTGCTCGCAGAGGGCGCGCGACACGGCGATACCGGACTTCGTCAGCTCCGTCTCGAGGATCTTCTTGACGAGTGGGACGCACGAGCCGCACTGGGTGCCGGCCCGTGAACAGGCCTTGAGCGGGCCGAGCTCCGTGCAGGCCTCGCCGTGCACGCCGGCGATCGCCTCGCGGACCGAGCCCGCGGTGACGGCGTTGCACGCACAGACGAGCGCCGCGTCCGGCAGCTCGTCCCCGGCCGGTGCCTCGATCCCGGAGGCGGACAGGTAGGCCGCGGGTTCGCTCGACAGCTCACTCCCGAGGAGCGGGCGCAACGCGACGTAGGGCGAGGCGTCGCCGACGAAGATGCCGCCGAGGAGTGTCTTCGCGTCGTCGGTCATCACGAGCTTCTGGTACAGCCCCCGTGCCGGGTCGGCGTAGACGATCTCGAGGCTGTGCTCCGTCCGGGCGAGGGCGTCGCCGAAGCTCGCGACGTCGACGCCGGAGAGCTTCAGTTTCGTCGCGTCGTCGACCGTCGTGAACTCCGCCTCGCCGCCGAGCAGCCGGTCGGCGACGACCTCCGCCATCGCGTTCGCCGGCGCCACGAGCCCGGTACAGCGTCCCTCGAAGCAGGCGACCTCCCCGATCGCCCAGACCCCGGCCGCCGACGTCCTGCAGTCGGTCCCGATGACCACGCCACCGCGCTCGCCGAGGTTGATCCCGGCGTCGCGCGCGAGTTCGTCCCTCGCCCGGATGCCGATCGCGAAGACCACGATGTCCACCTCGACCTGTTGGCCGCTCGAGAACCTCACCCCCGAGACGGCGCCGTCCTCGTCGAGGAGGATCGAGCGAGGACGGGTCCCCAGATGCAAGGCGATGCCCTGCGCGCCGATGATCCGGCCGAGTGCACGTCCGGCTCCCTCGTCGAGTTGTGCCGACATGAGCCACGAACCGGAGTGCACGACGCTCGCGTCGGCGCCGAGGCGAGCCGCGCCGCCGGCGGCCTCGAGCCCGAGGAGACCACCGCCGGCGACGATCACGCGAGCGGGACGTCCCCGCAGTCTTCCGATGCGCTCGATCTCGGAGACGAGCAGGTCCACGTCGTCGAGCGTGCGGTAGACGAGTGCGTGCTCCGCGCCGTCGATCTCCGGCACCGGCGCCGACGAGCCGGTCGCGAGGATCAGCTCGTCCCACTCCACGAGCCGACCGAGCGAGGTGTGCACCGTCCGTGCGTCACGATCGATGCGCTCCGCACGCTCGCCCAGGAGGAGGGAGACATGGTGTTCGTCCCAGACGGCGGACGGGGTGAGCGTGAGGTCGATCGAGGCGTCGTCGAGTCGCTTGCTCAGCGCGACGCGGTCGTAGGGGCGGTGCAGCTCCTCGCAGATGACGGTGATGTGCGTCCGTTCCCCGCCGTCACGGCTGTGCAGGGCGTCGACCAACCGGTGCGCGGCCGGTCCGCCGCCGACGACGACGATGCGGCGTGGTCCGCCCTGTGGAGTGCGATCGGTCATCGTGGGCCCCCTCGGCTCGTGTTCCAGCGAGCGTACTGAGGCGGCGTTTCCGGACCGTTGCCCGGATGTGTCCCCGACGGGTCGAGGACCGCACAGACGGTGGGACACGATGTGAGGTCGGTTTCACCTCACCGAAACCTCGCGGGTGATCAGCCGAAACACCCCGCCCGTAGCGTCGGTGCTCCGACGCACGACCAGCAGGAGGCCGACGATGAGCGTGACGACACCGGAGCAGACCGCGCGGACGGCGCTCGCCGACTGGCGACGGGTCTGCGCCATCGACGATCTCGAGCTGTCGTGGGGCGAGGTGGCGCTGCTCCGCGCACGCCAGATCGCCGTCTTCCGCATCGGCGCCGAGGAGGTGTACGCGGTCGACCACCGAGACCCCCAGACGGCGGCGCCGGTGATGGCCCGCGGCATCGTCGGCTCACGGGGAGAGCGTCCGACCATCGCCTCGCCGCTGCACAAGCAGGTCTACGACCTCGGAACCGGCGAGTGCTTCACCGACCCGAACCTGTTCCTCAGGACCTTCAGCACCCGCATCGTCGGGGGCTTCGTCGAGATCGAGCTGGGGGAGGAGCGATGACCCTGCTCGCCCCCGGTGTCCGCCGGGCGGAGCCCGCCACCCGCACGACGCCGGCCCTCGTCGCCGTCTCGCACGGCACGAGCTGTCCCATCGGCCAGGCGTCGGTCGCCGCGCTCGTCACCGCCGTCGAGCATGCCAGGGCCGACCTGCACGTCGCCGGTGGTTTCGTGGACGTCCAGCAGCCCGACGTCCCCGCTACGCTCGGCTCCGTGGAATCGGGCCGTCCGGCCGTCGTGGTGCCGCTGCTCCTGTCCGCGGGCTTCCACGTCCACGTCGACCTCGTGGAGGACCTCGAGGCGACGGAGCGATCGACCGCCCTGGCGCGCGCGATGGGGCCAGACGACCGCCTCGTCGCGGTGCTGGCCCGCCGACTCGAGGCGCTGCGCGTGACGCCCGACGACCGCATCGTCCTCGCCGCCGCCGGCTCGACGGATGCGCGTGCCGTCGCGGACTGCTTCGAGATGGGACGGCGCCTGGAGGCACGGTTGCGCGTCCCGGTCGTGACCGCGTTCGTCTCCGCCGCCAGCCCGGCGGTACCCGACGCGGTCGCAGAAGCCCGAGCGAGCCGACCGCGCGGGCGGGTCGTCATCGCGACCTATCTGCTGGCACTCGGATACTTCGCGCGGCTGCTCGAGGAGGCCGGGGCCGACGTGGTGACGTCGCCGCTCCTCCACCCGGGCGAGGCGCCGGATGCAGGCATCGTCGACCTCGTGATCGATCGCTACGAGGAGGCGTCGGCCAGGCTGTCCGACTGATCGACCCGACCGGGAGGCCGCCCCTCGCGCGAATAGACTGCTCCTCATGCGCATCGACATCGTCACGATCTTCCCGACCTTCTTCGATGCCCTGGACCTCTCCCTGCTCGGCAAGGCCAAGCAGAGCGGCCTGATCGAGCTGGACGTCCACGATCTCCGCGACTCGACGCACGACCGTCACCGCACGGTCGACGACACCCCGTACGGCGGAGGGGCCGGGATGGTCATGAAGCCCGAGCCCTGGGGCGAGGCGCTCGACGGCATCCTGGGTGACGACACCGAGGACGAGCCGCTCGTCATCTTCCCCTCGCCGGCGGGTGAGGTCTTCACCCAGGCGATGGCCCGCGAACTCGCCTTCGAGTCGCACCTCGTGTTCGGCTGCGGCCGGTACGAGGGCATCGACCACCGCGTCTTCGAGCACACGGCCAGCCGGGCACGCGTCCGCCTCGTGAGCCTCGGCGATTACGTCCTGAACGGCGGCGAGGTCGCGGTCATGGCGATGATCGAGGCGATCGGTCGGCTGGTCCCCGGCGTGGTGGGCAATCCCGAGAGTCTCGTCGAGGAGTCGCACGAGGACGGTCTGCTCGAATACCCGAGCTACACGAAGCCGTCCGAGTGGCGAGGGCTGCCGGTACCGCCGGTGCTCCTGAGCGGCAACCACGGGGCCATCGCGACGTGGCGGCGCCAGCAGCAGCTCGAGCGGACCCGCGAGGTCCGGCCCGACCTGCTGCCGGACGACGTCACCGGTGGCTGAGCGGTTCGCGCTCGAGCGTCCTGGTCTCAGGGTCGCCGGCGCACCGCGGCCGCGATGCCTGCGACGACGAGGACCGCTCCGGTCGCGATGATCGCACCGGTGATCCAGCCGAGCGGGTCGATACGCACCTCGGTGAGGTTGGTGACCAGCATGGCCCCGGCGAAGACGAGCAGGAGCACACCCCAGAGGATGGTGCCGAACCGGGGCGCCCGACCGCCTCGACCCGTCTGATCGGAGCCGCTCTTCGCCTCGTGGCTCGTCCGCTCTGACGTGGTCGTCTGATCGCTCGCCGGTGGAGTCGACTCCGTCGTCGCGTCGGTCCGGTCGTCCCGCTGGGTCCGGTCGTCCTGCTCGCTCATCGTCCCGCCTGCGCTTCCTCGGTCACGACCGCGCTACCGGCGACCGTCCACACCCGGACCCGCGTCGTGTCCGCCGACGTCGTCTGTCCGTACCTGGCCTCGTCCTGGAAGAGGGCTCCGCCGCGTCGGTCCGTTCCGTCCCGATCACCGCGTCCCGTGTCCAGGGTGCCCGCGATGGCCGAGAACTCGACGATCACCGGCACGTCCTCGGGGATGAGCACGTCGACCTCGCCGGCGACGATCCACACGTCGATCGTCCCACCGCGCAAGGCGTCGTCGTCGGCGAGTTCGCCGAGGTCGAGCGTGGGTTGGCCGGCGATCATGACGTAGCCACGTCGCTCGTCCGCATCCGTCGACGTCACGGTCCAGGTCGCGCGTCCGACCGGCAGGAAGGAGGAGCCGAGCGGGAACACCCCGGTGGCGAGCAACGAGATCACGGCGGCCCACGTGAAGAGCCCGAGCCAACCGCTCTCCCGTCCGCTGATGCCCGCGACGATCGTCGCGACGGCGAGCGCGCCGAGCGCTGCGGCGAGGCCGATGACGACGACGACGGGGATCGAGAACCCGGCGCTCGCTGCGACGACGGCCGCGCCGGCACCGGCGAGCAGCGCCAGCCCGAGGGTGATCGCGACGAAGGCCGCTCCCGGGTGCTGCGCACGCCGCTCTCGAGCCTTGGTCTCGCGCTCGGCCTGTTGCTCGGCGCGCTGGCGGCTCATCTCGTCCCGGAACTCCTGGCTCGTCCAGCCTCGGTGCTGGCTCGGAGCCCCGTCCCAGACGGTGGTGGGAGTGGCGCCAGGGGGCGGCATGGTCGCGCCCTGGTCACCTGGCGAACCGGCGACCTTCGCGAGTGACACCGGGGCCGTGGCGCCGGGGGAGGCCGGCGCCTGACCGGGAGGGCTGGAGGGGGAGAACGTGGCCGACGGTGCCGACGGCTTCGGGATCGAGGCGTCGCTGGTCCACGGGTCACGCTGCGATGGAGTCTCAGGGGGAGTCGCCCGCTCGGAGTCGCGTCGCGAGAACATCACGATCAGCCACACCGTGGCGACGATCAGTGCGATGACCCAGCCGGCGGTCATGGTCGACTCCAGCCAGCCCGGGAGGTTCCAAGCGTGCGGAACGCCGTCCCACCAGAGACCACGCATGAACGGCACGACGGTGAGTACCGCGAGGATGCCAATGGCGACGATCGCGGGGTCGAACACCCCACGGATCGCCCGTTCGAGATGGATCCGACCCTGCTGGTCGGGGATGAGTGCCCAGCCCGCGGCGTAGACGAAGAGGACCGGTCCGCCCAGGATCGCGATGACGATGAGGGCGCCGCGCACGATCATCGGATCGAGGCCGAGCCGAGTCGCGACACCGCCGGCGACACCGCCGAGCCACGAGTCGGCCGAGCGACGGAGACCGGTGGACCGCCACCAGTCGAAGAAGCGGGTCGTCGGATCCTGCGGGGCGGGTGCACCCTGTTCTGCTCCGGCGGGTGGCGTGCTGTGGTTCGTCATGGTCCGATTCTCGCGAAGCGCCCGGGCCCGGCCCATCCGGCATGACCCTGAGCGCACCCTGAACCTGACCTCCCAGGGTGCCGACCGCACCCCGAACTGCTTGGATGGCTCCATGGGAACCGAGGTGATGATCCGTCCGAGGCGCCGCCTGCTCGGCGGCGTCTGCGCCGGCTTCGCCGAGCACACCGGTCTCCCCGCCGCCGCGGTGCGGACGGCGACGGTCATCCTCGCCTGCTGCGGCGGAGCGGGTCTGCTCCTCTACGTGTGGCTGTGGGTCATGACACCCACGCAGGGTGTCGATGCACCGATCGATCCTCGCGAGCACCTGCTGCGGCCTGCCTCGACCGATGGCGCAGCGGACTCCGACATTCCTCGTCGGGCGCCGATCACGGAGGTGCTCCTCGGCATCGCCCTGCTCGCGGCCGGGACCGCGCTGATCGCGACGCGGACCGGGATGGACATCCCGCTCGAGGCCGTCATCCCCGTGATCGTCGTCCTCGCGGGTGCCGCGCTCGCGTGGAGGCAGTTCGGCGAGCGTGGTCGTGGTGAGGGCTCCCGCGCGCTCCTGATCCGCGTGCTCGGAGCGCTCGTCCTCGTCGTCCTCGGCATCCTCCTCTTCTTCGTGACCGGCGATCGCCCGAACATGTGGACGGTCATCGTCGCCGCGCTCGCCGTCCTCCTCGGGGTCGCGGTGGTGATCGCCCCCTGGGCGCTCCAGCTCAACCGCGACCTCGCAGACGAGCGAGCCGCGCGGATGCGGGAGGCCGACCGCGCCGAGATCGCGGCGCACCTGCACGACTCGGTGCTCCAGACGCTCGCGCTCATCCAGCAGCAGGCCGGGCCCGGCAGCGAGGCGTCCCGTCTGGCCAGGGCGCAGGAGCGTGAGCTGCGGAACTGGCTCTTCTCCGGCGGGACCGCTCCGACGGGCGATCTGGCTACCGAGCTGCGGACCATCGCGGCCGCGGTGGAAGCGGACCACGCGGTGCGCGTCGACGTCGTCGCGGTGGGGCGGCCCGTCGACGACGCTCCCGAACCGCTCCTCGCCGCCGCGCGGGAGGCCGTGCTCAACGCGGCGCGTCACGCGGGCGGCGACGTGTCCGTCTACCTCGAGACGGCACCGCAACGGATCGAGGTGTCGATCTCCGACCGCGGTCCCGGCTTCGACCTCGAGCAGGTCCCGCGCGACCGCCTCGGGGTCCGTGAGTCGATCATCGGCCGCATGCAGCGCATCGGTGGTGAAGCGACGATCCGTTCGCGACCCGGCGGCCGCGGCACCGAGGTCCGTCTCGTCCTGCCTGTCCACGACGCCGCGCCGCCCGCGCCGCGGCCCGCACCCGTCCAGACCGTTCCGAGGAGCCGACCATGAGCGAGCGACCACTGACCGTCGTGATCGTCGACGACCACTCGATCTTCCGTTCCGGGCTCCGCAGCGAGCTCGGGCCGGGGATCGACGTCCTCGGCGAGGCGGGAGACGTCGAGGAGGCGATCCGGGTCATCGCGGAGACCCGCCCACAGGTCGTGCTGCTCGACGTCCACCTGCCGGGCGGTTCCGGTGGCGGGGGAGCCGACGTCATCGCCGGCTCGGCCGCGATCGTGCCCGCCACGCGGTTCCTCGCGCTCAGCGTGTCGGATGCCGCCGAAGACGTGGTCCGGGTCATCAGGGCGGGAGCGCGCGGCTACATCACGAAGAGCTCCTCGGGCGCGGAGGTCGCAGAGGCGGCGAGACGCGTCGACGACGGCGACGCCGTCTTCTCACCTCGTCTGGCCGGCTTCGTGCTCGACGCCTTCGGTGCCGTGGCGGGGGAGACGGCCCAGTCCGTCGACGAACTCGACCGCCTCTCCGCCCGCGAGCAGGAGGTCATGCGGCTCATCGCGCGCGGATACGCCTACAAGGAGGCCGCGACCGAGCTGTTCATCTCCGTCAAGACCGTCGAGACCCATGTCTCGAGCGTCCTCCGCAAGCTCCAGCTGTCCTCGCGCCACGAGCTCGCCGCCTGGGCGCTGCAACGCAAGCTGCTCTGACAGGTCCCGTCTGCCGCGGCTCGGCCGTGAGCGAACGCCCAGCGCACGCCAGGGGACCCGACGGTACCCTGGGGAAATGATCATCCGGCGGGCGTTCTTCTACTGGCGATTCATCGCGATCTTCGTCCTGCCCGCCTGGCCGTTCGTCGGATGGGGTCTGTTCGGCGAGAGCGGCTGGAGCCTCGTCGGGCTGTTCATCGCGATGCCGATCCTCGCCATCGCGCTCGCCGCGATCGCCTTCCTCATCTCGGCCCGCGCGAGTGTCCGCACGACACGCCTCGTCTCCTGGACCGATGTCGGGCTGCTCGCCCTCTGGCACGTCACGATCATCTGCTTCGGCTCGTTCAGCTCGGGTGTGGCCCTCTGGGCCGTGCTCGGCGTCGTCGCCGGGCTCGCCGCGTTCTGGGGCGTCATCGCCCAGCTCGTCTCCGAGACGACGCGCCGTGCGCGCGAGACGATGGCGGAGTTCGAGCGGATGGCCGCCGCCGCTCCGGGAACGGTACCCGGATCCTCGATCCCACCCGCGCAGCGGTTCGAACCCGGGCCGATCGACGGCGGCGAGTTCATCGTCATCGAAGAGAAGAAGCCCGACGAACGTCGCTGAGGAGGCGTCGGACGCGCCCGGTTACCCATCCGGAACGCTTTCATGACACAATTGCTGTTTGTGCCTCCGCAGTTCTGCCACAGGGGAACGCCGGCAACGGGCACACCCTTCCTTCCGAACGTATTCAGCGGTCGACCTGTGGCGGTCGCAGAGATGGAATCATCATGCACATTCTCGACTCAGTCGATGCAGCATCCCTCAAGTCGGACATCCCCGACTTCCGCGCCGGCGACAACGTCAAGGTGCACGTGAACATCATCGAGGGCAACAAGTCCCGTATCCAGGTCTTCCAGGGTGTCGTCATCGGCCGCTCCAACGAGGGCGTCCGCGAGACCTTCACCGTCCGCAAGGTGAGCTACCAGGTCGGCGTCGAGCGCACCTTCCCGGTCCACTCCCCGAACATCGACCACATCGAGGTCGTCACCCGCGGTGACGTCCGTCGCGCCAAGCTCTACTACCTGCGCGAACTGCGTGGCAAGAAGGCGAAGATCAAGGAGAAGCGCGACAACTAGTCGTCCTCGCGGTCGCCTGCGCGATCATTCCTGAGCTCCCCACCGGATAAGCTGGTGGGGAGCTCAGGCGGTTAAATGACAGACAATTCCCTGGCGGCAGACGCGTCGCCCGACCACAAGCAGCGCCCACGCGGGAAACGCGGAGCGCTGCTCTTCCTTCGCGACCTCCTCATCATCTTCGTGGTCGCGTTGTTGGTCTCCTTCCTCATCAAGACCTTCCTCGTCCGGTCGTTCTACATCCCGTCCGGGTCGATGGAGAACACCCTGCAGATCCAGGACCGCATCCTGGTGAACGAGCTCGTCCCGGACGTGGTCGCCCTGAACCGCGGCGACGTCGTCGTCTTCCAGGATCCGGGCGGCTGGCTGCCGCAGACGGTCGAGCCCCCGCAGCCGCCGGCCACCGCTGCTGTCGAATGGGTCCTGTCGATCTTCGGTCTCGTCGCCCCCGACAGCGACGACCACCTCATCAAGCGCGTCATCGGGCTCCCGGGCGACCACGTCACGTGCTGTAACCCGCTCGGCCAGATGACGGTCAACGGCGTGCCGCTCAACGAGCCGTACGTGAAGCTCCCCGCGGGCACCGAGAAGGTCTCCGGCGACGCGTTCGACATCGTGGTGCCGGAGGGCTCGCTCTGGGTCATGGGCGACAACCGCTACAACTCGAAGGACTCCCGGTACAACGCCGACACGCCTGGTGGCGGGTTCGTCCCGATCGACAACGTCGTCGGGCGGGCGTTCGTCATCACCTGGCCGTCCAGCAACTGGGCCTGGCTCGACAACTACCCCTCGGTGTTCCAGGGCATCCCCGCTCCAGAGAAGGAGTGATGGCGGTCAGCGAACCGACCCTCGAGGTCGAGCACGGACTGTTCGCCGCGGGGGTCCCGTCGGTCATCGGCATGGACGAGGTCGGCAGGGGCGCCATCGCGGGACCGGTGGCGGTCGGCGCGGCGGTCGTCGCCCCGGCGTGTGGTCCGTTCCCCGTCGGGCTCCGCGACTCCAAGCTGCTGAGTGAGCAGGCACGGACCCGCATGGAGCCGCTCACCCGCGAGTGGGTGCTCTACGGCGCGGTCGGGCTGGCGAGTCCGGCGGAGGTCGACGAACTCGGCATCACGGCCTGCCTCGGCCTGGCCGGGCGCCGTGCGTTGCTCGAGCTCCACGCCGTCGGAGCCGACGTCACGGGGTCGACCGTGCTCCTCGACGGGAACAGTGACTGGCTGAGCCGTTCGCTCCATCGCCCGCTCACGATCACCACCCGCGTGAAGGCGGACCGCGACTGTGCTTCCGTCGCGGCGGCGTCGGTCCTCGCCAAGGTGCATCGGGATCGGCTCATGATCGAGCTGCACGAGACGCTGCCGGAGTACGGCTGGCAGGGGAACAAGGGCTACGGCTCGGTCCACCACCTGGCGGCGCTGACGGAGCACGGTCTGACGCTGCACCACCGGAGCAGCTGGCTGCCGGCCTACACGTAGGATAGAGAGACCATGGACGAAGACGAGTTCGAAGACTACGACCGCGAGGTCGAACTGGCCCTCTACCGCGAATACCGCGACGTCGTGGGGCAGTTCAAGTACGTGATCGAGACCGAGCGCCGGTTCTACCTCGCCAACGAGGTCGAGCTCGTTCGACGCGACACGGCGAACGACTTCTACTTCGAGCTCTCGATGACCGACGTCTGGGTCTGGGACGTGTACCGCTCCGACCGCTTCGTCAAGAGCGTCCGCGTCCTCACCTTCAAGGACGTCAACGTGGAGCAGCTCTCCTCGCGCGACTTCGAGCTGCCCAAGGAGCTCACGCTCGACGAGTAACCGACACTCGCTCGCCGCCGACCCCGCTCCACAGGACGGTCCGTCGCCCCGATCCTCGCTCCCACGTCACCCGGCGCATCCGAACCTCCTCCGTCCCGCTTGGCTGGGTGCCAGGAGGTGCACATGGCACGGAAGGACGAGCTCGGCCGTCGGGGCGAGCAGGTGGCGACGGAACATCTCGAGGCGTGCGGGTTCCGCATCCTGGATCGCAATTGGCGATGCCCGCAGGGCGAGCTCGACGTGGTCGCCGACGACGACGGCACCCTCGTCTTCGTCGAGGTGAAGACCCGTTCCGGTGTCGGGTTCGGAGACCCGACGGAGGCGGTCACCGCTCGCAAGCTCGCGAGGATCGGCCGCCTTGCCGGGGCATGGTGCGCCGAGCACCATCCACGGTCGAGGCGGATGCGCGTCGACGTCGTCGGGATCGTGCTGCCGCCGGAGGGCGGCGTGCGTCTCGAGCACCTCAGAGGGGTGTCCTGATGGCCGTGGCGCGCACCTGGTCCGTCGCCCTCGCCGGGCTCACGGGGTCGATCGTTGAGGTCGAGGCGTCGGCGTCGGCGACGGTCCCCGGCATGGCGATCGTCGGACTCCCCGACAAGTCCCTCGGCGAGGCCGCGCACCGGATCAAGAGCGCGACGGCGAACTCGGGTTGCCCGTTGCCGGGCGGCAAGCTCACGATCAACCTGTCGCCGGCGTCGTTGCCGAAGCAGGGGAGTGCGTTCGACCTCTCCATCGCCATCGCCTGTCTCGCCGTCGGCGGCCTCGTCCGCCGGGAGTCCGCCGAGCGGGTGGTGCATCTCGGTGAGCTCGGACTCGACGGTCGGCTGCGGCCGCTCACGGGTGTGCTCCCCGCGGTGCTCGCCGTGGCTCGCGCGGGCTACGACGCGGTCATGGTGCCGACCGCCAACGTCGCGGAGGCACAGCTCGTCCCCGGGGTCACCGTCATCGGCGCGACGTCGCTGCGCGACGCGGCGATCTGGCACGGCGCCGAACTGACGCCCATCGACCTGGAGCCGGTCCGGCAGCGGGTCGAGAAACTGCCGGAGCCGGACCCGCTCGACCTGGCCGACGTCGTCGGTCAGCCGGACGCGGTCGAGGCGATGGTCGCCGCCGCCGCCGGTGGTCACCACGTCATGATGGTTGGACCACCGGGTGCGGGCAAGACCATGCTCGCCGCCCGGTTGCCGGAGATCCTCCCCGATCTCGGCCCGGACGCCGCCGTCGAGGTCAGCTGTCTCCGGTCCCTGATCGGCCTCCCACCGGACGGATCCCTCGTGCGCAGACCGCCCTGGGAGAGCCCCCATCACTCGTCCTCGGCTGCGGCGATCATCGGCGGAGGTTCTCGGCAGATCCGGCCGGGGGCTGCGGCACGGGCAGCGCACGGGGTGCTCTTCCTCGACGAGGCACCCGAGTTCCGGGCGGACGTCCTCGACTCGCTGCGGCAACCGCTCGAGTCGGGTGTCGTCACCGTCCACCGTGCGCACGGCAGTGCGACCTTCCCGGCCGCCTTCCAGCTCGTCCTCGCCGCCAACCCATGTCCCTGCGGGCAGTACGGCACGGCGGACGGTGTCTGCACCTGTCCGCCGCAGGCCAGGCGGCGGTATCTCGGACGGGTGTCCGGACCGCTCCTCGACCGCATCGACATCCGGGTCCGTGTCTCACGGATCACCTCGGCGCTGTCCGGCCTCTCGCAGGAGGGCGGGCTGTCCACCGCCGAGGCCCGTGCCCGGGTCGAAGCCGTCCGGAGCGCGAGCGCCGAACGATTGGCGGGCACCGGCTGGACGACGAACGCGCAGGCCAGCGGCACCTGGCTCCGGAGCCCGCGGATGCGTCTCGCCAGATCGGTCACGGTGGCGCTCGACCGATCGCTCGAGCGCGGCGGGATCACGATGCGCGGGTACGACCGGATCCTCCGATTGGCGTGGACGCTCGCCGACCTCGACGACGCCGTCAGCCCCACGGCGGAGCACCTCGGCCGGGCGCTCTTCCTCCGGAAGGGCATCTCATGAGCTCCTGGTTCGGGTTGGACAGCACGCTGATCGACAGGCTCGTCCGGCCACTCGGGAACGATCCGGATGCCGACGGGGCAGGCGTCGTCTCCGACGCCGAGGGCGTGCGCGAGGCGTTCGCCAGGGCCGCGTGGACGATGATCGCGGAACCCGGCGACGGTGTCTCCGGGTTCGTGGTCGCCGCACTCGGTCCGGCGGAGGCGCTTTCGGCCGTGATCGAGCGGGCCGGGCCGACGGAGCTGCAGCGCCGGATCCTGGCGAGCGGCTGGCCGGGAGCGGACACCCCGGCGTCATCGGACACCGACGAGCCGGCAGCACCTCCAGCTTCCCGCGTGCTCGGCAACGCACTCGAGCGCTGGCGTCCCAGACTCGTGTCCGCGGACCTCGTCGCCGCCTGTGAGACGGCGATCAGCGTCGGTGCCCGGCTGATCCTGCCCGGCGGCCCCGGCTGGCATTCGGGCTTCGGCGATCTCGACGTGCACGCCCCTCACGCCCTGTGGCTGCGGGGCGATCCCGGAGCACCCGTCTCCGCCCGCTCGATCGCGATGGTCGGTGCGCGGGCCGCGTCCGGCTATGGCGAGCACGTGACCGCTGAGGCCGCGGCAGGGCTCGTCGACCGGGCCTTCACGATCGTCTCCGGTGCCGCGTACGGTATCGACGGTGCGGCCCACCGTGCTGCGCTCGGGAGCGGTGGGATGACCGTGGCGTACCTCGCCGGAGGGGTGGATCGTCCCTATCCGGCGGGTCACGACGCCCTGATCCGTCGGATCCGCGAATCGGGCGGTGCCGTGGTCAGCGAATCGCCGTGTGGTTCGGTGCCCTCGAAATGGCGGTTCCTGCAGCGCAACCGACTCATCGCCGCCGCCTCGTCCGCAACGGTCGTCCTCGAGGCGGGGAGTCGCTCGGGGTCCATCAACACCGCAGGCCACGCGGCGTCGCTCGGACGACCGCTCGGGGCTGTCCCGGGCCCCGTCACGAGTCCTTCTTCCGCAGGCTGTCACCGGCTGATCCGCGAGTATGCCGCCACGTGCGTGACGAACGCCGAACAGATGGCCGAGCTCGCCGGGTGGAGCGCGCTGGACGACACGGGCGAGGCGTACGCCTCCGTCGAGGAGCGCCGCGTCCGTGATGCCATGAGTGTCCGCTCGGCGCGCAGCGTCGACGCGATCGCGAAGGAGAGCGGTCTGAGCCTGCGCGAGGTGACGGGCGTGCTCGGCGCGCTGGACCTCGCCGGGGTCGTCTCGGAGCGCGAACACGGATGGGTGCTCCACGCCGGACGAGCATGACGTGCACGATCGGCGGGGGAGGGACGCGCCGCCGCGCCCGTGCGGCAAGCTGTGGAGGTGGACATCGAGACGAGCGCAGCCGCCTTCTCGGAGCATCTCGTCTCCGAGCGTCGGCTCTCGCCGCAGACCGTTCGCGCCTACGCATCCGATCTCCGGCAGCTCGCCGACTTCGCCAGCGGACGCGACGTCGACGACGTGAGCGGTGTGACCCTCGACCTCCTGCGTGACTGGCTCTGGGTGGCGTCCGAATCGGGCTCATCCAAGGCGACGCTCGCCAGACGGACCGCCACGGCCAAGGCCTGGAGCGCCTGGCTCCTCCGGACGGGCAGGGTCGACGCGGACGTCGCGGCACGCCTCCGGAGTCCGAAGACCGGTCGGACCCTTCCCCGGGTCGTCGGCCGCGGGCCCTTCGACGAGCTGCTCGCCGGGCTCGAGGACCGCGCGGCGTCGGGCGAGCCGAACGCGCTCCGCGACCTCGCCGTCGTCGAGCTCCTGTACGCGTCGGCGCTCCGTGTCTCCGAGCTCTGCGGCCTCGACCGGGACGACCTCGATCTCGACCGACTCACCGTCCGCGTGACCGGGAAGGGTGACAAGGAACGCGTGGTGCCGTTCGGTGTCCCAGCGCAGTCGGCGATCGTCGACTACCTCACGAGCGCTCGACCGCAGCTCGCGGCTCGGGTCCGCTCGAGCGACGGTCGACCGGCCCCCGGCGCGGCCCTGTTCCTCGGCGCCCGCGGTGGCCGGCTCGGCCCGCGCTCCGTGTACACCCTCGTCGCCCGGCTCCTCGACGCCGTGCCCGGCGGCGGCCCGGCGGGACCCCACGCCCTGCGTCACACGGCCGCGACGCACCTCCTCGACGGCGGGGCCGACCTGCGAGCGGTCCAGGAACTCCTGGGGCACGCCAGCCTCGCGACGACGCAGATCTACACGCACGTCTCCGTCGAGCGCATCAAGGAGAGCTACCGCAGCGCCCATCCACGGGCCTGAGCCGCCGCCGTCGCGGTCAGCGGGAGCAGGACCGCCGGTGGGACCTCGCCGAGCAGCAACATCGGGTTGACGTAGACGCCGTCGCGTCGCACCCCGAAGTGCACGCACCGGTCGGCGCAATGTCCGCCACTGCCGACCGTCCCGATCGGCGCTCCACGCGGCACGGAGCTGCCGACCTCCACCGAGCCCACGACCGGTTCGATGCTGGAGACGTGTCCATCGTCGTGCCGGATCACGACCAGCGGCCGGTCCACCACCGTCCCGCTGAAGGTCACGACGCCGGCGGCCGCGGCTGTGACCGGTGCTCCTGGGCTCGCCGCGATGTCGATCCCGCGATGGCCCGCCGAGTACGGATCCGGAGGAGCGACGAAGGGGGCGACGACCGGGTGCGGGGGAACGAGGGGCCAGGACCAGGCCGGCGTCACGGCGGAGCCGTTCGACGGCGTGCCGAGCAGCAGGCAGACGGAGAGCAGGCGGAGCGTGATGGAGATGGTCATCATCCGAGGTTCCCGGAAGCGGGACACCCGGGTTCCACGGGGAATCGGGTGAGCGCAGCGTGCGAGGTGTCGAGGCGGTTGTGGAGCGCGGTCGTCACGGTGTCCGGATGCTATGCTGAACGGAGCACCTCGCTCGTCGGGGTGACTACGCGTGCCATTTCGGCCTCCACTTCCATTCGGTCCTCGCTCTCCGGAGCGCGGCGGACGTGCGCCGGGCACCAGGGACGAGGCCATCCGGTCCGTCAGACAACCGAGGCACTCCCACCCGTCCGCGTCAGCGGTGCGGTGGCGAGCGCAGAACAGGAGAACGGCTCATGGCCGTCGTAACCATCCGCCAGCTGCTCGACAGCGGCGTGCACTTCGGGCACCAGACCCGCCGTTGGAACCCGAAGATGAAGCGGTTCATCTTCACCGAGCGTTCCGGCATCTACATCATCGACCTGCAGCAGTCGCTCGGCTACATCGACCAGGCCTTCGACTTCGTCAAGGAGACGGTCGCCCACGGCGGCACCATCCTCTTCGTCGGTACGAAGAAGCAGGCGCAGGAAGTCATCGCCGAGCAGGCGACGCGCGTCGGCCAGCCCTACGTCAACCAGCGTTGGCTCGGTGGCCTCCTCACCAACTTCCAGACGGTGTCGAAGCGACTCGCCCGGATGAAGGAGCTCGAGGAGCTCGACTTCGAAGACGCCTCGAAGAGCGGCTTCACCAAGAAGGAACTCCTCATCAAGAAGCGCGAGCTGGACAAGCTCCACAAGTCGCTCGGTGGTATCCGCAACCTCTCGAAGACGCCGTCCGCGCTCTGGGTCGTCGACACCAAGAAGGAGCACCTCGCGATCGACGAGGCGCGCAAGCTCGGCATCCCCGTCATCGGCATCCTCGACACCAACTGCGACCCCGACGAGGTCACGTACCCGATCCCGGGTAACGACGACGCGATCCGTTCCGTCGGCCTGCTGACGCGCATCATCGCCGACGCCGCCGCCGAGGGGCTCATCCAGCGCCACCAGAAGCCGACCGAGGGCGACGCCCCGGCCGAGCCGCTCGCCGAGTGGGAGCAGGAGCTGCTCCAGGGTGGCGAGCAGGGTTCCGCCGAGACCGCGAAGGTCGCCGATGAGGCCATCGCCGCGACCGACGCCGTCGAGTCCGCCCCCGCCGTCGAAGACGTCGAGGTCGCCGCAACCGAGTCCGCCGACGACGCCGCGGGTGCAGCTGCAGCCGAGCCCGTCGCCGACGAGAAGTAATCAAGGAGATCACCAGCAATGGCAAACTTTTCTCTTGCTGACCTGAAGGTGCTGCGCGAGCAGCTCGGCACCGGCATGGTCGACACCAAGAACGCACTCGTCGAAGCCGATGGCGACGTCGAGAAGGCGACCGAGATCCTCCGCCTCAAGGGTGCGAAGGGCAACGCGAAGCGTGCCGACCGCTCCACGAGCGAAGGCCTCGTCGCCGCGAAGGAGAACGGCGACACCGCCACCCTCATCGAGCTCGCCTGCGAGACCGACTTCGTCGCGAAGGGTGAGAAGTTCCTCGCCCTCGCCGACCTCGTCCTCGACGCGGTCGTCGCCGCCGGCGCGACCACCGTCGAAGAGGGGAACGCGGCTCCGGCCGACGGCAAGACCGTCGCCGAGGTCATCGCCGACTCCGCAGCGATCATCGGTGAGAAGTTCGAACTCCGCCGCCTCGCGGTGGTCCAGGGCGAGCACTTCGCCGTGTACCTCCACAAGACCAACAAGGACCTGCCAGCGCAGGTCGGCGTGGTCGTCGGCTACACGGGTGACGACGCGGAGACGGCTCGCAGCATCGCGCAGCACATCTCCTTCGCCAACCCGTCCTACCTCAGCCGCGACGACGTCCCGGCCGACGAGGTCGAGAAGGAGCGCGAGATCGTCACCGAGATCTCGAAGAACGAGGGCAAGCCCGAGGCGGCTCTGCCGAAGATCGTCGAAGGCCGAGTGACCTCGTACTTCAAGCAGGTGGCGCTCCTCGAGCAGGACTACGCCAAGGACAACAAGCTGTCCGTGCAGAAGGTGCTCGCTGACGCGGGCCTCACCGTGACCGGGTTCGCCCGCTTCAAGGTCGGCGCGTAGCAGTTGTGACGGGGTCCGGATCGCCAGTGGCGATCCGGACCCCTTTGCGTGCACGGGCATGTCCGTGCACGCCGGATCGGTGATGATCCAGCCGAGGAGTCGCCGGTTGTCGCGGACAGCGCGTGGCTCCGGGCACTAAGTTGTGTGAGGGACGAGGGAGGACAGGCGGATGCCGGAGAAGAAGCGCAGGGTACTGCTCAAGCTGTCAGGTGAGGCGTTCGGAGGCGGCCAGCTGGGCGTCAATCCCGACGTCGTCGGGTCGATCGCCCGAGAGATCGCCGAAGCGACCGCCGAGGTCGAGGTCGCCGTGGTCGTCGGAGGAGGCAACTTCTTCCGTGGTGCCGAGCTCAGCCAGCGCGGGATGGACCGCGGGCGAGCCGACTACATGGGCATGCTCGGAACGGTGATGAACGCCTTGGCGCTCCAGGACTTCCTGGAGCAGGCCGGCGCAGCGACCCGCGTGCAGTCCGCCATCGCCATGACGCAGGTCGCCGAGCCGTACATCCCGCTCCGCGCGGAGCGTCACCTCGAGAAGGGTCGCGTCGTGATCTTCGGTGCCGGCGCAGGGCTGCCCTACTTCTCGACCGACACCGTCTCGGCGCAGCGCGCGCTGGAGATCGGCGCCGTCGAGGTGCTCGTCGCGAAGAACGGTGTCGACGGGGTCTACACCGCCGACCCGCGCGTCGACCAGACCGCGACGAAGATCGACACGATCTCCTACCAGGAGGCCCTCCAGCGCGGCCTGAAGGTCGTCGACTCGACGGCGTTCAGCCTCTGCATGGACAACGGCATGCCGATGCGGGTCTTCGGCATGGAACCCGCCGGGAACGTGACGGCAGCCATCCGTGGCGCTGCGATCGGCACCCTCGTCACCTCCGCGTAGGCGGCAGGGCGGCCAGGTCCTGCGCCGTCGCCCGACTAGACTGAACCCAGTAATGCAATCAAAGGAGTGCTCGTGATCGCGGATGTCCTCTCGGATGTTGGTACCCGGATGTCGAAGGCCGTCGAGGCCGCGAAGGATGACTTCGCCACGGTGCGTACGGGTCGCGCCAACCCCCAGCTGTTCCAGAAGGTGCTGGTGAGCTACTACGGCACGCCGACCCCGCTCGCCCAGCTCGCCTCCCTGCAGAACCAGGAGGCGCGCACCATCGTCGTGACGCCCTACGACAAGACCGCGCTGCGCGACATCGAGCAGGCGATCCGAGACATCCCGAACCTCGGCGCCAACCCGACGAACGACGGCACGGTCATCCGGGTCACGATGCCCGAGCTGACCGCCGAGCGTCGCAAGGAGTACGTGAAGATCGTCCGCGGCAAGGGCGAGGACGCGAAGGTCTCCATCCGGAACATCCGTCGCAAGGGCAAGGACGACCTCGAGGCACTCAAGAGCGAGGTCGGCGATGACGATGTCGCGCGCGGAGAGAAGGAGCTCGAGGCGGTCACCAAGTCGCACATCGACGCCGTCGACGCCGCGCTGAAGGCCAAGGAGACCGAGCTGCTCTCGATCTGAGCCGCTGTCCGTCCGCTGATTCCGTTCGCCGCCCGGTCAATCGATCGACGGCCGGCCCGCTGGAGGTACCTGTGGAAGACGATGTCGCTTCCGGGCGGTCGACTGAGCCGACGACGCCGGAACCCGGCAAAGCCGGCAAGCTCGGACCGCAGGAGCTGCGGTCGCAGCTGAAGGACCGTCGGGCCAAGTTCGAGCGCCAGGTCGAGGTCACCAGGGCCGACATCGAGCGCCAGGTCCAGGCCACGAAGGCGCAGTTCGATGCGACGAACGAGCGCATCGAGGCTCGTGTCGGCCGCAACCTGGTCAACGCCATCCTCATCGGGGTGGCGGCCGGCGGCATCATGCTCGTGAGCCTCATCATCTTCAAGGTGATCTTCGTGGTGCTCGCGTCGGCCGTAGTGGCCTTCGCAGCACTGGAACTGCGGAAGGCCCTCGAGCACACCGGCCGTCGGGTTCCGGCGATCCCGACGGTGATCTCGGCGGTCGCCATGCAACCGGCCGCGTTCTTCCTGCACGACGTGTGGCGCTGGTCGGTCGTCCTCCTCGGCATCCTGCTGGTGATCGTCTGGCGGGTGGCCGAGCAGCTGATCGCCACCAGGCGCACGGATCTCCCGACGCTCGTCCGGGATCTGGCCTCGGGGACCTTCATCCAGGTCTACGTGCCGTTCCTCGCGTCCTTCGCCGTCTACCTCGTCGCCCAACCGGACGGGGAGTGGTGGACGCTCGCCTTCCTGATCCTCGTCATCTGCGTCGACGTCGGCGCCTACGCGAGCGGTCTGTCGTTCGGCAAGCACAAGATGGCGCCCGTGATCAGTCCGAACAAGACGTGGGAGGGCTTCGCCGGGGCCGGCGTCGCGGCGGTCGTGGCCGGCGTCCTCCTGGCGATCCTGATGCTGGGCGTCCCGTGGTGGGTCGGTGTGCTCCTCGGTCTCCTGCTCCTCGGGAGCGCGACGGTCGGCGATCTCGCCGAGTCGCTCATCAAACGCGACATCGGCGTCAAGGACATGAGTTCCTGGCTTCCCGGGCACGGCGGATTCCTGGATCGGCTGGACTCCATCCTGCCGTCGGCCGTCGTCGCCTACGTCGTCTACCTGGTCTTCGGTTCGCTCGCGAGCTGAGTCGCCGGCAAGCTCGGTTTCGCTCGATCAGTCCGTCATGGGGGAGAATGGTCCGGTGAGCACGATCTTCCCCACCTCCAAGCGTTCGAAGCGTGGCTACGATCCAGCCGAGGTCGACGAGTTCCTCGACCGCGCTCGCGCGGCGTACGCACAGGACGCCGAGGCCGACGCCGACACCGTGCTGTCCGCAGAGGACATCCGTCGGGTCGCCTTCCGGCTGGTGCGCGGCGGGTACAGCACCGAGCACGTCGACGCCGCACTGGAGCGCCTCGAGGACGCCTTCTCCCTGCGGGAGCGCGAGCGGTCCGTCGAGGAGCGCGGCGCGAAGGAGTGGCTCCGTGACGCCCGCGGCACCGCCCAGGTCATCCTCAACCGGCTGACCCGTCCCGAGGGCCAACGGTTCAACCGGGTGAGCCTCCTCGCGCGGGGGTACAGCCGGAAGGACGTCGACGCTCTGGCCGACCGCCTCGTCGCCTATTTCCACGACGGGACGCCGCTCAGTGTCGACCGTGTCCGAACCGCCGTCTTCCGCAACGAATGGGCGGGCTATCGAGAGTCGCAGGTCGACGCCCTCCTCGACAGCGTCGTCGACGTCATGCTGGCGGTTCGCTGAGGGTCCTCCTCTCCGGTGGCCTGTTCCGGTGTTCTCGGCTACCATCGATGCATCGTGCCTCAACACTCAACTGACGTGACTCCGTGGAAACCATCAGCCCAGCCGAACTCCGGCAAGGCTGTTCAGTCCTACCGTCGTCCGCGTTCGCGTGGCAAGAAGGTCCTCGGGATCTTCGCGGCCACCGCGGCGTTCGGCTTCGTGGCGGTGACGATGGTCGACCCGACCT
The DNA here is from genome assembly GCF_030209365.1 of Plantibacter sp. ME-Dv--P-095. Lineage (NCBI taxonomy): Bacteria > Bacillati > Actinomycetota > Actinomycetes > Micrococcales > Microbacteriaceae > Plantibacter > Plantibacter sp. ME-Dv--P-095. The sequence continues at coordinate 315,221 of NZ_JARVSB010000004.1, forward strand.
CGAGCGTGGTGGCATCCTCCTACGCCGAGAAGCAGGCGCAGTTCGGCGGGAACGCCGCGCAGTCGGTGGTCGCCAGCTCGAACTTCCAGTACACCTTCGCCCGCGACAGCTACGAGGTCGTCGCTCCGCCGCCCCCGCCGCCACCCGTGGCCGCCCCGGCCGCGACGGACAAGGGTTCGTCGTCCGGCAGTGCGCCCGCGGCGGGAACACCCGACCCGGGTACGGCTCAGGCCATCGCGTACGACATGGTCATGGCGAACGGTTGGGGAGAGGGCGAGTACAGCTGCCTCGTATCCCTGTGGAACCGTGAGTCCGGCTGGAACGTGTACGCGTACAACGCGAGCTCCGGCGCGACCGGCATCCCGCAGGCACTGCCCGGCTCGAAGATGGCGTCTGCAGGGGCGGACTGGGCGACCAACCCGGCCACGCAGATCACCTGGGGGCTCGGGTACATCACGAGCCGGTACAGCACGCCGTGCGGTGCGTGGGCTCACTCGGAGTCGAACGGCTGGTACTGACCCGACCCGCGCGCCCGCTCGACGGGTGTCGGGGAGGCTGTGCCTAGACTTGACCCATGCCTCGACATCACCGCCATCGGCCTCGGCCCGGCGACGACGAAGGCAACGGGCTCGACCGGCTGCTCGCCGGGTGGAAGCGCACCGAAGACCACCGGGACGGCTCCTGGAATGTCCAACCGGTGTCCGGTTCCAGCGCACAGAAGACCTACGTCTGCCCGGGCTGCGGGCAGACGATCCCGCCGGGTACCGCGCACGTGGTGACCTGGCGCGCGGACGGCGTGCTGGGCGATCAGGCGGACATCGCCGCTCGACGCCATTGGCATGACCGTTGTTGGCGGATCCGTTGAGGGCGCTCCGGTCGCCCGGAGACGCCGACGATCCGCTCCGAGGAGGAGACATCACATGACCGACACCATCGAGATCCGCGGCGGGACCGAGTTGCCCGCCGTCCGCGAGGACATCGAGCTGCACACCAGCGACGGCCTGACCCTCGTCGGTGAGCTCGCCGTGCCGGCGGACGGCCCGATCGTCGCCACCCTGGTGACCCTGCACCCGCTGCCGACCGCTGGTGGGTTCATGGACTCCCATGTGCTCCGGAAGGCCGCCGCACGCCTGCCGGCCCTGGCGGGGATCGCGGTCCTCCGGTTCAACACGCGGGGGACCTCGTCACCCCGCGGGACGAGCGACGGCGCCTTCGACGGTGGTGTGGGCGAACGGGCGGACGTCGAGGCGGCGTTGGCCTTCGTCGCCGAGCGCGGACTCCCGCATCCGTGGTTGCTCGGGTGGTCCTTCGGAACCGAGCTGGCGTTGAAGTACGGACGCGAAGCGGCCGTCGACGGGGTGATCCTCCTCTCGCCGCCGCTCCACCGCACCACCGACGACGAGTTGCGCGCGTGGGCCGCCGACGAACGCCCGATGATCGTGCTCGTCCCGGAGTTCGACGACTTCCTCCGGCCACCGGAGGCGACGGAGCGTTTCGGCGTCCTCCCGGGGGCGACGCTCGTACCGGTCGACGGTGCGAAGCACCTCTGGGTGGGGGAGAGTCAGACCCGACGCGTCCTCACCGAGATCGTGGCCGCGGTGCACCCTGCGGCACTGCCGCTGCCGACGCACTGGCCGACGCCCGAGCGTTCAGCAGCCGTCTAGCAGCCTCCCAGTCACGTCCGATAGCCTGAACCACCTGCGTCTCGTGCCGGCCCGACCCGCCGGAGCCCGTCGGGCGCATGATCACCCGCGTCGTCCCCGGCGCCAGAGGAGAGTATTCCGTGCGTTTCGTTCTCGCCATCGCCGCGTTCGTCGTGGCTGCCGTCATGATCGTGACCGGCATCGCGCAACGGACCGTGTTCCTCCAACCGGGCACGTTCAGCCTGTCGACGACGGTGGACGACGGAGACCGCTTCATCGTCATCCCCGGGAGTGTGCTGCAGTCGCAGCCGGGGGCGCAGTCGATCGTCGCGAGCGCCGGCGGCGACACACAGGTGTTCATGAGCTACGGTCGCGCGGACGACATCACCGCCTGGCTGGGCGACGAGCCCTACAGCCGGGTCGGGGTCAACAGCGCGGGGACCGCGCTGACGACGACGAGCGTCGTCCCGGACGCCGACGACTCCACGGACGACGGTGACGCGTCACCGAGCGACCAGCCCTCGAGCGCTCCCTCCCCGGAGCCGACCGCAGCCGCCCCGGCCGACGACAAGGGTCCCGACCCGCGCGGGTCGGACCTCTGGCTCGGCGAGTACGACGAGGCGGGCGCCGTCATCGCGACGATGAACCTCCCGAAGGACATCGACGTCCTCGTCGCGACCGATGGCAGCGCCGCCGCCCCGGATTCACTCCGTCTCTCCTGGCCCCTCGACAACGCCACCCCGTGGGCCGGGCCGCTGATCGCCGGCGGCATCGTCGTCCTCCTGGCCGGCATCGTGTTGTACCTGTCGGGCATCCAGCGGATGCGTCGCTCCCGCGGCCCGCGCCGCAAGGGTCCCGGCCAAGGACGGAAGGGCCTCACCAAGATGTCGAGACAGCCGAAGCCGCGTCGCCCCCGAGAACTCGGTGCAGGCAAGACCAAGCGCGGTCCGCTCCGCCGTTCCCTGGTGATCGGTGTGCCCCTCGTCCTCGTCGGGACGCTCGGGCTCAGCGGATGTTCACAGGACTACTGGCCCACGATCGGTGCTCCGTCCCCGACGCCGACGGTGACCGCGACCGATCTCCCGGCCGACAGCCAGGATCAGGACTTCGCTGCTCCCGTCGTCACCGTTCCCCAGGTCGAGCGCATCGTGTCGCGCATCTCGACCGCTGCCTCCGAGGCCGACGCCGCGCTCGACGGCACCGCCGCAGCGGTCCGGTTCGCCGGTCCGGCGCTCGCGGAACGCACCGCCAACTACGCCCTCCGTGCGAAGGTCGCCGACGCCGCCGGTGCGACGCCCATCCCGGCGTCGCCCGTCACCCTCACCCTGCCGCAGGCGACCGACGCCTGGCCCCGCACCGTCATGACCGCGATCCAGGACAAGTCGGACGAGACGGTTTCGCCGACCGTCCTCGTCATGACGCAGGAGGACCCGCGGTCGAACTACCAGGTCGTCTACGCGGAGAAGCTCCTCGAAGGCGCACGGCTCGAGAACGTCGCTCCGGCGACGATCGGCGCCGCGAGTGTGCCGCCGGACTCGAAGCTGCTCGTCATGCCGCCCGAGCAGATCGCGGCGGCGTACGCCGACATCATCACCAACGGTGACGCGAGTTCGTTCGCCGGCCTCTTCGACGCCGACGGCGACGTCTTCCGCACGCAGGTCGCCGCCGACCGGGCGACGAAGGCCGCCGGCTTGCCGACGACCGCGAGCATCGCCTTCTCGGCCGTCGCCGGGACCGGTCCGAACGTCGCGCTGGCGACCAACGACTCGGGTGCGATCGTGGCGGTCAACGTCCAGGAGGGTGAGACGGTCAGCGTCGTCACCGCCGGTGCTACCGTGAAACCTCAGGGTTCCGTCGCCGCGCTCTCCGGGATCACCGAGAGCGCGAAGGGGACGCAGGCCACCTACGGTGACCAGCTCCTGTTCTACGTGCCAGCCGTCAACTCCGGAGAGAAGATCACCTTGCTCGGTTTCACCCAGACCCTCACCGCCGCATCGGAGCTCCCGTGAGCGCCGCGGAGCCGAGCGCGGCGCACCTGCGCGGCGCCGTCGACCTGTCCGGCCTCGCCCGTCGCCACCAGGCACCGCCCGCCGGAGCTCCAGCTCAGCCGGGCCAGTCAGGCGCCCCCGCGGAGGCACCCGGCGCGACCACCGGACAGACCGTCGACGTCCCGTCGTTCGTCTTCGACGCGACGGACGACGGATTCGGCCAGGTCGTCGAACTGTCCTCCGTCGTCCCGGTCGTGATCGACCTGTGGGCGGAATGGTGCGGGCCCTGTAAGCAGCTCTCGCCGGTGCTCGAACGTCTCGCTGAGGAATACGCCGGTCGGTTCGTGCTCGCCAAGGTCGACGTCGATGCGAACCCGCAGCTCTCGCAGGCGTTCCAGGCCCAGTCGATCCCGATGGTCGTCGCGGTCGTCGGTGGCCGTCCCGTGCCGATGTTCAACGGTGCGATCCCCGAGTCCCAGGTGCGTGAGGTCATCGAGCAATTGCTCCAGCTGGCCGCGCAGAACGGCGTCTCCGGCCGCGCTGTCGTCGCCGACGGAGCGACCGCAGCCGAGGAGGCGGAGCCGGTGGAGCCGCCCCTGCCGCCGCTGCACGCGGAGGCGTACGAGGCCATCGAGCGCGCCGACTACCCGACGGCCATCGCCGCGTACGAGAAAGCCATCGCCCAGAACCCGAAGGACGACATGGCCGTGGCCGGCCTCGCCCAGGTACGGCTCCTGCACCGTCTCGGCGGGAAGACGTTGGAGGAGATCCGCAGTCGGGCTGCAGCCGCTCCCGCCGACCTCGACGCTCAGTTGGCGGTCGCCGACCTCGACCTGTCCGGCGGTCACGTCGACGACGCCTTCGACCGACTGCTCACGATGTTCCCCGAGCTCGACCAGGCCGACAAGGACACGGTCCGGACGCGCCTGCTCGAGCTGTTCCAGGTCGCCGGTGTCACCGATCCCCGCGTCATGCGGGCTCGGGCGCGGTTGACCGGCCTGCTCTACTGATCCGTCCCGGTCCAGCGGACGACGAAGGCCCGCCTCCCTCAGGAGGCGGGCCTTCGTGCTGCAGCCGGGACGCGACCGCCCGGCTCAGCCGACGTGCTTCAACCAGATCATGCCGAGCGGGGGGAGGGTGAGTTCCGCGGAGGCCGGCCGGCCGGCCCACGGTGCCGCCGTCGCCTCGATCGATCCGTAGTTCCCGACACCCGATCCGCCGTACTCGACGGCGTCCGTGTTGAGCAGCTCCTCCCATCTGCCGGCGCGCGGGAGGCCGACGCGATAAGGCCCGACCGGCGCTCCGGAGAAGTTGACGAGCGCGGCGATGACGTTGCCCTCGTCGTCGGAGCGGATGAACGACAGCACGCTGTTCTGCGCGTCGCCGCCGTCGAGCCACTCGAAGCCGGCGGGGTCGTGGTCGAGCGCCCAGAGCGCGGGATGCTCGGTGTACACCGCGTTGAGCCGCGCGACGAGCCCGAGCAGGGCGCGGTGGCTCGGCTGATCGAGGATCCACCAGTCCAGCCCGCGTTCCTCCGACCATTCGGACGGCTGGCCGAACTCCTGACCCATGAAGAGGAGCTGCTTGCCCGGGTGGGCCCACATGAACGCGAGGTAGGCGCGCATGTTGGCGAGCTGCTGCCAGTGGTCACCCGGCATCTTCGCCAGCAGCGAGCCCTTCCCGTGGACGACCTCGTCGTGGCTGATCGGCAGGAGGAAGTTCTCGCTGAAGGCGTAGACCATCGAGAACGTGATCTCACCGTGGTGGTGCGAGCGGTACAGCGGGTCGTACTGCATGTACTCGAGCGAGTCGTGCATCCAACCCATGTTCCACTTCAGGCCGAAGCCGAGGCCGCCCTCGCTCGTCGGCGCGGTGACGCCGGGCCAACTGGTCGACTCCTCGGCGATCATCACGATGCCGGGGTTGCGGCGGTACGCGGTCGCGTTCGCTTCCTGGAGCAGGCTGATGGCCTCGAGGTTCTCGCGTCCTCCGTGGACGTTCGGGAGCCACTCGCCGTCCTTCCTCGAGTAGTCGAGGTAGAGCATCGAGGCGACGGCATCCACGCGGAGACCGTCGACGTGGAACTCCTCGAGCCAGTACAGGGCGTTGGCGACGAGGAAGTTCTTGACCTGGGGCTGGCCGAAATCGAACACGAGCGTGCCCCAATCCGGCTGCTCGCCGCGTCGCGGGTCCGGGTGCTCGTACAGGGGCTGGCCGTCGAAGTTCGCGAGGGCCCACTCGTCCTTCGGGAAGTGGCCGGGGACCCAGTCCATCAGGACGCCGATCCCGGCGCCGTGGAGTCGGTCGATCAGGTACTTCAAATCGTCGCTCGAACCGAACCGGCTCGTCGGAGCGTAGTAGCCGGTCACCTGGTAGCCCCAGGAGCCGCCGAAGGGGTGCTCGGCCAGCGGCATGAACTCCACGTGCGTGTACCCGAGCTCGCCGATGTACTCGATGAGCTGGTCGGCGAGGTCGCGGTAGCCGAGGCCGGGACGCCACGACCCGACGTGGAGCTCGTAGACGCTCATCGGGCCGTTGTGCGGGTCGCTCGCGGCCCGACGCTCCATCCAGTCGGCGTCGTTCCAGCGGTGGTCGCTGACACCCGTCACGGATGCGGTCGCGGGGGACCGCTCGGTGAACCGGGCCATGGGGTCGGATCGTCGGACCCAGCGGCCGTCCTGGGCCAGGATCTCGAACCGGTACAGCTCTCCGGGACCGACACCCGGGATGAAGAGCTCCCAGACCCCGGTGGCTCCCATGTTCCGCATCGCGTGCGCGGTGCCGTCCCACGAGTTGAGGTCGCCGATGACGCGGACGGCCCGCGCGTGTGGTGCCCACACGGCGAACGCGGTGCCGGTGACACCCTGCTGCTCGGTCACGTGTGCACCGAGGGCGTCCCAGAGCCGTTCGTGGCGTCCCTCACCGATGAGGTGGAGGTCGAGCTCGCCGATGGACGGGGCGAAGCGGTAGGGGTCGTCGGCGTTCCAGGTCGAGCCGTCCCCATAGCGCGCGTCGAGCGTGTAGTCGAGGATGCCGTCGACGTGGAAACCCTGCCAGATGCCGGAGCGGACGTGGGCGAGCTCCACGCGTGCTCCGTTCGCGAGGACCGCAGTGACCTGCTCGGCCAGGGGGCGACGCGCGCGCACCACGACGAGTGGGTCGCTCACCCCGCCCAAATCGACGAGGTGCTGCCCGAGGATCTGGTGCGGATCGTGGTAGCGGCCCTCCGAGACCGCGTCGAGGATCCAGTCGTCGACGGACGGGAGCGGGAGCTCACGCGGGGGCGGAGCCACCTCGGCGGCCAGGGGAGCGGCAGCCCGGCGACCCGAGCGCTTCGGAGCCGCGGCACCGTCGGCGGATGGGGGGATGGTCGTCATGGTCGGATCCTCACGCTCAGGATGTGCACGGGTTCGGTGAAGGCGTCGAGGCGCACGAAGTTGCTGTCGGACCAGATCCACTCGGCCCCGGTCACGAGGTCGGTGACGTCGAAGGTGCCTCCTGGCACGCCGCCGAAGACCGTCTGGTCGAGGTGCACCATGGTCTGTCGTACGGAGTGCGGGTCGAGGTTGGCGACGACGACGATCGTGTCCGGCTCACCCGTCCCGGTGAACCGCTCGTCGAGGTGCTTGCTGTAGACGAGGATCTGGTCGTCGTCGCTCCAGTGGAAGCTGATGTTGCGCAGCTGCCGGAGCGCGGGGTGCGTCCGCCGGATCTGGTTGAGGAGGGTGAGGTACGGCGACAGCGACGTCCCGGCCTCTTCGGCCGCCGCCCAGTCCCGCGGCCGGTACTCGAACTTCTCGCTGTCGATGTTCTCCTCGGCGCCCGGGCGGGCGACGTTCTCGATGAGCTCGTACCCGGCGTACACCCCCCAGGTGGGCGCTGCCGTCGCCGCGATGGCCGCACGCACCTTGTACGCGGCGCGTCCACCGAACTGGAGGTATTCCGTCAGGATGTCGGGGGTGTTCACGAACAGGTTCGGGCGGAGGAAGTCGGCGGTCTCGGTGGCCGCCGCGCCGAGGAACTCCTCGAGTTCCTCCTTCGTGTTCCGCCAGGTGAAGTACGTGTAGCTCTGCTGGAAGCCAGCCTTCGCGAGCCCCTGCAGGAGCGCCGGACGGGTGAACGCCTCCGCGAGGAAGACGACGTCGGGGTCGGTGCGGTTGACCGTCGCGAGGAGCCACTCCCAGAAGTCGAGCGGCTTGGTGTGCGGGTTGTCGACCCGGAAGATGCGGACACCGAGCGAGATCCAGTGGCGGACGATGCGCAGCACCTCGGTGCGGATGCCCTCCGGGTCGTTGTCGAAGTTCACCGGGTAGATGTCCTGGTACTTCTTCGGCGGGTTCTCCGCGTACGCGATCGTGCCGTCCGGCAGTGTCGTGAACCACTCAGGGTGCTCGGTCACCCAGGGGTGGTCGGGCGAGGCCTGCAGGGCGAGGTCCAGTGCGATCTCCAGGCCGAACTTCTTCGCCTGACGGACGAAGGAGACGAAGTCCTTCTCGGTTCCGAGGTCGGGATGGATCGCGTCGTGGCCGCCGGCGGCACCACCGATGGCCCAGGGGGATCCCGGGTCGTGTTCGCCGGGGGTCAGGGTGTTGTTGGGTCCCTTGCGGAACGTCTCACCGATCGGGTGGATGGGCGGCAGGTACAGGACGTCGAAGCCCATCGCGGCCACGGCGGGGAGGCGCGCTGCGGCCGTCCGGAAGGTGCCGGAGGCCCAGGATCCGTCGGGGCGCTGCTCGGCGCCCTCCGACCGGGGGAAGAACTCGTACCACGAGCCGACGCCGGCGCGTGTGCGTTCGACGCGGATGCGTCGCTGCTCACTGGTGCTGGCGAGCCCGGCGAACGGACGTCGTGCGGCGATGGCGAGCAGTTCCGCATCGTCGAGGACGGCGAACCTCGCGTCCGCATCGGCTTCGGCGTCGCGGAGCAGCTTGGCGGCCGTGGTGAGGAATCGGCGGTCCTTGGCTGGTCGGAGCTTGTCGGTCGTGGCCCGCTCGAGCAGTTCCGCTCCGATGAGGTACATGAGCTCGACGTCGATGCCGGCCTCGATCTTCACCCGGGCGTTGTGCTCCCAGGTGGCGAACTCGTCGGCGAAGGCACGCACCTGGTAGCTCCAGGTCCCCTCGGTGGCGAGCTGGACCTGGACCTCGAAGCGGTCGGTACCGGGAGCGCCCGGCGCCATCCGATGGGCCACCGTCTTCCCGCGGGGGTCGGTGAGCAGGAGCTCGACCCCGATGAGGTCATGGCCTTCTCGGAACGCGGTCGCCCCGAAGGGGACCACCTCTCCCGAGAACGCCTTGGCCGGCCAACGCCCGCCTTCGACGGAGGGGGTCGGATCGAGGATCGGGATGCGCCCGATGTTCGGGGTGAGTGTGAGCGACACCGTTCCGGCGTCGTCGACGGTGGAGGACTGCGGTACTGACTTCGGCATAGTGCGTTCCATCTCCTTCGGTGCCACTCGTCCGACCGTACCGCGAAACGTGGGCCGATGAAGGGCCGCGCGGGGTGTCGCGCGTCATGCTAAGGCGTCCGGTGTGGCGCCGTCGCGGCGGCCGGGCCGGGGGCCGGTCGGACGGCCGGTGGGGGTGCCATAGAGTGAGCGCGTGAAGGCTATCCGCAGGTTTACCGTCCGCGCACTCATCCCGGAGTCCCTGACCTCGCTGACCGCCCTCGCGGCCAATCTCCGCTGGTCCTGGCACGAGCCGACGCAGCGCCTCTTCGACGAGATCGCCCCGGACGTCTGGCGGGAGTCCGGGCACGACCCGATCACGGGCCTCGGCCTCGTCACCCCCGAACGGTTGGCCGAGCTCGCGGCGAATGCCGACTTCGTCGGTCGCGCCGAAGCGCTCCATGCCGACCTCCGCCGGTATCTCGAGGAGCCGCGCTGGTACCAGGGGCTTCCCGACCCGAAGCCGCAGACGATCGCCTACTTCTCTCCCGAGTTCGGCGTCGCCGCCGCGCTCCCGCAGTACTCGGGCGGGCTCGGGATCCTCGCCGGAGACCACCTGAAGAGCGCGTCGGACCTCGGGGTGCCCCTCGTCGGTGTCGGTCTCCTGTACCGCTCGGGGTACTTCGCCCAGTCGATCACGAACGACGGATGGCAGCAGGAGTCCTATCCGGTGCAGGACCCCGACGGGCTCCCACTGACAGTCCTCCGGGAACCGGACGGGACGCCGGTCACCGTCACGCTCGCTCTGCCCGAGGACCGCAGCCTGTCCGCGCGCGTCTGGATCGCCGAGGTCGGCCGTGTCCCACTCCTGTTGCTCGACACTGACATCCCCGAGAACGTCGCGGAGTTGCGTGCGGTCACCGACCGGCTCTACGGCGGCGGCGGCGAGCATCGACTCCACCAGGAGCTCCTGCTCGGCATCGGCGGCGTCCGGGCGATCAAACAGTGGAGCGAGTTGACGGACCACCCGCTCCCGCAGGTGTACCACTCGAACGAAGGCCATGCCGGGTTCCTCGGTCTGGAACGGATCAGCGACCTGGTCGGGAACGGCCTCTCCTTCGACGAGGCGCTGCAGCTCGTTCGCGGCGGCACGGTGTTCACCACCCACACGCCGGTGCCCGCCGGCATCGACCGCTTCGAGAACGACGTGATCGAGCGGTACTTCTCGGGCGACCTGCTCCCCGGCGTGGCCGCACCGGACGTCCTCGCGCTCGGCGACGAGACCGCGAACGGCGGTTCGCCGGAGGTGTTCAACCTGGCGATCATGGGACTCCGTCTGGCGCAGCGCGCGAACGGCGTGAGCCGACTCCACGGGGAGGTCAGCCGTGCGATGTTCCGAGGCCTCTGGCCGGGATTCGACGTCTCTGACGTGCCCATCACCTCGATCACGAACGGCGTGCACGCCCCGAGCTGGACGGACCCGGCTCTCATCGGGTTCGCCGACGAACGGTGGGGAGGGATCGAGCCGGGCCGCGCCGACTGGGCCGGTCCGTCGGTCTCCGATGACGAGCTCTGGGCGCTCAAGCGGGGGATGCGCGAGCGGCTGGTCGCCGACGTGCGCCGTCGGATCGCCGACGGATACCGTGCGCAGAATCCGCTCGCCGTCGTGCCGTCCTGGATCGACGAACTCCTCGACCCGGAGGTCCTGACCATCGGGTTCGCCCGGCGGGTGCCGGGGTACAAGCGCCTCACCCTCATGATGCGCGACCCCGACCGACTGCGCTCGCTGCTCCTGCACCCGGATCGACCGATCCAGATCGTCGTCGCCGGGAAGGCACATCCGGCGGACGACGAGGGGAAGCGCCTCATCCAACGACTCGTGCAGTTCGCCCAGGACCCGCTCCTGCGCGCACGCATCGTCTTCCTGCCGGATTACGGCATCGGGATGGCCAAGACCCTCTACCCGGGGTGCGACGTGTGGTTGAACAACCCACTCCGGCCACTCGAGGCCTGCGGGACGTCGGGCATGAAGGCCGCGCTCAACGGAGCGCTCAACCTGTCGATCCTCGACGGCTGGTGGAACGAGTACGCGGACGGGGAGAACGGGTGGGCGATCCCGTCCGCCGACGGCACGCCGGACGACGACGAGCGCGACGCCCTCGAGGCGGCGTCGCTCTACGACGTCATCGAACACCAGCTCGCGCCCCGGTACTACGACCGCGAGCACGGTGCACCGCCGTGGCGCTGGTTGCAGATGGTGCGGCACACGATCTCCACGCTGTCGGAGCCGCTGAGCGCCGACCGGATGGTGCGCGAGTACACCGAGCGGATGTACCTTCCGGCGGCGGCGATGGAACGTGCGCTGTCCGCGTCCGATCAGCTCGGCGCCCGCGATCTGGCGGCCTACAAACGACGCGTGCGGGACGCCTGGCCGCAGTTGGCCGTCGCCCACGTCGAGAGCGGCGGTGTCGACGAGGTGCCGCAGGTCGGCGACGTGCTGCGATTGCGAGCGTACGTCCAGCTCGGCTCGCTGTCACCGGACGATGTGACCGTCGAGGTGGTCTCCGGGGTCCCCGGAGCCACGGGCGAGTTGCTCGACGTCCGTTCGCAGCCGCTCGATCAGCAGCAGACTCCGTCCACGAGCCGACCGGAGCACACCCTCGAATACGCGGGCACCCTGCCACTCGATCGCGCGGGTGGCTTCGGGTACACGGTCCGCATCGTTCCGAAGCACGAGTTGCTGCTCACGCCGGCGGAGCTCGGACTGGTCGCCCTGGCGGACCAGTAGGGGCGGGGTCAGCGCGCGATCCGGGCCAGGAGGGCGGAGACCGCCGTGCGCAGCCCCTCCGGGGCGAGTTCGAGGTCGAAGCCCCGCCGTCCACCTGACACGAACACCGTCTCGTGGTCCGTCGCGCTCGCGTCGAGGACGGTCGGTAGCGATGCCCGCTGCCCGATCGGGCTGATGCCACCGACCACGTAGCCGGTCTTGCGTTCCGCGACAGCCGGATCGGCCAGACGTGCGCGTTTCCCGCCGACCGCCGTGGCGAGTGCCTTCAGGTCGAGCTGCCCGGAGACCGGGACGACGGCCACGACGAGCGACCCGTCGACCTCGGTCATCAGGGTCTTGAAGACGCGGGACGGGTCCACGCCGAGGGCTGCGGCGGCTTCGAGCCCGAACGCGGTCGTCGACGGGTCGTGCTGGTACGGCCGCGGGGTGAAGGCGATCCCGAGCTCGATCAACGCCAGCGTCGCCGGCGTGCTCGCGCCCTCGGCCTTCCGTCGCGCCACCGTCAGACGGCCTGGAACAGCTGCATGGACGTGGCGGCGACCGAGACCGTGCGTCCGGGGGAGAACTCGTCCTCGCCGGCCACCGGGACGTCGTCCGCGGAGTTCCAGATGCGTCGGTAGGCGGTCACCCCGTCGTGTTCCGGCAACGTGACGTCGACCGGTTGCTCGACCCCGTGCACGATGAGCAGGACGCGGTCGAGCGCCTCGGACTCCGGCGTGCTCGTCGAGAAGAACTGCAGGGTGCGGTTCCGGGGGCTCGTCCAGTCGTCCGTACTCATCGTCCCGCCGGTGGCGTCGAACCAGTCCATGGCGCTCGCGCCTGGCACCGTCGTGCCGGCGGTCGCGAAGTGCTCGGGGCGGAGCGCGGGATGCTCGCGCCGCAGCTCGAGGAGCCTGCGGCTGTGCGCGAGGAGCTGATCCTGCCAGGGTTCCCGCGTCCACCCGACCCAGGTCAGTTCCGAATCGTGACAGTAGGCGTTGTTGTTGCCGCGCTGGCTGCGTCCGAACTCGTCACCCGCGGTGATCATCGGGATGCCGGCCGACAGCAGGAGCGTCCCGAGCAGGTTGCGCATCGCCTTCCGGCGGCCCGCGAGGATCGCCTCGTCGTCTGTCGGACCTTCGGCGCCGTGGTTGAACGACCGGTTGTTGTCCGTCCCGTCCCGGTTCGACTCGCCGTTGCCGACGTTGTGCTTCACGTCGTACGACACGAGGTCGGCGAGCGTGAAGCCGTCGTGGGCCGTGATGAAGTTGACCGACGCGAGCGGCCCGCGCTCGGCCGAGAAGGTGTTGCTCGATCCGGCCAATCGTGTCGCGAAGCCGCCGATACCCACGGGGGCGTCGGCGCGTCTGGCGTAGTCGATGTCGGAGAGCCAGAAGTTGCGCACGCGGTCGCGGTACCGGTCGTTCCACTCATGCCAACCGCTCGGGAAGTTGCCGGTCTGCCAACCGCCCATCCCGACGTCCCAGGGTTCGGCGATCATCTTCGCGTCGACGAGTGCCGGATCGCTGATGATCGCCCCGAGCAGCGGGTGGTCCGGGGTGAACTCGACCGCCTCGTTCCGACCGAGCGTCGCGGCGAGGTCGAAGCGGAACCCGTCGATCTGCACCTCGTCCGCCCAGTAGCGCAGGGAGTCGAGCACCAGGCGTTGGGGGACCGGGTGGCCGAAGTCGACGGTGTTGCCGCACCCGGTCACGTCGATGTACGCGCCGGTGGCATCCTGGCGGTAGTAGCTCGCGTTGTCGATCCCGCGGAGGCTCGTGCGTGGGCCGCCCGGCCCCTCCTCGGCGGTGTGGTTGTAGACGACGTCGAGGATGACCTCGAGCCCCGCCTCGTGGAGCAGTTTGACCATGCCCTTGAACTCACGGAGCACCGCGTCGGCGCCACCCGCCTGGGCGGCCTTCGTGGCGTACGCGGCGTGTGGGCTGAAGAAGTTGAGGGTGTTGTAGCCCCAGTAGTTGACGAGGCCCTGCTTGATGAGGCGCTGCTCCGAGGTGTACGCGTGCACCGGCAGGAGTTCCACGCTCGTCACGCCCAGCTCGTGCAGGTGCGCGATCATCGCGGGATGGGCGAGACCAGCGTAGGTTCCGCGCAGCTCCTCGGGGACGTCGGGGTGCAACTTACTGAGCCCCTTGACGTGCGCCTCGTACACCACGGTGCGGTCGAGCGGGATACGCGGTTTCTGCACACCACCCCAGTCGAACGCGTCGTCGACGACGACGGAGCGCCACTGCTCGGCGGACACCCGCGCGAGACCGCGGGCATACGGATCGAGGAGCAGCAGGTGCGGGTCGAAGGCGTTGTTCGGCGTCGACGGCCCAGATGCACGGACGGCGTAGCGTCGACCGTGCACGAGCTCCTCGGACCGGGCGCTCCACACCGCACCCTCGTCGCGGGTCATCTCGACCGACTGGGTGATCCAGTTCAGATCCTTGTCGTCGAAGATCACGAGTTCGAGTGCATCTGCATGCTCCGACCACACACGGAGCTCACCACCGGACGGGCCGAGGCGGACGCCGAGATCGTGGAGGGGGTCACCAGCGTTCATGGGTTCTACAGTAGTGAGTGCAGCAGTCGCCGAGATCCGCGGACGCGGCGACGAGAGGAGGGGCGGCATGGTGGTGTACCTGGACCACGCCGCCACGACCCCCGTGCGTCCCGAGGTCATCGACGCCTACGCGGCCGCCATGGCCACCGTCGGGAACCCAGCGTCGATCCACGGACCCGGGCAACAGGCTCGCCGGCTCCTCGAGGAGGCTCGGGAGCGGATCGCGCAGACCCTCGGCTGCGATCCGATCGAACTCGTCTTCACCTCGGGCGGTACCGAGTCCATCAACCTCGCGTTGAAGGGGCTCTACTGGCACCGCCAACGGGACCGTCGCCGCACCGCGGTCCTCGCACCCGCCGGCGAGCACCACGCCACCCTGGACACCGTCGAATGGCTCGAACGCCACGAGGCCGCGACGCCGTTGTGGGCCCCGCTCGACCACCTCGGAGCCGTCTCGCTCGAACGCACCGAGGAGCTCTACGCGGAACACGGCGACGACATCGCCGTCGCCACGGCCCTCTGGGCGAACAACGAGGTCGGCACCATCCAGCCCGCCGCACGACTCGCGGCGCTCGCCGCAGCAGCGGGCGTGCCGTTCCACCTGGACGCCGTGTCGGCATACGGACATCTGCCGATCGACTTGGCCGGCCTGCGTGCCGCGTCCGGTTCGACCGGGGCCGGCGGTCTCGTGGCCATCAGCGTGTCCGCGCACAAGATCGGCGGACCGGTGGGCGTCGGCGCTTTGGTGGTCAGCCGGGCGGCGGTCGTGGAGCCCTTGCAGCACGGTGGCGGCCAGCAGCGTGGCCTCCGCTCCGGTACCCAGGACGTCGCAGCCGCGATCGGGTTCGCCGTCGCCGCCGAGGCGACGGAGCGGGAACGGGTTGCCGAGCAGCAGCGGTTGCAGGCGCTCCGGGACCGGCTCATCGCGGGCGTCCGTTCCGCGGTGCCCGAGGCTGAGCTCACCGGCGACCCCGTGGAACGACTGGCCTCGAACGTGCACCTCGTCCTCCCGGGGACCCAGGGCGACTCCATGCTGTTCCTCCTCGACCTCGCTGGGGTCGCGGTGTCCACGGGCTCTGCGTGTCAGGCCGGTGTCCCCGAACCGTCCCACGTCCTGCTCGCCATGGGGCGCTCGGAGTCGGACGCCCGCGCAGCTCTGCGGATCACGCTCGGCAGGACGACGACCGAGGACGACGTCGACCGCTTCCTGCAGGCGCTTCCCTCGGCCTATGCACAGGCGAGCCGGGCCGGCTCCGCGGATCGCGACACGGCGCTCGGCGCGCGGCCCTGAGCCCACGCGCCCGATCACTTGCGGGTGGCTGTCCGGCGACTGGCGCGTAGACTTGCCCGGTGAAGGTTCTGGCAGCGATGAGTGGTGGGGTCGATTCCGCCGTGGCAGCGGCACGCGCCGTCGATGCGGGCCATGAGGTGGTCGGGGTCCACCTGGCCCTCAGCCGGATGCCGGGCACGCTCCGGACCGGCAGCCGGGGGTGCTGCACCATCGAGGATTCGATGGACGCCCAGCGGGCGGCGAACCTCATCGGCATCCCGTACTACGTCTGGGACTTCTCCGAGCGCTTCAAGCTCGACGTCGTCGACGACTTCATCGCGGAGTATCGTGCGGGCCGCACGCCGAACCCATGCATGCGCTGCAACGAGAAGATCAAGTTCGCCGCACTGCTGGAGAAGGCGCTCGACCTCGGGTTCGACGCGGTCGTGACCGGCCACTACGCCACGATCGTCACGAGCCCCGAGGGCGATCGCGAGCTGCACCGCGCGAGCGCCTGGGCGAAGGACCAGTCGTACGTCCTGGGCGTGCTCACCGCCGAGCAGCTCGCGCACTCGATGTTCCCGCTCGGTGCGACGCCGTCGAAGGCCGAGGTACGTGCCGAGGCCGCGGAGCGCGGCTTCACCGTCGCGAACAAGCCCGACAGCCACGACATCTGCTTCATCCCCGACGGCGACACGAAGGGCTGGTTGGGGGAGCGGGTCGGCACCGAGACCGGCCAGGTCCTCGACCGCGACGGCGCGGTCGTCGGTTCGCACGAGGGCGCGCACGCGTTCACCGTCGGACAGCGCAAGGGGCTGCACCTCGGCGTACCGGCCCCGGACGGTCGTCCGCGCTTCGTCCTCGAGGTGCGTCCCAAGGACAACACCGTCGTGGTGGGGCCGAAGGAGGCTCTCGCCATCGGCGAGATCGCCGGCTCCCGGTACACCTGGGCGGGCCGTGCTCCGGCCGTCGGCGTGGACCCGATCCCGTGCGACGTCCAGATCCGTGCCCACGCCGACCCGGTCCCGGCCGCGCTGGCCCTCGTCGACGGCGAACTCGTCGTCCACCCGGAGACGCCGCTCGACGGGGTCGCGCCCGGACAGACCGCGGTGCTCTACAGCGGAACGCGCGTCTTGGGACAGTTCACGATCGACCGCACCGTCAGCGCTGTACCCGCCGGCGTCGGCGCCTGACACCCCGGAACGACCGAACGCCCGGCGAACGATGCTCGCCGGGCGTTCCGCGTCCGATGCTCAGGCTCCGGCGGTCGTCCCCGACTTCGAAGCCTTGGCCTTCTTCGGCTTCTTGACGAACAGCGTCTCGGCCTCTTCGAGGGTGAGCCCGTTCGTCTCCGGGATCTTCGCGAGTACGAACACGAACGAGAGCAGGGCGAAGAACGCGTACATGCCGTACGTCACCGGGAGCGAGAACGCGGCGAGACCCGGGAAGCTCACGGTGATGAGGAAGTTGGCGATCCACTGGGCCATCGCCGCCACACCGAGGGCCTTGGCACGCAGGCGGTTCGGGAAGATCTCGCCGAGGAGGACCCAGACGAGTGGACCCCAGGAGGCGCCGAACGCGACGACGAACACGTTGGCGGCGATCAGTGCGATCGTGCCCCAGGGCTGCGGCAGCGACACCTCGCCCGCGCTGTCGGTGACCGACTGGGTGAAGGCGATCGCCATGGCCCCGAGCGAGACCGTCATCCCGATGGATCCGGCGAGGAGGATCGGCCGGCGACCGATGCGGTCGACGAGCAGGATCGCCACGATCGTGACGGCGACGTTCGTCACCGAGGTGATGACCGAGATGAGCAGCGAGTCGGACTCCTGGAATCCAACCGCCTTCCAGAGGGTCGTCGAGTAGTAGAAGATGACGTTGATGCCGACGAACTGCTGGAAGATCGAGAGGATGACACCGATCCACACGATCGGGAGCAGACCGAACTTCCCGCCCCAGAGCGAGGCCTTCTTCTGCTGCTCGTCGTCCTTCACCGCCTGCTCGGCGAGCTTGACGGCGCGGTCGACCTCCTCCTGCGGCCAGACCGTCGCGAAGATGCGGCGGGCCTCGTCGGCCTTGCCCTTGCGGACGAGGAAGCGTGGCGACTCGGGGAGCCGCATGGCCAGGAGCCCGTAGACGACGGCGGGGATGGCGCAGGCGATGAACATCCAGCGCCAGGCTTCGACGCCGAACCACAGCGGGTTGGACGCACCGCCGGCGACGCCCGCGAGGACGGAGTCGGACAGGAGCGCAGCGAAGATGCCGAGGGTGATGGCGAGCTGCTGCAGGGAGGCGAGGCGTCCGCGGATGGCGCTCGGCGCGATCTCGGCGATGTAGGCCGGAGCCACGACGGATGCGATGCCGATGCCGAGACCGCCGACGACGCGCCACAGGATCAGGTCCCAGGGGGAGAAGGCGAAGCCGGCGCCGAAGGAGGAGACGAAGAAGAGACCGGCACCGAGGAGCATCGTGAAGATGCGTCCGCGGCTGTCCGCGATCCGGCCGGCGAGGTAGGCGCCGAGCGCGCATCCCAGCAGGGCTGAGGCGACGGCGAAGCCGATCAGCCCCTCGCTCAGCTGGAAGTGGTCCTGCATGGCGTCGACCGCGCCGTTGACCACGGAGGAGTCGAAGCCGAAGAGGAAGCCACCGACCGCGGCGGAGACGGAGATACCGATGACGCGCGCGGTGAGCTGCTTACTGGTAGGAGCCGCCCCCGTTCCTGGCCTGCTGGACTGGGACATGGTTCCTCCGATTCCGCGCGCATGGTTCCTGCGGCACTGCGACACCCTACTCCTCGATCAGCGGCTCGCAGACCCGCTTGCCCCGATCGGGGAGGACGTGCGGTGTGTCAAGCGCTCCTGCGTGTCGGGGGCCGCTCATAGACTGACCAGGTGGCGAACAGCAACGAACAGACCCTGCAGCAGGCATCGGCCGAGGCGGAGGAGCTCACCTCTCGGATCCTCGAGCTGCGCGACGCGTACTACGAGCGGGACGAGTCGCTCGCCTCCGATCAGGAGTACGACGCCATGATCAAGCGGCTCGACGAGCTCGAGCGGCTCTTCCCCGAGTTGCAGAGCCAGGACAGCCCGACGCAGACGGTCGGCGGCCGGGCGGAGACGACGCTGTTCGCACCGGTCACCCACCTCGAACGCATGCTGAGCCTCGACAACGTCTTCTCGACCGAGGAGTTCCTCGCCTGGGCGGCGAAGGTCGAGCGCGACGCGGACGGTGCCGTCCAGTACCTGTGCGAGCTGAAGATCGACGGCCTCGCCATCAACCTGCGGTATGAGCGAGGGCGTCTGGTGAGCGCGGCGACCCGCGGCGACGGCGTCGTCGGTGAGGACGTCACGGAGAACGTCCGGTACATCCGCTCCATCCCGAGCGTGCTGACCACCGCCGACACGGACGTCGAGGTCCCCGAGGTCGTGGAGGTGCGCGGCGAGATCTTCTTCCCCGTCGAGGCGTTCCGGGAGCTCAACGCCAACCAGGCGGCCGCCGGTGAACGGGTGTTCGCGAACCCCCGAAACGCGGCGAGCGGATCGCTCCGTCAGAAGGCGGAGAGCAAGAACCCGGCGCAGCTCGCCCTCATGCACGACCGGCTCGGCCGGCTGCAGATGCTCGTCCACGGCATCGGCGCCTGGGAGCGCCCGCCGGTCGCGCGTCAGTCGCAGGTCTACGAGCTCCTCCACCGGTGGGGTCTGCCGACCTCGTCGCACTACCGGGTCCACGACGAAGCGACGGGGGCGGCCGAGTTCATCGAGTACTTCGGAGCACATCGCGACAGCGTCGAGCACGAGATCGACGGGGTCGTCGTCAAGGTCGACGATCTCGCGCTCCACGGGGAACTCGGCGCGACGAGCAGGGCTCCGCGCTGGGCCATCGCCTACAAGTACCCCCCGGAGCAGGTGAACACCAAGCTCCTCGACATCGTGGTCAGCGTCGGCCGCACCGGTCGGGCCACGCCCTTCGCCGTCATGGAGAAGGTCCTGGTCGCCGGCAGCGAAGTGCGCCAGGCCACGTTGCACAACCAGGACGTCGTAAAGGCGAAGGGGGTGCTCATCGGCGACACCGTCGTCCTCCGCAAGGCCGGCGACGTCATCCCCGAGGTCCTCGGTCCCGTGGTCGAACTCCGCGACGGTTCCGAGCGCGAGTTCGTCATGCCGGACGACTGCCCGGAATGCGGCACCCCGCTCGCCCCTGCCAAGGAGGGTGACATCGACCTGCGCTGCCCGAACGCGCGGAGCTGCCCGGCTCAGGTGCGAGGCCGGGTGGAGCACATCGGTTCACGTGGAGCACTCGACGTCGAAGCCCTCGGTGAGGTAGCCGCAGCGGCGCTCACGCAGCCGCTGGAACCCGCGGAGCCGCCGCTGACCACCGAGGCTGGGCTCTTCTCGCTGACGATGGCCGACCTCTTCCCGGTGACGGTGGTCGTGCCCGACAACGAGACCGGCCTGCCGAAGCTCAACGAGGACGGCTCGGAGAAGCGAGTCACGCCGTTCCGCCGCCGTCGGGCGAAGAAGGACGGCGTGCACGACCCGGAGGCGTCCGAGTTCGACGGCGACGAGTCCTCGGTGCCGTCGAAGAACGCGGTCGAGCTGCTCGCCAACCTCGACGCCGCGAAGACGCGCCCGCTCGCACGGTTGCTCGTCGCCCTCAACATCCGCCACGTCGGTCCCGTGGCGGCCAGGTCGCTCGCGGAGTACTTCGGATCGCTCGACGCCATCCGAGCTGCGAGCCGCGAGGAGCTGGCCGAGGTCGACGGTGTCGGCGGGATCATCGCCGACGCCCTCATGGCCTGGTTCGAGATCGACTGGCACCGCGAGATCGTCGAGGAGTGGACGGCTGCCGGCGTGCAGTGGGCGACGCCCGGTCACCCGGGCCCAGGTGCCGCCGTCGCTGCGGGCGGTGTCCTCTCGGGCGTGACCGTCGTCGCGACCGGCTCCCTGGACGGTTTCACCCGCGAGGGCGCGCTGGAGGCCATCGTGCAGGCCGGAGGCAAGGCCGCGTCGAGCGTCTCGAAGAAGACCGACTTCGTCGCCGCCGGCCCGGGCGCGGGGTCGAAGCTCGCGAAGGCGGAGGCGCTCGGTCTGCGGATCATCGACGCGGAGCAGTTCGCGATCCTGGTCTCGGAGGGCCCGGCAGCCCTCGGCGAGCCCGAGGCGCCTGGCGACGAGGCTCCGGCCGACGAGGCTCCGGCGAACGACTGAGCTCAGTGCCCGGCGGCGTCCAGGAGGTCGTCCCTGACCTGGCGTCGCAGGACCTTGCCGATGAGCGACTTCGGGAGTTCGTCCACGACGACCACCCGCTTGGGCACCTTGTAGGGCGTGAGGATCTCGCGAGCCCACGCTCGGAGCGCCTCGGCGTCGACGGTGGTCCCCGGAGCGGCGACGACGGCTGCGACGACCTGCTCGCCGGAGTGCGGGTCGGGGATGCCGACGACGGCGGCGTCCGCGACGGATGCATGGCCGCGGAGGACCTGCTCGACCTCGCTGGGGGAGACGTTGAACCCGCCCGTGATGATGAGCTCTTTGATGCGGTCGACGACCGTCATGAACCCCTCGTCGTCGATCGACACGATGTCGCCGGTGCGGAACCAACCGCCCGGGAGGAGCACGGCCGCGGTCTCCTCCGGCTTGTTGTAGTAGCCGCGGAACACCTGGGGTCCGCGGACGAGGAGTTCGCCCGGCTCTCCGGCCGGCCGGTCCGTCCCCGGATCATCGGGGTCGACGACCCTGACCTCGGTGCTCGGCAGCGGGAGACCGATGGTGCCGGGCTTCCTGGCGGCGGACACCGGGTTCGCGGAGATCACCGGTGAGCACTCGGAGAGCCCGTACCCCTCGACGAGGAACCCGCCGGACGCCGCTTCGAACGGCACGACGAGCTCGTGGGGGAGCGGCATGGCCCCGGAGATCGCGATCTCGGTACCCTGCAGCGAGACGCCCTGCTCCGTCGCCGCCGCCAGGAGACGGTCGGCGATGGGCGGCACCGCCGGCAGGAAGGTCGGCGGGCGCTTCTTCATGACCTTGAGGACGAGCGCCGGGTCGAACTTCGGGAACAGGACGAGTCGCGAGCCCATGCTCATGGCGAACGTGAGGCACAGCGTCAGCCCGTAGGCGTGGAACATCGGGAGCACTGCGTAGACGACGGCGGATCCGCGTGGCACGGTCGGCACCCAGGCGCGCGACTGGGCGGCGTTGGCGAGCAGGTTCGCGTGGGTCAGGGCCGCACCCTTCGGCGAGCCTGTCGTGCCACTGGTGTACTGGATGAGCGCGAGCGCGTCGGTCGCCGGCTTCGGGTGGCTCGGCGGGAGTGACCCGGTGGTGAGGAGCCGCTCCCACGCCACCGTGCCGGAGACCGGGGCGGTCAACTGCGCACGGGAGGCGCGTGCCTTCGCGATCGGGAGCCGCAGCGCCAGGCGCATGTGGATCGGCATCGCACGGGTGACGTCGATCGTGACGAGCGCATCCACCGCCAGGTCGGCCGGGAAGTCCTGCAGGTGACCTGCGACCTTGTCCCAGACGATCGCGAACCGGGCGCGGTGGTCCTCGAACTGGTGGCGGAGCTCCTGCGGCGTGTAGAGGGGGTTGTGCTCGATGACGACGGCGCCGAGTCGGAGGACGGCGTAGAACGCGACGATGTGCTGCGGACAGTTCGGGAGCATGAGGGCGACCGGGTCGCCGGCCCGGACGCCGAGGTCGCGCAGACCGGCCGCAGCCCGCGCGATCAGGGCGTCGAGTTCGGTGTACGTGGTCGTCGAGCCGAAGAACTCGAGCGCCACCGCGTCCGGGTAGCTCACTGCGGAGGCCTCCACGAGATCGCCGAGGCTGCCTGTCTGCTCGGGGATGTCGTCCGGGACGTCGGCGGCGTAGCTCGCCAGCCACGGGCGCTCGTGCGGGGGACGGGGACGGCTGCTCGAGTCGTTCTGGCTCACCGTCCCACTGTAGGGGCGGACGCCGACCGTCGACCACGTCCCTGGCGAATAGACTGGAGCGACCGCCACCGCTACACGTACGGGAGACGCATGTCGGAAATCACCACCGAGCAGGTCGCACATCTCGCGACCCTCGCTCGCATCGCCCTGAGCCAGGACGAGATCGCCCACCTCACCACGGAGCTCGACTCCATCGTGGACAACATCGCGAAGGTGCAGCAGGTGGCCACACCTGACGTCCCGGCGACGAGCCACCCGATCCCGCTCGAGAACGTGTACCGCGACGATGTCGTCGGCAACACGCTCACCCGGGAGCAGGCGCTGCAGAACGCACCGGAGTCGGCCGACGGCCGGTTCAAGGTCTCGGCCATCCTGGGGGAGGAGCAGTGAGCGGCCTGATCGGTCTGACGGCAGCCGAACTGTCGTCCAAGCTCCGCGCCGGCGACGTGTCGAGCGTCGAGGTCACCCAGGCGCACCTCGACCGCATCGCCCAGGTCGACGGCGACGTCCACGCCTTCCTGCACGTCTCGGACCACGCCCTCGACGTCGCCGCCGACATCGATGCGCGTCGTGCAGCGGGTGAGGAGCTCGGCGAACTGGCCGGCGTCCCACTCGCGATCAAGGACGTGCTCGTCACGACCGACATGCCGTCCACCTCGGGGAGCAAGATCCTCGAGGGATACCTGTCGCCCTTCGACGCCACCGTCGTCGCGCGATCGCGGGCGGCCGGCCTGGTGCCGCTCGGCAAGACGAACATGGACGAGTTCGCCATGGGGTCGAGCACGGAGCACTCCGCGTACGGCCCGACCCACAACCCGTGGGACCTCGACCGCATCCCCGGCGGTTCCGGAGGCGGCTCGGCCGCAGCGGTCGCCGCGTTCGAGGCGCCCATCGCGCTCGGCAGCGACACCGGCGGCTCGATCCGTCAGCCGGCGCACGTCACCGGGACGGTCGGTGTGAAGCCCACCTACGGAGCGGTGAGCCGCTACGGTGCCATCGCCCTGGCGTCCTCGCTCGACCAGGTCGGGCCGGTGAGCCGGACCGTCCTCGACTCCGGGCTGCTGCACGACGTCATCGCCGGGCACGACGCGCTCGACTCCACCTCCCTCCGTGACGCCTGGCCATCGATGGCCGCAGCCGCTCGGGAGGGTGCCCGCGGCGACGTACTGCGCGGTCTGCGCGTCGGCGTCGTCAAGGAGCTCAACGGCGAAGGTTTCCAGGCCGGCGTGAAGAGCCGCTTCCAGGAGGCGCTCACGGTGCTCGAGGCGAACGGCGCCGAGATCGTGGAGGTGTCGGCACCCAACTTCGAGTACGCGGTCGCCGCCTACTACCTGATCCTCCCCGCCGAAGCGTCCAGCAACCTCGCGAAGTTCGACTCCGTGCGGTTCGGCATGCGCGTCACCCCTGAGGGTGGCGGCACGGTCGAGCAGGTGATGTCCGCCACTCGCGAGGCCGGGTTCGGTCCTGAGGTGAAGCGTCGCATCATCCTCGGCACCTACGCCCTGAGCGCCGGATACTACGACGCCTACTACGGCAGCGCCCAGAAGGTGCGGACGCTCATCCAGCGCGATTTCGCGGCGGCCTTCGACCAGGTCGACGTCCTCGTGAGCCCGAGCGCGCCCACGACGGCGTTCAAGCTCGGTGAGCGCATCGACGATCCGCTGGCGATGTACCTCAACGACGTCACCACCATCCCGGCCAACCTCGCCGGGGTCCCGGGCATCAGCGTCCCGATCGGGCTCGCCCCGGAGGACGGCCTGCCCGTCGGCATCCAGTTCATGGCGCCAGCACGAGAGGACGCCAGGCTCTACCGGGTCGGCGCCGCTCTCGAGGCGCTCCTCGAATCGACGTGGGGGCACACCCTCATCTCGCAGGCACCCGCTCTCGGAGGTCGGTAACCATGGCCAAGGACAAGCTCCTCTCCTACGAGGAAGCCCTCGAACTGTACGAGCCCGTGCTCGGGTTCGAGGTGCACGTCGAGCTCAACACCAAGACGAAGATGTTCTCCTCGGCGCCGAACGGCTTCGGCGACGCGCCGAACACGAACATCTCGCCGGTGTGTCTCGGTCTGCCCGGCTCGCTCCCGGTCGTGAACGAGCAGGCGGTGCGGTACTCGATCAGCCTCGGGCTCGCCCTCGGCTGCTCGATCGCCCCGTCGAGCCGCTTCGCGCGGAAGAACTACTTCTACCCCGACCTTGCGAAGAACTACCAGATCTCGCAGTTCGACGAGCCCATCGCCTTCGAGGGTTCCGTCGACGTCGAGCTCGCCGACGGCACCATCGTCACCGTGCCGATCGAACGCGCGCACATGGAGGAGGACGCCGGTAAGCTCACGCACATCGGCGGCTCGACCGGGCGCATCCAGGGTGCCGAGTACTCGCTCGTCGACTACAACCGCGCCGGCGTCCCGCTCGTGGAGATCGTCACCAAGCCGATCTACGGCACCGAGCACCGGGCGCCGGAGATCGCGAAGGCCTACGTCTCCGCGATCCGCGACATCGTCGTGGCGCTCGGCATCTCCGATGCGAAGATGGAGCGCGGGAACCTCCGCTGCGACGCGAACATCTCGCTGCGCCCGCGTGGCCAGGAGAAGCTCGGCACGCGGACGGAGACGAAGAACGTCAACTCCCTGCGGTCGGTCGAACGCGCCGTCCGCTACGAGATCCAGCGTCAGGCCGCGATCCTCAAGGACGGCGGATCCATCGTCCAAGAGACGCGTCACTGGCACGAGGACACCGGCGCCACGTCGGCCGGCCGGCCGAAGAGCGACGCCGACGACTACCGCTACTTCCCGGAGCCCGACCTGCTCCCGGTCGTGCCGTCGCCCGAACTCATCGAGGAACTGCGTGCGGCGCTCCCCGAGCAGCCGGCCGTCCGTCGGCGCCGCTTGAAGAGCGAGTGGGGCTTCACGGATCTCGAGTTCCAGGACGTCGTGAACGGTGGCCTCTTGAACGAGATCACGGCCACCGTCGAGGCGGGAGCCGCTCCGGCCGCCGCACGGAAGTGGTGGACGGGCGAGATCTCCCGGATCGCGAACCAGCGCGACGTCGAGGCGACGAGCCTCGTGTCGCCCGAGCACGTCGCCGCCCTCGCTGCGCTCGTCGAGGACGGAACGCTCAACGACAAGCTCGCCCGTCAGGTCCTCGAGGGCGTCATCGAGGGGGAGGGCACTCCTCAGGAGGTCATCGACGCTCGTGGTCTCGCGCTCGTGTCCGACGACGGTCCGCTGATCGCCGCCATCGACGAGGCTCTGGCCGCCCAGCCGGACGTCCTCGCGAAGATCCGCGACGGCAAGGTCCAGGCCGCCGGCGCGGTCATCGGCGCCGTGATGAAGGCGATGCGCGGACAGGCCGATGCGGCGCGTGTGCGGGAACTCGTCCTGGAGCGCGCCGGACAGTAGGTCCCGCACCAGCGACATCGGGTCCGGACGGCAGTCGTGCACTGCCGTCCGGGCCCGTTTCCGTCCCGCCGGGAAGCCCTGGCGCGTGTCCCCGGTGCGGCATACACTTCGGCCATGCTGGTCGAAGGCACCATGCGTTGGCAGGTCACCGAGGACGCCCCGATGGCCCTCATGCTCGCGCTCGCTTTCCGTTCCATGGCCGGTCTCGGGGACCGGTGCGTCGGCCAGCTCCCAGCGGTGGCCCCCGCACCCGATCCGATCGACGTCGCCGACCTCGATCGCGACGCCCTGGCACTCCAGTTCGACGGCTGGTGGACCGGGATCGCCCGGCGTGACACGCGGTTGTTCCTGGCGGAGGTGCGTCCTCCGCACTTCGAGGTCTTCGATCGCGCCCTCGAACTGCAGGAACTCGCCTACCGTGCCTACGACGGCGCCTACCGGTGGGCGACGGACAGGATCCGCGAGTATGAGATCGCCCTGGCCGGACGCTCACCGAGCAGACTCGCCGACGTCTACGAGCTCATCCGCGAGCGCCAGTTCGAGTTACGTCGGCAATCCAGCTCGTTCCGACTGGACCTCGAGGTGCTTCCGATCTGCCGACCGGGTGCCTGGGTCGTCGCACCCGACACGATCGTGGTCAGTGAGTCGCTCCGGGACGACCGGGAGGCGTTTCGCGAGTGGCTACGACCGCTGGTCCACAGCCTGGTCTGATCCGCTCGCGACGCGCTCGACCGGCCGACGGGTCGGGTTCAGGAGCACGACCGCGATGATCGAGCCGGCGGCTCCGGCAGCGGCCATGGCGGCGGTGAGCGGGTGGGAGATCTCGGCGAAGGGCATGAGGAACGCGCTCACGACTGCGATCCACACAGCCACGTGCGCCGGCTTGCGCTCCGGGTCGAGGCGCAGCCTCCGGGGGTGCTCGACGCGGCCGAGGAGTGCTCCGACACCCGCCAGGAGGACCGCGACGACGAGCAACACGACCGGTCGGGTCCACCACCAGGCGGCGGTCAGCGGCTCCGCGAAGGGGATGCCGAGGGCGAGCTGCAGACCGGCGACGGCGATGATGAGGGGCAGGTGCCAGAGGTACACCGTCATCAGCCGGGACCCGATGAGGAAGACGACCGCTCGCGCGGCGCGGGTCCGCATGATGGCGGTGAGCAGAGGGTGCACCAGGGCGAGCAGGGCGAGCTGCCCGACGCCGAGGACGACGAGGGGGAGGGTCGGTGGGTTGAGGTTGCCGAGCATGCTGGTCGAGTACGGCAGCCAGGTCGTGATCGGCACGAGCGCGCCGTAGGAGATCAGCACCACGGCCACGAGGACGAGGCGCGGAACGGAGCGGAGACGTCCGTCGGCCAGGAAGAACCCGAACTGCTGCAGCAGCGGCCAGACGAACACGAGGTTGACGAGACCGATGCCCAGGAGGCCGGTCGAGTAACGGACGACGTCGACGAGGATCACGCCGGCCAGCAGTGCCGCACAGGTCAGGAAGGGGTGGCGGTCGTGGCAGGTGGCGAGGAACGGGGCGACCGTCTGGCACAGCAGGTAGGCGGCCAGGAACCAGAGCGGGGACCCGACGCCTGCGGCGACGGCCTCGATGATGGCGGGGTCGACACCGAGCGCCCCGGCCAGCCACAGCCCCGCGGCGAGGAAGAGCAGGACCGGGATCGTCGGCAGGGCGAGTCGGAAGACCCTGGACCGGAGGAAGTCGCTGGTCCCGCCACCACGTCGGACGGTGCTGCGCCAGCCGGTGATCGTCGCGAAGCCGCCCACGATGAAGAACAGCGGCATGATCTGGCCGAACCAGGTACCCGTGTCGAACCAGGGTTGCTGCTCCAACGCTCGGGAGATGCCGATCGTGCCGTCCGGCTCGACCGCCACCGCGACCATCAGGAGGTGGACGATGACGACCGTCACGACGCAGGCGACGCGCACGAGGTCGAGGGCGAGGTCCCGCCCGGAGAGGTCTGGGACCGCCGGGGCCGACCCGGTCCGCGTTCGCGTGCTCATCGCCGGACAGCCTAGCGCCGCCGAGCGCTCCCACCTCGGCCCCTGTGGGGAGCGTGTCGGAGGTGACTGCGACAATGGAGTCATGAGTCGGCAGGATGGAGCGTCTCGTCGCGTCTCGGCGCACGATGCCGACGACAGCGGTACCCCCATCCTCCACGTCGACATGGACGCCTTCTTCGTCTCGGTCGAGCTCTTGGAGCGGCCCGAGCTCCGTGGCCTGCCCATCATCGTCGGCAACAAGGAGGGCCGCTCGGTCGTCACCTCCGCGAGCTACGAGGCCCGCAGGTACGGGGTGCGTGCCGCGATGCCCGTGTCCCAGGCCATGCGCTTGTGCCCGAGCGCGGTCGTCCTCCCGCCGCATCACGGCCGGTATCGCGAGTACTCGGATCGCGTCATGGAGGTGTTCGATTCGGTGACCCCGCTCGTCGAACCGTTGAGCATCGACGAGGCGTTCCTCGACGTCTCCGGGGCGGTGCGGTTGCTCGGGAGTCCGCGCACGATCGCGGCGCTCGTCAAGCAGCGGGTCCTCGACGCCACGGGGCTTCCCTGCTCGGTCGGTCTGGCGGCGACGAAGTACGTGGCGAAGCTCGCGTCGGGGCTGTCGAAGCCCGACGGACTCCTGGTCGTGCCGGCTGCTGAGACGCTCTCCTTCCTGCACCCGTTGCCGGTCGGGGCGCTGTGGGGCGTCGGTGGACGAACCGAGGAACAGCTCACGAACCGGGGCATCCGGACCATCGGCCAGCTCGCCTCCACCCCGTTGTCCATGCTCCAGCGCGCCGTCGGCGAGGCGTCCGGACGCCGGCTCCTCGAGCTCGCGAACGGGATCGACCCGCGTGGAATCGAGTTGGCGCGGCGGGAGAAGAGCGTCAGCCACGAGGTGACATTCCCGACGGACGTCGCAGACCCCACCGTGCTGAAACGAGAGCTGTTGAACCTCGCGGGACTCGTCGCGATCCGCCTCCGGAAGGGCGGGTACGCCGGTCGGACGATCAGTATCCGAGTGCGCTACGCGGACTTCAGCGTCGTGACCCGGTCACGGACCATCGGCGAAGCGACGAACGTCGGACGTCGCGTCTACGACGAGGCGGCTTCGCTCTTCGACGACCTCGATCGCGGAGGGCGTCTGGTCCGCCTCGTCGGCGTGAAGGTCGATCAACTGGTGCCGGCCGAGGAGGCCGGATCGGCGTTGTGGGATCCCGATGAGGAGTGGCGCGGTGCTGAACAGACGATCGACCGGGTGGCCAGTCGCTTCGGCGACCTCGCGATCGCTCCAGCCTCGCTCCTCGGGAAACCGCGGCGACGAGGGCTCGGGAGTCGAGGCGACTCGCAGGGTGCTGGGAGCACGGATCAACCCCTTGGACCGGCGGATGCGCAGCGGTAGCGTGGCAGCATGACGAATCTCGTGGAGAAGCTGGCAGAACAGACAAAGGGCCTCGGCGTGACCGCGGCCTACGGGGAGCAGCAGGACATCGACGGCACCAAGCTCGTGCCGGTGGCCCTGACGTACTACGGCTTCGGTGGCGGGTCCGAGGGTGACGGCGACGACGCACCGAGTGGCGGCGGAGGCGGTGGCGTCTCCATCCCCGTCGGCGCCTACATCAAGACCGACGAGGGCCTCCGGTTCGACCCGAACCTCATCTCACTCATCGCCGTCGCCATCCCGTTCATCTGGGTGAGCGGCAAGGCGCTGTCCGGGCTCATCAAGGCGCTCAAGAAGTAGCCATCCCCGTCGTACCCCTGCCGAGCGATCCTGCGCGGCAGGGGTTAGACTCGTGCCACCACGGGAGTCCGGTGAACCGGGCTGAGAGGAAGGTATTCGCCTTCGACCGTCGAACCTGATCTGGATCATGCCAGCGCAGGGAGACCATTTCTCGCTATCCCGTGCTCTTTTCCGTCTACAGGAAGGGCACGTATCGTGTCAGCATCGACCAAAATCTCCTCGTCTGAACGCGCCGCCGCGCGGAACCTCCGCTGGAGGGTCGTCGACATCGTCGTGGTCGCCGTCCTCGGTGTCGCCACCGGCCTCATCTTCTGGGCGTGGAACACGCTCGGATCCCTCTGGTACGCCGGAGCGAGTGCCGTGACGCCCGGCTTCGGCGGCATCGCCGTCGGCATCTGGCTGCTCGGCGGCGTCCTCGGCGGGCTCATCATCAGGAAGCCCGGAGCGGCCGTCCTCGTCGAGACCATCGGAGCAGTCGTCTCCGCGCTCATCGGGAACGCCTGGGGCATCACCACCGTGTACTCGGGACTCGCCCAGGGGCTCGGCGCGGAGCTCGTGTTCGCCGCGCTGGCGTACAAGCGCTTCGGCCTCGTCCCGGCCATCCTCGCCGGTGCGGGCGCCGGTGCCGGCGCATGGCTGCTCGAGCTGTTCATGTCGGCGAACCTGGAGAAGGGTGCCGAGTTCAACGCGATCTACCTCGGCTCGCTGCTCGTCTCCGGCGCGATCCTCGCGGGCGTCGTCGGTTGGGTCCTCGTCAAGGCGCTCGCCTCCACGGGGGCGCTCAGCCGGTTCGCCTCAGGGCGGGACGCGCGGCGCGAGGTCTGAGCGTGGTCGGTATGACCGGTCCGGCGCGCGTCGTCGCCCGTGACTGGGGGTGGCGTCACGCCGGTCGGAAGGCATGGGCGGTCAGCGACCTGGACCTCGTCATCGAACCGGGGGAGCGGGTCCTCCTCCTGGGCGCGTCCGGCGCCGGTAAGTCGACCCTGATCCACGCGCTCGCTGGAGTCCTCGGCGGAGCGGACGAGGGTGAGTCCCACGGGTCGTTGCTCGTGGACGGGGTCGCGCCGGAACGGGCCAGGGGGCGGATCGGCCTCGTGCTGCAGGACCCCGATTCGCAGGTCATCCTGTCCAAGCTCGGCGACGACGTCGCGTTCGGCTGCGAGAACCTCGGGGTCGAGCGCGAGGAGATCTGGAGACGGGTCGTCTCGTCGCTCCAGGCCGTCGGCCTCGACCTCCCGTTGGACCACCCGACCTCCGCGTTGTCCGGCGGACAGAAACAGCGCCTCGCCCTCGCCGGGGTGCTCGCCATGCAGCCCTCGCTGCTGCTGCTCGACGAGCCGACCGCCAACCTCGACCCGATCGGCGTCGCCGAGGTCAGGGACGCCGTCGCGCGTGTGGTCGACGACGGTTCGTCGACCCTGGTCGTCATCGAACACCGCGTCGACGTCTGGCGCGATCTGATGACGCGGGTCGTCGTGCTCGATGCGGACGGAGGGGTCCTCGCGGACGGTCCTCCCTCCGTCGTCCTCGACGATGTCGGACGCCGGCTCGCCGACGCCGGCGTCTGGGTGCCGGGCATCCCGCTGGGGCTGCCGCCCCGCCGGATGGTGCAGCCGAGCGCAGCCGTCCTGACGACGTCCGACCTGACGATCGGACGGCTCCGTTCCCAGGCGGTGCAGGAGCACCTGGACCTCGCCGTGCCGGAGGGCTCCGCGACGGTGGTCGTCGGACCGAACGGGGCCGGGAAGTCGACGTTGGCCCTCACCTTGGCCGGACTGCTCCCCGAGCTCGCCGGAACGGTGGACGCTGCTCGCGGCCTCGCCGGCGGGATCGGTCCACGGCCCATCCGCTGGAAGTCGACCGAGCTGCTCACCCGCATCGGGACGGTCTTCCAGGACTCGGAGCATCAGTTCGTCGCCGCGACAGTGCGCAAGGAGCTCGGCGTCGCCCTGCAAGCGCTGCGGTGGACACGCGCCGCGATCGACGAGCGGGTCTCCGAAGTCCTCGACGCCTTGGGGTTGGCCGCGCTCGCCGAAGCGAACCCCTTCAGTCTCTCGGGCGGCCAGAAGCGACGACTGTCGGTCGCCACGGTGCTCGTGGCACGACCCGCCGTCCTCGTCCTGGACGAGCCGACGTTCGGGCAGGACCGCTTGACGTGGCTGTCACTCATGCGGCTGCTGCACCTGGAGCTCGAACGCGGCGCGACGATCGTGTCGGTCACGCATGATCCAGGGGTCATCGAGCATCTGGGCGACCATCGGATCCGGCTCGAGTCGCGATCGGCAGCGGGGCGTGCCGCATGACGCGGGTCACGGCACCGGACCGTCACGCGAAACTCCCTCGCCAGGCGCCGCTCGACCGGGTGAACCCGGTGACGAAGGTGCTCGCGGTGCTCATCCTGTCCGTCCCGCTGCTGCTCACGATCGACTGGGTCAGCGCCACCGCCGCGGTCCTCCTCGAGATGGCGCTGCTCCCGCTGTCCGGTCTCCGGCTGTCGCCGTTCCTGAAGCGGTCGATCCCGGTGCTCGTCTTCGCGCCCATCGGCGGGATCAGCATGCTGCTGTACGCGAAGCCGGGCGGGACGGAGTACCTGTCGCTCGGTTTCGTCCGGGTGACCGACAACTCGATCGAATTGGCCGTCGCCGTGACCATCCGGGTGCTGGCGCTCGGCCTGCCGACGATCCTGCTCTTCGCGCGGGTGGATCCGACCGACCTGGGCGACGGGCTGTCCCAGATCGCGAAGCTCCCGTCGCGGTTCGTCCTCGGGATCCTCGCGGGGGCGCGGATGCTCGGGCTCTTCATCGACGATTGGCGCAGTCTCGCGCTCGCCCGTCGTGCCCGAGGGCTCGGCGACCGTGGAGCGGTCCGGCGCTTCGCCTCGATGGCGTTCGTGTTGCTCGTGTTCGCCATCCGCCGGGGCAGCAAGCTCGCGACGGCGATGGAGGCACGGGGCTTCGGCGCCCCCGTCGAGCGAACGTGGGCCAGGCCGTCGCGGCTCGGCGTGATCGATCTCGTGGCGGTCCTGGTGGCGGTCGCGATCATGGCCGTCGCGTTGTCCACCGCCGTCCTCGCCGGTACGTTCCGGTTCGTGGGGCAATGAGTGCCGCAGCGCCCGTGCTCCTGATCGACGGGCGGTCGGGTACCGGGAAGACGACGCTCGCCTCTTCGGTGGCCGCCGCATTGACGGAGAGCACCGTCGTCCACATGGACGACCTGTATCCGGGATGGGACGGCCTCGAAGAGGGCTCGCGACTCCTCGTGGAGTGGATCCTGACCCCGTTCGCCGATCGGCGGCCGGGGGAGTGGCAGCGGTGGGACTGGGAACGGTCGAAGCGTGCGGACCGGCATGCCGTCCCGGCCGATCGGCCGCTCATCGTGGAGGGCTGCGGGTCCTCGTCGAGCGCGTCGCGGGTCTCGGCCGACACGGTGCTGTGGCTCGACGCGCCGGTGGACCAGCGCACCGACCGGCTCGTGGGCCGCGACGACGGCGTCGACTGGCTCGCAGCGTGGACGCTCCAGGAGGATGCGTTCATTGAACGGGAGTGTCCCGATCGCGACGCCGATCTGGTGGTCGAGGCGACGGGGTCGGCAGCGATGGTCGGTGCCCGCGTGTTGAGCGTGCTCGAGCGTGACGACCGTTGGCGGCCCTGGCTCCGCGCCTGATGCGGACGCGGCCGGTGCCGGTCTCGCTTCTGACTCCGCACACGGGCATACAACGCTTGACGCGGGGCCGAGGGTCCATCTCCGGTCCCTGAGCTTGTCGAAGGGGTGCCCCCGGCAGGATTCGAACCTGCGACCAAGAGATTAGAAGGCTCCTGCTCTATCCCCTGAGCTACGGAGGCGGGCATCCAACGATACCGCACGGCGCGTGCCATCCCGTTTGGTCACGCAGTCGCGAATACTATATATTAGTATTTATGACTACAGACCGAATTTCATGGTTCGACACCGCCCGCGGGTTCGCCGTCGTCCTCGTCGCACTCGGCCACGCGACGATGATCCTCGTCGAGGAGGGGGTGTCCTCCCCGGTCTGGTACGTCCTGTCGCAGCTGGCGCTCGCCATTCGCATGCCGTTGTTCTTCGCGCTCTCCGGGATGCTCGCCATCCGGATCGTCGACCGGTCGTGGAGGGACCTCTGGGACCGCAGGCTCGCACTGCTGCTCTGGATGATCCTGGTGTGGACGGTGATCCGGTTCGCCTGGTTCTCGCTCCTCCCGATCGATTCGTTCCCGCACTACGCCGACCCGAGCGTCGTGCTCATCAGCCCGGTCTGGCCGACCGGCATCTTCTGGTTCCTGCAGGCGCTCGCCCTCTACCTCGTCGTCGGCAAGGTGATGAACGGCAGAGTGCCCGTCTGGGTGCAGTTGTCGGGAGCCGCCGTCCTGTCGGCCGTCGCCCTGGGTGCCCTCGGGAGTGAGAGTGGGAGCTATCAGCGCGCTGCCGGCTACCTCTTCTTCTTCCTGCTGGGTCTGCACGGGCGTCGACGGATCGTCGCTCTGGCCGAGCGCCGTCGCCCGTTCGTCGCTGCCGGTCTCCTCGCCGCCGTGGTCCTCGCTTCAGGGCTGATCTTCGCGGTCGACCTCGACCACGTGCCCGGCGTGCTGACGGCGCTCGGTGTCCCGGCTGTCCTCGCCACCGTGCTGGCGCTCCGCGCCATCGACGGGACGTCGGTTGCCCGGATCCTGCAGTCGGTGGGGCGTCACAGCCTTCCGGTCTTCGTGATTCACGTGCTGGTCATCGTAGGGATCACCAGGGCGCTGCTCCTGCTTCCCGAGGTGCCCGCGCCCGTCCAGGCGGTCCTGCCGCCGGTGGTCGCGACGCTCGCGGTGGTGTCGAGCCTGGTCGTCTGGCGGCTGACGCGCCGGATTCCGGGTTTGTACACGGCTCCGCGGATCCTCATGACCCGGAGTCGTCTCCGCACCTCCGCTGTATGAGCGACGCTCCGCTCAGGGGCGCTCGGAGGGGCGCCGACGGGGGTTAGCCGACGACGATGCCGAGGACGCCGGCCACGAGTGACAGGGCGGCGAGGACGAGGGCGATGCTGATGAGGATGACGTGCACGCGGAGGAAGGTGGTGCCGCGACCCTGCGCGTCGCGTGCGCGCGGGTCGGCGGTGATGCGCTTCAGGAACCGCGGCCAGACGACGACGTTGTAGACACCGTTGATGAGCAGGAGGACGGAGACGGCGATGATCACCGCTCGAGTCTACGGAAGCGGCCGCGTCGGCGGTGCTGAGTAGACTCGACCCATGAGCACAGCTGGGGACCGATTGGTCTGGATCGACTGCGAGATGACCGGACTCGAGCTGGAGGTCGACGAACTCGTCGAGATCGCCGTCGTGATCACCGACTTCGAGTTGAACATCCTCGATCCGGGCTACTCGGTCGTCATCAAGCCCGACCAGTCGGCGCTCGACAACATGGGCGAGTTCGTCACGAACATGCACCAGACCTCGGGGCTCCTCGAGGAGATCCCGAACGGCGTGAGTGTCGCCGACGCGGAGTTCCAGGTGATCGAGTACATCCAGCGGTTCGTGCCCGACGAGTCGAAGGCGCCCTTGGCCGGCAACACCATCGGAACGGACCGTGCGTTCCTCGCCCGCTACATGCCGCGTCTCGACGCGCACCTGCACTACCGCAACGTCGACGTCTCGTCCATCAAGGAGCTCGCCCGCCGCTGGTACCCGCGGGTGTACTTCAACGCCCCGTCGAAGCACGGTGGTCACCGCGCGCTGGCGGACATCCTGGAGTCGGTCCGGGAGCTCGCGTACTACCGCGGTGCGCTGTTCGTCGATCTGCCCGGCCCGAGCTCGGACGACGCGAAGCAGGTTTCGGAGGCGGTCGTGTCACGATACGCCCCGAACATGTAATAGACTCGTCCAGTCGCTTGTGACGCGGTCTCCGCGGAACAGGTCGCATGGTGGGTATAGCTCAGTTGGCAGAGCGCCTGGTTGTGGTCCAGGAGGTCGCGGGTTCAAGCCCCGTTACTCACCCCATGTCGTACAGAAGCCGGAGGACTCCTCCGGCTT
The DNA here is from genome assembly GCF_030209365.1 of Plantibacter sp. ME-Dv--P-095. Classification (NCBI taxonomy): domain Bacteria; kingdom Bacillati; phylum Actinomycetota; class Actinomycetes; order Micrococcales; family Microbacteriaceae; genus Plantibacter; species Plantibacter sp. ME-Dv--P-095. Next base: position 350,927 of record NZ_JARVSB010000004.1, read on the forward strand.
CTGTCGTATCCGGGGAGCACAGGCATGCTTGAGTTGGACACCGAGGCGTTCGAGGCGCTGGTCGTCGAGGAACTCGACCGCTTGCCCGATGAGATGGTGGACGGGCTCGACAACGTCGTCTTCGTCGTCGAGGATCGCCCTGAGAACGGCACGCTCGACACCCTGGGCCTCTACGACGGCGTGGCCCTGACGGAACGAGACCGCTACGGCTTCGGCGAGATGCCGGATCGGATCATCGTCTACCGGGAGCCGCATCTGGCCGCGTGCGAGTCGTTGGACGAACTCGCCGACGAGATCCACACCACCCTCGTCCACGAGATCGCCCACTTCTACGGCATCGACGACGACCGCCTGCACGAGCTCGGGTGGGCCTGACCGTCACCTGGTCAGCCGGCCGGTGTTTCCAGCGTGTTGCGGCTGCCTCGGAGTTCCGTGTCGGTCGCAGGAGAACGAGTAGCCTGGTCGCATGCGCGAGATCCAGGCCCGCATCATTGCGGAACTCCATGTCAGCCCCACGATCGACCCGGCGGCGGAGATCCGTTCGCGGATCGACTTCCTGAAGTCCTACCTGCAGGCCACGCACACGAAGGGGTTCGTCCTCGGGATCAGTGGCGGGCAGGACTCCTCGCTCGCCGGGAGGTTGTGCCAGCTCGCGGCCGAGGAGGTCCGGGCTGAGGGTGGCGACGCGCGGTTCGTCGCCGTACGGCTGCCCTACGCCGTGCAGCACGACGAGGAGGACGCCCAGCTCGCCCTGTCGTTCATCCGCCCCGACGAGTCGATCGTGTTCAACATCCAGCGGGCGGTGGACGGCTTCGAGGCTGAGTTCGCGGACGCCACCGGGCAGCCGCTCAGCGACTTCGTGAAGGGGAACGCGAAGGCGCGGGCTCGGATGGTCGCGCAGTACGCGATCGCCGGACAGCACGGACTCCTGGTCGTCGGCACGGACCATGCGGCGGAGGCGGTCACCGGCTTCTTCACCAAGTTCGGCGACGGCGGTGCCGACGTCCTGCCGCTGAGCGGGTTGTCGAAGCGTCAGGGACGCTCGCTCCTAGAGTCGCTGGAGGCGCCGGAGCGGTTGTACCTGAAGGCTCCCACCGCCGATCTGCTCGACGGGACACCCGGGCAGACCGACGAGGACAACCTGGGCCTCAGCTACCAGCAGATCGACGACTTCCTCGAGGGGCACGACATCGATGCTGCGGCCGCAGAAGCGATCGAGGGTCGCTACGCGAGCACCGAGCACAAGCGCCAGCTCCCGGTGAGCAAGTTCGACACCTGGTGGCACTGAGCCGGTTCCCCTGAGATGAAGACGGCGGCCCGATCGGATGATCGGGCCGCCGTTCTCCAGTGTGGTCTGGGCGTCAGCTGACGCTGGACGGCTTGCGCTCGGCTTCCAGGACCTTGACGTCGTCGATGATGCGCTGCGTGGTGCTGGTGTTGATCGTGCCGCCGGTGGAGCGGGTGATGTCTCCGGGCCGAGATCCTGCGGTGGCCGCCGGCTTGACCTCGGCGTACTGCTCGTGGTGCTGCTTGGCGACCCAGGACTCCTGCTCGGCGATCAGGGCCTGCTCCGACCCTGCCGACTCGGCTCGCCAACGACGGAGGTCCGCCTCGAAGTCCTTCCGTGCCCGCGCCGGCTTCTTCGACCACTCGACGAGACGGTCACGGAATTCCTCGACCACGGGGTCGAGCTCGTATCCGTAGGTCGCGGAGTTGCGTTTCATCTCGTGCAGCTGGTGGTTGGCCCAGTCCGCGGCAACCGCAGCGCCCTTGACCGGGCTGAGCCGGACGAGGGTGTCGGTCTGCGCGACCGCGCGATCGCTCAGCACCTGCTCCTGCGGGGTGAGCGAGTTCCAGACGCTCGCCTCCGTGGCTGCATCGACGAGCGCCATGATCGCCGCATGCTTCTGCTCGCGATCGCGCTGATCGACGATGCCGCGGAGCGCACGACGACTGGCGCCGGCGGCGACGAGGGAGGACACCACGACGGCCACGATGAAGAGGGCCGCAGAGAACAGCATGGGGCGGACCTCTGAAGAGGTCACCCACTCGACGAGATCATTCCACCATTGCATGCGCCGAACGTTACCCCTCGTTCGGGCGTGAACGCGGACGACGCCCCGCGGGCGCCGGGATCCGCTCTCGTGCCCGAAATCAGCTGCGGAACGCGTCGATCGCGACCGCAAGATCGGTGAAACTGCCGAGTGGAGCGTAGGCGAGTACTGCGGGGCGGAACCGACTGGCGCGGTACTCGGCGCCGCCGTCGGCACCGACGGCCTCGATGTTGCCGAGGACGCGGCCGTCGGCGCTCGTCACGCGCCAGTACCCGGGACGGATGCTCAGAGCGTTGGGCATGGGGACTCCTCGTGTATCGATCGGCGCGGCCTCCCGGCGAGTGCCGGCTGGTACTGGTCAGCGTATGGCCGACCACCGACATCGGGCTCGGCGGATTCGTGCGAGCGTCCTCCACAGGCGCACCGACGGTTGTGGACGTCGACCGACTGCGGATGGCCGAGCTGTGGGCGCTCGTGATCGGAGAGGCTGATGGAGCGTCCGGGGCGGTGAACGGCACGGACCCGCTCCGGACGCACGGCCGGTCCGCCGAATGGATCGAGACACCGAGCTGAGAGGATCAGATGAACGACCAGATCACCGTCTGCGGACACGTCGCGACGGAACCGAAGCACCACCGCACCGCCTCCGGGCTGGACATCACGAGCTTCCGTCTCGCGTGCCAGCAACGTCGCTACGACCAGAAGCAGGGCACGTGGGTCGCGCAGGAGACGAACTGGTACACGGTGAGCGCCTTCCGGGGCCTGGCGACCGCGGCCACCGAGTCACTGGTGAAGGGCCAACGCGTCATCGTGCTGGGGAGACTCCGGATCCGCGACTGGGAGCAGGGTGAACGACGCGGGACCTCGGTCGACATCGAAGCCGATCACCTCGGCTCGGACATCTCCTGGCAGCCGAGAGCCGCTGCGGAGTCGTCCGGCGCGAGCGAGACGAGCGCGGAGGGATCTCCGGCAGCACCGGCGGCGGCCGGAGCGCCGGCGGCGTGGGCCCCGGCTCCGCCCCAGGACACGCCGTTCTGACGTGCCGCGTAGACTGCTCGACGTGCAGAAGAGCCTTCGTGATCGCCCCGCCTCCGTCGTCAGCCCGGTCCGTCGTCGCTCGTCGTCCATCGGACTCGGCGTGGTCGTGGTGCTCGGTGCCCTCGGTCTCGGCCTGACCGGCTGCGCGCAGCCTGCGCCCGTCCCGACGCCCACGGCGACCCAGGCGCCGACGCCCACCGAGACACCGGCAGCGGCACCCGTGCTGCAGCCGGAGGGTACCGCCGCCGACAACCTGCCGTTCTTCGACACCGTGAACGCGGCCACCCTGGCGGCGAATCCGGCTGCCGGAGGCCAGGCCATCATCGACGGGCTCGTGGCGGCAGGGTTCCCGAAGGCGGAGATGGAGGTCTCCTCCGACACCACGAGCATCGGTGAGCCGGCGGACTCGATCCAGTTCTCGATCCGGTGGCAGGGACAGTGCATCCTTGGGCAGAACGGGCCGGCGACGGGGTATCACTCCTCCGTGGTGCCGCTGCTCGACACCGGCCGGTGCCTCATCGGCGCCACGCGTCCGATCGACTGGTAGCGGCCGGACGGCCATGGCCGTCGACGTGCAGCGCAAACGCCGGGTCCGCCCGTAGACTGGACGGCGACATGGCTGAATACATTTACTCGATGGTCCGCGCCCGCAAGGCGGTCGGCGACAAGCTCATCCTCGACGACGTGACGATGGCGTTCCTGCCCGGAGCGAAGATCGGCGTCGTCGGCCCGAACGGTGCCGGTAAGTCCACGATCCTGAAGATCATGGCGGGAATCGACACCCCCTCGAACGGCGAGGCGAAGCTCACGCCGGGCTTCAGCGTCGGCATCCTCATGCAGGAGCCGGAACTCGACGAGGACAAGACGGTACTCGAGAACGTCCAGGAGGGCGTCGGCGAGATCAAGGGCAAGATCGACCGCTTCAACGAGATCTCGCTCGCGATGGCCGAGCCCGACGCCGACTTCGACGCCCTGCTCGCCGAGATGGGTGTGCTGCAGGAGGCGATCGACGCCGCCGACGCCTGGGACCTCGACTCCCAGTTGGAGCAGGCGATGGACGCCCTGCGCTGCCCACCCTCCGACGCCACCGTCGCCCACCTCTCCGGTGGTGAGAAGCGTCGCGTCGCGCTCTGCAAGCTCCTCCTGCAGAAGCCCGACCTCCTGCTGCTCGACGAACCGACCAACCACCTCGACGCGGAGAGCGTGCTCTGGCTCGAGCAGCACCTGGCCCAGTACGCAGGCGCCGTGCTCGCCGTCACCCACGACCGGTACTTCCTCGACCACGTCGCGGAATGGATCTGCGAGATCGACCGCGGTCGTCTCTACCCCTACGAGGGCAACTACTCGACCTACCTCGAGAAGAAGGGCGAGCGCCTCAACGTCCAGGGGAAGAAGGACGCCAAGCTCGCCAAGCGCCTCGCGAGCGAACTCGAGTGGGTCCGCAGCAACGCCAAGGGTCGCCAGGTGAAGTCCAAGGCTCGTCTGGCCCGGTATGAAGAGATGGCGTCTGAGGCGGAGCGCACCAGGAAGCTCGACTTCGAAGAGATCCAGATCCCGGCCGGCCCGCGCCTCGGCTCGACGGTCCTCGAAGCTCAGAAGCTGCAGAAGGGCTTCGACGGACGCGTCCTCATCGACGACCTGTCGTTCAGCCTGCCGCGCAACGGTATCGTCGGCATCATCGGCCCGAACGGTGTCGGTAAGACCACGCTGTTCAAGACCATCGTCGGTCTCGAGCCGCTCGACGCCGGCGAGCTCAAGGTCGGTGAGACCGTGAAGCTCTCCTACGTCGACCAGTCCCGCGGGGGCATCGATCCCAACAAGACGCTCTGGGAGGTCGTGTCCGAAGGACTCGACTACATCCAGGTCGGCAACCAGGAGATCCCGTCGCGCGCCTACGTGTCGACCTTCGGCTTCAAGGGCCCAGACCAGCAGAAGAAGGCCGGCGTCCTGTCCGGTGGTGAGCGCAACCGCCTCAACCTCGCGCTGACGCTCAAGCAGGGTGGAAACCTCCTGCTGCTCGACGAACCGACCAACGACCTCGACGTCGAAACGCTGTCGAGCCTCGAGAACGCGCTCCTCGAGTTCCCGGGTTGTGCCGTGGTCATCACCCACGACCGGTGGTTCCTCGACCGCATCGCGACCCACATCCTCTCCTACGAGGGCACCGAGGAGAACCCGTCGAACTGGCACTGGTTCGAGGGCAACTTCGAGTCCTACGAAGAGGACAAGATCAAGCGCCTGGGCCCGGACGCCGCGAAGCCTCACCGCTCCGCGTACCGGAAGCTCACCCGCGACTGAGTGTGACGAGGACGGCCCATCGGCTCCGGCTGATGGGCCGTCACTCGCCCGTCTCCCACCAGCCTGAGCAGGGAAGGTTCACCGATGACCAGACTCCACGTGCCGATCCCGTTGCGATGGGGCGACCTCGACGCCTTCAACCACGTGAACAACGCGTCCATGCTGAAGCTCCTCGAAGAGGCGCGCGTGAGGGTGTTCTGGATCCCGACGCTCGCATCGGAGGAGGCGCCGCCGACGGCGGTCATCGACGCGAGTCTCGACGCGGAGACGATCACGCTCGTCGCCCATCAGGAGATCGAATACCTGGCCCCGATCCCGTATCAGCGCGATCCGCTCGACGTCCAGCTCTGGATGGGCAAGATCGGGGGAGCCAGCCTGCAGGTCGCCTACGAGGTCTACTCTCCGCGCGGTACCGAGCCGCAGACGCTCTACGCGCGCGCCGCGACGACGGTCGTGATGGTCGACGCGAAGACCATGAAGCCTCGACGGATCTCAGATGCGGAGCGCGCCGTGTGGGAACCGTTCATCGAGGACCCGATCGAGTTCTCGCGTCGCTGAGCGCGGCATCTCGTCATGACACCGGATCAGCGGGGTGTCGGGAAACGGACCATGCCTTCCTGAGCCACGCTCGCCACGAGCGACCCGGCCCGGTCGTAGATGCGGCCGAGTGACAGCCCGCGGCCACCGGTCGCGCTGGGGGAGTCCTGCAGGTAGACGAGCCACTCGTCCACCCGGGCCGGCCGGTGCCACCACATGGCGTGGTCGAGGCTGGCGATCTTGATGCCGGGGGTGGCCCATGGGACACCATGGCGTCGCATCACCGGTTCGAGGATCGTGTAGTCGCTCGCGTAGGCCAGAGCCGCGCGGTGGAGCGCCGGGTCGTCAGGTAGCTCGCCGATGGTCTTGAACCAGACCGCCTGCTGTGCCGTGCGTTCGCCCTCCACCCGGAGGTACACGGGGGAGCCGACGTGTCTGAGGTCGAACGGTCGCCCGGTGGCCCAGGCCTCGGCCGCCGGGTGGTCGATCCCGTGGAGGATCTCGGCGGCGGACGGCAGCGTCTCCGGATCGGGAAGGCCCGCCGGGAGGTCGATCTGGTGCTCAGGGCCCGCATCCTGCGTCTGGAAGGAGGCGATCATCGAGAGGATCGGTACGCCGTTCTGATACGCCTGGGTGCGCCGCGTCGCGAACGACCGGCCGTCGTGGATGCGGTCGACGGCGAAGGTGATGGGCTGGTCGACGTCGCCAGGACGCAGGAAGTACCCGTGCATCGAGTGAATGATGCGCTCCGCGTCGACGGTCCGCGTCGCGGCGACGACGGACTGCGCGAGGACCTGACCCCCGAACACCCGCCCCTGCGGCATCCACTGCGACGGCCCGGTGAAGATGTCCTCATCGGTGCGGACGCCGGGCGCGCTCAGGTCGAGCGCGGTGAGTAGGGATTCGATCGGTTCCTTCACGGGGACACGCCTTTCCGTCGGGGACCGGCGCACCACAGCGACGCCCGAGCCGACCCGCCGAGTCTATCCACGGCGGGCTCACGATGTCCCGGAGCCGACGCGGCGGTGGCGTACATTGAGAGGAGATGTCCACCACCCTGCACCTCCTCGACGCCGACTCGCTCGCCGACCTCCGCACGTTCCTCGCGCGAGCCAGCCGGATCGACGATTCCGGAGTCCGGCTCCTCGCCGCCGACCACGTCCTGGCGGTCTCCGCCCCCGTGCTGCACCCGCAGGGTCTGCTCGATCGCAGCCCGACGATCATCGGCATGCGCACCTTCGCCCTCGCCCACGCTGCCTCGGCCGACGTCCTGGCGACCCCGCGCGAACTCATCGACCGGATCGTGCGCACACTAGGCGGCTCGACGACCGGACGACCCGACGGATCAGCGTCGGCGTCGCTCGAGCTCCCGCCGTCGACCAGGACGGCCCCGTGGGTCGGCCAGGCGCCGCCGCGCGGCGGCTGGGAACGCGTCGGCGACGTGGACACCATCGAGCTCGAACTCGTCGCCAGGACGGGCGCCACGGAGATCGCCGAGGCGCTTCCGACGGCTGTCGGGGACCAGATCGTCCAGAAGGTGCGGTCGCAGGTGTGGTCGAGGCCCCTCGGCGACGGCTTCGGTCTTCCGACCGGGGCGGCGTTCGCGGCCGTGGGTCTCGGGTTCATCGCGGAACCGGAGCGAGCGACGGTGTTCCGTTCCGGTGGGTGGGTGCGACTGAGCACCCGGCGTGGTCACGTGCTGGCCAACGCCGTCTCCTAACGCTCAGACGCCGGCCATCGCGCGGCCGGCCACACGCCCGGTGAACAGGCAGCCGCCGAGGAAGGTCCCCTCGAGCGCGCGGTAGCCGTGGACGCCTCCTCCGCCGAACCCGGCAGCCTCTCCCGCCGCGAAGAGACCGGGCACCGGGTTTCCGTCGGCGCCGAGGACGCGGCTCGAGAGGTCGGTCTCCAGCCCGCCGAGGCTCTTGCGGGTCAGCACGTGCAGCTTGACCGCGATGAGCGGGCCGGCTTTCGGGTCGAGCAGTCGGTGCGGTGCCGCGACGCGGATGAGCTTGTCGCCGCGGTAGGCGCGCGCGCCGCGGAGAGCGGTGATCTGCAGATCCTTCGTGAACGGGTTGTCCATCTCGCGATCGCGCGCCTCGACCTCCGCGATGACGTTGCGGCCGTCGATCGCCGTCTCGGGGGTGGACGCCTGCATCCCCGCCACGAGTTCCGTGATCGTGTCGGCGACGATGAAGTCCACACCGTGTTCCTTGAACGCTTCGACCGGGCCGGGGGCGCCGGGTCCGATGCGCTTCGCGAGCAGGCCGAGGTCCTTGCCGGTCAGGTCGGGGTTCTGCTCGCTCCCCGACAGCGCGAACTCCTTCTCGATGATCCGCTGGGTGAGGACGAACCAGCTGTGATCGTGGCCGGTGGCGCGCAGGTGCTCCAGGGTGCCGAGCGTGTCGAACCCGGGGAAGAGCGGTACCGGGAGACGGTGACCGGTCGCGTCGAACCAGAGCGACGACGGCCCGGGCAGGATCCGGATGCCGTGCTGGGGCCAGATCGGGTCCCAGTTGGTGATGCCCTCGACGTAGTGCCACATCCGGTCGCGGTTGATGAGGCGTCCGCCCGCGCGTTCGCTGATGCCCAGCATGCGGCCGTCGACGTGGGCAGGGACTCCGGAGAGCATCGTCGTCGGCGGCTGGCCGAGACGGGCTGGCCAGTGCTCGCGGACGAGGTCGTGATTGCCGCCGATGCCACCGCTCGCCACGAGGACGGCCGGAGCGCGGCAGGTGAACTCGCCGACAACGTCGCGTGAGCTGCTCTCGCCCCGCATCGCGGTCGACGGGGCGAGGACGGACCCTCGGACGCCGACGACGGCACCGTCCTCGGTGAGGAGCTCGTCGACGCGGTGCCGGAAGTGCGGCGACACCGAGCCGTCGGCGACACCCTGGTTCACCCGGCGGACGAAGGGCTCCACGACGCCGGGGCCGGTGCCCCAGGTGATGTGGAACCGTGGGACGGAGTTGCCGTGTCCGATGGCGCCGTAGCCGCCGCGTTCCGCCCAGCCCACGACGGGGAAGAACCGCATGCCCTGCTCGTGCAGCCAGGCGCGCTTCTCGCCCGCGGCGAAGTCGAGGTAGGCCTCCGCCCACCGTTTCGGCCAGTGGTCCTCCGGACGATCGAAGGCGGCGGCACCGAACCAGTCCTGCGTCGCCAACTCGAGCGAGTCCCGCACCCCGAGGTGGCGCTGCTCGGGGGAGTCGACGAGGAACAGGCCGCCGAACGACCAGTGCGCCTGTCCGCCGAGGTTCGACTCCGGCTCCTGCTCCACCAGGATGACCCGTTTCCCAGCGGCGATGAGTTCGGCGGTGGCGACGAGGCCGGCCAGCCCACTCCCGATGACGATCGCATCGGCCTCGGTTCGGTCGGCGGACGGGGAGGGAGGGGCGGTTGCGGACATCTGGTGACTCCTTCGGCACGGACGTGCGTCCGATCCTACGGCCGCCGTGTCGGAACGCGCGGAGTCGGCGTCGAAATCAGAGAAGACTGCGGCGTGGTGCCCCTGGATCGTCGTCGAAGGTGTTCACCATCGCGTGCGCTGCGCGCTCCAGGTAGTCCCAGAGGGTCGCCTCGTGGACCGGGGCCAGGTCGAGGCTGTCGACGGCGCTGCGCATGTGGAGCAACCAGCGGTCCCGAGCGTCGGGATTCACGTGGAAGGGCTGGTGCCTGAGACGCAGCCGTGGGTGCCCGCGTTCGGCGCTGTACGTCCCCGGGCCGCCCCAGTACTGCTCGAGGAACAGCATGAGTCGTTCGGCCGCAGGGCCGAGGTCCTCCTCCGGATACATCGGTTTCAGGACAGGGTCGCCGGCGACTCCCCGGTAGAACTCGTCGACGAGCCGCTGGAACGTCGGACGACCGCCGACCTGCTCGTAGAAGGACATCCCTGGCGGCTGCTGGTCGGTCATCGTTCCGCTCTCGGGGGTCGCTTGGTCTTCGGCGCCCTGGGCGGGACGACCGTGGTCGGGTGGGTCCGCGGCGGCCGGGAACCGGTGACACTCGCGGCGCCTTCGAAGCCGGAGAGGACGATGCTGTTCAACGCCGGGAGCTTGACGCCCATCTCGTCGACGGCGCGCTTCAGTCGCATCCGGAGTTCGCGCGCGACGTCGTCCTTCGAGCTCGTGCGCGTCTTGATGACCAGGCGGATGATCAGGGCATCGGCCGAGACCGACTCGAGGCCCCACAGCTCGGGCTTCTCGAGGATGCGGGAACGCCACTTCGGGTCGTGGGCGAGGTCGTTCGCCGTGGTCAGCATGCGCTCCTGGACGGCTTCGACATCGGCGTCGTAGGGGATGGCCAGGTCGATGATGACCCGGGACCAGCCCTGCGACATGTTGCCGACGCGCAGGATCTCGCCGTTGCGGACGAACCACAGCGTCCCGTTCACGTCGCGCACCTGGGTGATGCGGATACCCACCGTCTCAACGACGCCGGTCGCCGGTCCGAGGTCGACGACGTCGCCGACGCCGAGCTGATCCTCGACCACCATGAACAGCCCGTTGAGGATGTCCTTGACGATGTTCTGCGCTCCGAAACCGAGACCGGCGCCGACCGCTGCGGTGAGGAGCGCGAAGGACCCGATGATGCTCGAGTCGATCACGTTCACGACGAGGATGGCGGCGACGATGACGATGGTGACGTTCACGATGTTGCTGAGGACGGTGCCGAGGGTCCTGGTGCGCTGGACGAGCCTGACCGCTGCGAGCGGCGAGGCCAGCAACGACTGCGTGTCGGTGACGTCGGCGCTCTTCTTGACGCCGCTGACGATGCGTCCGACGACCCGCCGGATCACGAAGCGCAACACCCAGGCGGCGGCGAAGGCCAATCCGATCACGACCACCACGCCGATGATCTTCCAACCCGCGGTCCAGAGGAAGGCGGTCACGTCCGGCCAGAGTTCATCCCAGTTCATATCCGGCTCAGTGTACTCAGCGTGCTGGAGTGAATCGTGTGAGCGGGCCGGACGGCAGCCGCACGTCGACCGGACGGACGGTCATGGACGGACGAGCCCGTGCTTGTAGGCGAAGATGACGGCCTGCACACGGTCTCGCAACTGCAGCTTCATGAGGACGCGCCCCACGTGGGTCTTGACCGTCGATTCGGAGAGGATGAAGTGCGCCGCGATCTCCGCGTTGCTGAGTCCTTCCGCCATGGCGACGAGGATGTCGTGCTCACGCGGGGTCAGGTCGGCGAGCCCCGCCGCCGATCCCTCGGCTGTGTCGGCCGCGCTGCCGGGGAGCGCCGTCGCGAAGAGCTCGAGCATCCGCTTGGTGACCCGGGTGGACACGGCGGCGTCGCCGGCGTGCACAGCGCGAATCGCGGACGTCAGCTCGTGGGGGAGGGCGTCCTTGAGGAGGAAGCCGCTGGCGCCGGCCCGCAGCGCGCCGAACGCGTACTCGTCGAGGTCGAAGGTCGTGAGGATGATGATGCGGCTGTCGGGGTGCGCCGCGACGATCCGGCGGGTCGCCTCGATCCCGTCGAGGCCCGGCATCCGGACGTCCATCAGGATCACGTCGGGTCGCAGCCTGGCGGCGAGGTCGATCGCCTCGGCACCGTTGGACGCCTCACCGATGACGCTCAGGTCGTCCTCGGCGCCGAGGACGAGGCCGAAGCCGAGTCGGATGAGCTGCTGGTCGTCGACGAGCAGGATGCGGATGGGGTCGGTCATGGTGTGGTTCCTCGCGGATCGGGGGTCGGACGGGATCGTGCTGCACCGGGATCCCTCGGGAGCACGGCGTGAACACGCCAGAGGCGATCGCCGACCACGCCCGCCGTGACCCGGCCTCCCTGGAACGCCACCCGCTCGCGGAGCCCGAGCAGCCCCTGACCTGCGCCGAGCGACGGCGCGTCCGGGATGGAGCCGTCGTTCTCGACGATGAGCTCGATGCGGTCGTCGTACGAGGTGATGACGACGTCGACGCGCTTCGGCCGTTCCGAATACCGTAGGGCGTTGGTGAGCGCCTCCTGGGTGATGCGGTGCACGGCGAGCAGGATCGAGGGGTCGTCGGTCGGGGGACCGGAGTCGGTCAGGGTGACCGGGAGTCCGAGCCCACGGAAGGTCTGCACGAGTGCGGGGATCGAAGCTGCGTCAGGCTGTGGTGCGAGGGGTGCGCTCCCGGTCTCGCGGAGCACGCCGAGCATGCGTCGCATGTCGACCAGTGAGGTGCGCGCGGCGTCGGTGACCGCGGTCATGGCGGCTCGCGACGCCGTCGGGTCCTTGGTCGCGAGGGCGCCTTCTGAGAGGGCGACGATGACCGTGAGACTGTGGGAGACGATGTCGTGCATCTCCCGCGCGATGCGGGTGCGTTCGGCGACGGCGGCGAGCTGGGCCTGCTGGTCACGCTCGCGCGCGAGCTGTGCTGCGCGGTCCACGAGGGCCTGGACGTAGCGCTTCCGGTTGCCGACGTTGATGCCGACGAGGAGGCCGAACAGCGCGAAGAGCACGACGGAGATGATGGTCTGCTCCGGCTCGCCTGGTGCCTGCGGCGCAGCCCACGGGAGGAACGGAGCCAGGATCGCCACGACCGCGGCTGCGGCGAAGGCCCGCCAGCCGAGGGCGACTCCGCGGTAGACGGCGACGGAGTACAGGAGGACCGGCACGGCGAAGGCATCGACGGCCACGGTCTGCGCGACCGACACGAGTCCGACCGCGATCACGATCAGTGCCATCGTGAGCGGTCTACGGCGCCGCAGGAGGACGGCGAGGGTCGTGACGGCGACGATGGCCACCGCGAGGGCGATCCGCGACGGCTGGGTCGCCAGGTCGACGTCGAACCACTCCGCCGTGCTGACGGAGAGTGCCACGAGGAGGTACCCCGCTGCGATCAAAGCGTCAGCCGTCCAGGGGTGCCTGGCCCACCAGCGCCGGACGACCCCCGGTGGCCGGGGGAGCATCAGGGAAGCCTCTGTCGCCGAACGGTCGCGGACGGACGCCTGCACCGGATCGGTCATCGCGACGACGACCCGGAGGGCAGGACATCGTTCACAGGGCCGCTCATCCTCCAAGGATACGGAGAACCCCTCCACGGTGGGTCGTGCCGTGGAGGGGTCCTCAGGTGGTGCGTCTGGTACCGCGGTGCTATCCGGTGGCGGAGGTCACGCGGCGTCCCGTGCCTGTGCCGCGAGCGCCCGTTCGACACCCGCGAGGGCCTCGACGAGCATGCGACGCAGCGCCGGGACCTCCGGGTTGGCGTCCAACCATGCACGGGTGCGGTCCCGCAGCTCGGTTGAGGCGAGCGCGGAGGGGTAGAGGCCCTCCACGATGTACTCGGCGATCTTGTAGCTCCGCGACTCCCAGACCGTCGTCAGCGCGGCGAAGTAGGGCTCCACGAGCGGCTCGAGGACTGCGGGGTCGATGACGTGACCGAACCCGAGTCCCACGTTCCGCACGATGGCGTTCGGCTGGTCGTCCTGCTCGACGACGGAGTCAAACGCGGCGCGCTTCCCCTCGGTCGTGGGGATGGTCGCACGCGCACGTGCGGCCGCCTGTGCGCCGTTGGCCGTGTTGTCCGCCGCCAGCGCCGCGTCGATGTCGGAACCGTCCGCGAGGCCCAGGAGCACCAGGCCCTCGAGCAGCTCCCATCGGAGGTCGGTGTCGATCTCGAGCCCCTGCAGTGAGGCCGTGCCGTCGCGCAGCGCCCGGAGGTGCTCGCCGTGCTCGGGCGTCGACGCGAGGGAAGCGAAGAACTTCACGAACTGGAACTGGGCGTCCGACCCGGCCTCCGCGTCCTGCGCGAGGGCCCAGAGGGCGTCGCCGACGCGCTCGACGGTGTCGAGGCGGCGTTCGGGGGCGACGTAGTTCCGCGCGGCGAGCCCGAGCTGTCCGAGCGTCGTGCGGAGCGTCGTCGACTCGGTCTCGGTCGCGATGTTGCCGAGCACGAGGTCGACGTAGTCGGACGCGGTGGACTCGGCGTCGCGCGTCGCATCCCACGCCGCGCCCCACACGAGCGAGCGGGCCAGCGGATCCTCGATCGAGGCGAGGTGGCCGATCGCCGTCGCGAGGGAGCGCTCGTCGAGTCGGATCTTCGCGTAGGCGAGGTCGTCGTCGTTCAGCAGGACGAGGTCGGGCTGCGTCTTGCCGAGGAGCTCCGGCACCTCGGTGAGGGAACCGTCGACGTCGAGTTCGACGCGCTCGGTGCGGACGAGCTTGCCGTCCTGCAAGCGGTAGAGGCCGATGGCGAGGCGGTGGGGACGCAGGGTGGCGTACGCCTCCGGAACCGTCTGGCGGACGGCGAACGCCGTGAACGTGCCGTCTGAGTCGACCGTGAACTCGGGGCTGAGCGTCCCGACACCGGAGGTCTCGAGCCAGAGCTTCGACCACTCGCGGAGGTCACGACCGCTCGTCGCCTCCAGTTCGACCAGGAGGTCGTCGAGCACGGTGTTCCCGAACTCGTGCTTCCGGAAGTAGTTGCCGACACCGGCGAAGAACGCCTCGATCCCGACCCATGCCGCGAGCTGCTTCAGGACCGAGCCGCCCTTCGCGTAGGTGATGCCGTCGAAGTTGACCTGCACGTCCTCGAGATCGTTGATCGTCGCGACGATGGGGTGCGTGGAGGGGAGCTGGTCCTGGCGGTACGCCCAGGTCTTCTCCATCGCGTTGAACGTCGTCCAGGCTTCGGTCCACTCCGTGGCCTCAGCGGTGGCGATCGTCGACGCCCATTCTGCGAAGGACTCGTTCAGCCAGAGGTCGTTCCACCACTTCATGGTGACGAGGTCGCCGAACCACATGTGGGCGAGCTCGTGCAGGATCGTGACGACGCGACGCTCCTTGATGGCGTCGGTCACCTTCGAGCGGAACACGTACGTCTCCGTGAAGGTCACTGCACCGGCGTTCTCCATCGCCCCGGCGTTGAACTCGGGGACGAAGAGCTGGTCGTACTTCTCGAACGGGTATGCGTAGGAGAACTTCTCCTCGTAGTAGGCGAACCCCTGCCGCGTCTTCTCGAAGATGTAGTCGGCGTCGAGGTATTCGGCGAGGCTCTTCCGCGCGAACACGCCGAGCGGGATGGTGCGACCGTCGCTCGAGGTGAGCTCGCTGCGGACCACGTCGTACGGGCCGGCGACGATCGCGGTGATGTAGGACGAGATGCGCTGCGTCGGCGCGAAGCTCCACGTCGCAGCGCCGTCGTGCGCGGGGACCGGCTCGGGCGTCGGGGAGTTGCTGACGACCTCCCAGGCCGCGGGGGCGGTGACGGTGAAGGTGAACGACGCCTTCAGATCCGGCTGCTCGAAGACGGCGAACACCCGGCGGGAGTCGGGGACCTCGAACTGGCTGTACAGGTAGACCTCGCCGTCGACCGGGTCGACGAAGCGGTGGAGGCCCTCGCCCGTGTTGGTGTACTCGGCGTCCGCGTCGACGACGAGCACGTTCTCGGCGGCGAGGCCGTCGAGCTGGATGCGGATCCCGTCGGACACCGTCGCCGGATCGAGCTCGACGCCGTTCAGCGTGACGGAGTGGACCGTGCGGGTGATGGCGTCGATGAAGGTCGAGGAACCGGGCTCACCCGTGAACCGGACCGTCGTGGTGCTGCGGAACACCTCAGGACCGGTCGTGAGGTCGAGCACGACCTCGTAGCTCGACGTGTCGACGAGCGCCCTGCGCTCCTGGGCCTCGACTCGGGTGAGGTTCTCTCCTGGCACAGCTGCTCCCTGGTGTGTTGATGGACACGTGACGTGTGAACTGCACGTGGTCGCTTGTGACGACCCCGGCACGAGCAACCAGCCTAGACCCGGTGTGCGTCCACTCCCGGAGCGATCGGGGCGGGTGGAGCGTAGGGTTGCGGCATGACGACTTCCGCCGCAGACACCACCCGCGTCGACTTCTGGTTCGACCCCTCCTGCCCGTGGGCCTGGATGACCTCACGTTGGGTCGACGAGGTCACCGAGGCCCGCAACCTCGACGTCACCTGGCACATCATGAGCCTGGCCGTCCTCAACGAGGACCAGGACGTGAGCGACGACTACCGGGCGTTCTTCCCCCGCGCGCTCCGGTACACCCGCCTCGTCGCCGCCGCGGCCCAGGAACACGGCCAAGAGGTCGTCAAGCCGCTCTACGACGCGCTCGGCACCCGGATCCACCCGGGAGGACGCGCTGAAGACGTCGACGCCGTCATCGCCGAAGCCCTCGTGGAGACCGGACTCCCCGCGGCGCTCGCCGAAGCGTCGAAGACGGATGCGTACGACGGCCCCATGCGCGAGAGCCACTTCGACGGCATCGGGCGGGTCGGGCAGGACGTCGGCACGCCCGTCATCGCGATCGACGACGTCGCCTTCTTCGGGCCGGTCATCTCGCCCGCACCGAAGGGTGACCAGGCCCTCGCCCTGTGGGACGGCGTCGTCGCCGCGGCCGCCTACCCGGGCTTCTTCGAGCTCAAGCGCAGCCGCACGGCTGACCCGATCTTCGACTGACCCGAGCTGCGCGTCCGGAACCCTAGACTTTCCACATGCGCATCCACATCGCCACCGATCACGCCGGTCTCGAGCTCAGCCGCACCCTTCAGGACCACCTGCGCGCAGCGGGTCACGACGTCGTCGACCACGGCCCCACGGTGTACGACGCTCTGGACGACTACCCCTCCTTCTGCATCAACGCCGCGAAGGCGGTCGTACGGGACCAGCAAGCCGGCGTTGAAGCGCTCGGCGTGGTGTTCGGAGGGTCGGGCAACGGCGAACAGATCGCCGCGAACAAGGTCATCGGTGTCCGCGCCGCGCTCGTCTGGAACCTGAGCACGGCCCAGCTCGCCCGGCAGCACAACGACGCCAACGTCATCTCCATCGGCGCCAGGCAGCACTCGATCGACGAGGCGGTGTCGTTCATCGACGCGTTCATCGCCGAACCGTTCAGCCTCGAGGAACGCCACGCCCGTCGTATCGCCCAACTCGCGGAGTACGAGGCGACCGGCACCATCGCCGGCAAGCACGTCGACGACTGACGCGTCCGCCATCGCCACTGCGGCGCCGCTCGACCGCGCCGCCACCCGAGTGAGGAGTCACCATGCCCGAGGGGCACTCCGTCCATCGCATCGCCCGCCAGTTCCGCCAGAACTTCGTGGGTCACCGCGTCGCGGTGTCGTCGCCGCAGGGACGGTTCGCGGAGGGCGCTTCGGTCCTCGACGGACGGACCGTCACGGACGCCAAAGCCGTCGGCAAGCAGATGTTCCTCGAGTTCGACGACGGCCTGTGGCTGCGGGTCCACCTGGGGCTCTACGGTGCATGGGACTTCGCCGGAGACATCCATTCCGACCCGACCATCGCCGCGTCGAACGGACGCATGGGACAGACGAACCAGCGCGGGACCGTCGTCGATGGCGACGACGAGGCCGACCCGATCCTGGACCTCGACGGGGAGAACTCGCTGCACAGCATCGGTGCACCGCGTCGGGCCCGCGTCCGGATGTCCGAGCAGTCGAGCCCCCTCGCCGAGCTGGACGAGCGGTTCCCTCCCGAGCCCGTCGGACAGGTGCGCGTGCGTCTGCTGACCGACACCACCGTCGCCGACCTCCGCGGCCCGACCGCCTGCGAGGTCATCGACTCGGCCGGGGTCCAAGCGGTCATCGACCGGCTCGGACCGGACCCGCTGCTCGACCCGAGCGCCGAGGCCGGCGAACGGTTCGTCTCCCGAGCACACCGCAAGGGTTCGCCGATCGGTCTGCTGCTGATGGACCAGCAGATCGTCAGCGGCATCGGCAACGTCTATCGCGCCGAACTGCTCTTCCGCGCGCGGCTGGATCCGCACCGCACGGGCAAGACCGTCCCGGAGGAGACGCTGCGCGAGCTCTGGGCCGACTGGACGAGACTGCTCGCGATCGGAGTGGAGACCGGGCAGATGATGACGATGGACGACCTCTCGCCCGCCGACTACCGACTCGCGATGGCCAACCGCGCCGATCGCCACTGGGTCTACAAGCGCGAGGGGCTGCCCTGTCGGGTCTGCGGGACGAACATCCTGCTCGAGGAGATGGGTGCCCGCAAGCTGTACTGGTGCCCGAACTGCCAACGCTGATCCGAACCCGCCCGACGAACCGACGAGGACCGATGTGATGACCGAGCACCGCCCTGGATCCGTCGGCGACGTCGTCACGACGATCGCCGACGTCCACCTGTCGGGCCCGCGCCGTGGAGGCGCGTCCGACACAGAACGGGTCGACGTCCTCCTGGAGGACGGTGTGATCGTCGCCATCCGTCCTGCGGACCCCGAGGTCCTCCGCGACGGCGACCCCGGCGTCCTGGACGGCGGCGGCGGCTTCCTGTTGCCAGGCCTCTGGGACCATCACGTGCACTTCACGCAGTGGGCGCGCACGGCCAGGCGCGTGGACCTGTCGTCGGCGGCGTCGGCCGCGGAGGCGGCGGCGCTGGTCGCCGAACGCATCGCGCAGGAGCCCGACGGCGACGGCTGGATCGAGGGCGCCCGGTTCCGGGACGCCCTCTGGCCGGACCTGCCGACGTTCGCGGTGTTGGATGAGATCGCCCCCGACCGCGCGGTCGTGCTCATCAGCGCCGACCTGCACTGCTGCTGGTTGAACAGCGCCGCGCTGCGGGCCACGGGCTTCGGGGACCACCCCACGGGTTTGCTCCGGGAGGAGGAGTCGTTCGCCGTCCTCAAACAGCTCGACCAGGTGGCGGCCGAGCTCTCCGACCGATGGGTCGACGCTGCAGCCGATCAGGCGGCGTCACGGGGCGTCGTCGGGGTCGTCGACCTCGAGATGCGGTGGAACGCCGCGGACTGGGTCCGACGCGTCGGGAACGGCACCCGCGCGCTCCGCATCTCGTTCGGGGTCTACGCGGAGCATCTCGAGCGCGCGATCGACGCCGGTCTCGTCACCGGTGGGGTGTTGGCCGGAACGGACGGGCTGGTGCAGGTCGGCCCCTTCAAGGTCATCACCGACGGCTCGCTCAACACCCGCACGGCCTGTTGCGACACGCCCTACCCCGGTTCCGCTCCGGGGTCGGATGCGCACGGCATGCTCAACGTGCCGCCGGAGCGGCTGACCGCCCTGCTCGCCCTGGCGACCGCCAACGGGCTCCACTGCGCGGTGCACGCCATCGGCGACCGGGCCAACACCCTCGCGCTCGACGCCATCGAGACCACGGGTGCGAGTGGGACGATCGAGCACGCGCAACTGCTGCGGGCATCGGACCTGGAACGGTTCGCCCGGACCGGGACGGCCGCGAGCGTCCAGCCGGAGCACGCGATGGACGATCGGGACATCGCGGAGGTGCACTGGGCCGGCCGCACGGACCGCGCGTTCGTGCTCCGCAGTCTGCTCGACGCCGGAGCGACCCTGCGACTCGGTTCCGACGCCCCGGTCGCGCCCCTCGACCCCTGGGTGTCCATCGCCGCCGCCGTGACCCGGAGTCGGGACGGACGCGATGCCTGGCACGGCGAGCAGGCCATCACGGTGGAGGAGGCGCTGGCCGCGTCGACCAGGGGCGACGACGACGTGGTGGCGGTGGGGAGCCTCGCCGACCTCGTCGTCGTGTCCGCCGACCCGTTCACCTGCCCTCCGGAGGCCCTCCGCACCATGCCGGTCCGTGCCACGCTGCTCGCGGGGCGGGTGACGGCCGCCGCGTCGTCGCCGCCGACGGGGGGATAGCCCCGATCCGGAGGAACGGGCTGCGGGACCTTCGAGGGTTCTGACAGCACGAAGGGGCAGTCACGGATGACTGCCCCTTCGGGATGGTGCATGCCGGTGCGCCCGGCGCTCGCCTAGCGGCTGAGGTGTGCGAAGAGGAACCAACGGTCCTTGTCGAGGCCGCGGGCGATCTCGATGGCGATGTCCTGGCTCGTCTGGTCGAGCTCGTCGAGCTCGTTGACGGCGGTGTTGACCGAGGCCGACGCGGCGTCGATCAGCGCGATGACCTCGGCGATCGTGCGGTCGGACTGCTGGAAGCCCTCGCTGAGTTCCGGGGTGCTGGTCTTCGCGGCGACCGTGCTGAGCCGTGCGTCGACGGGGAGGCCGAGGGCGACGATGCGCTCCGCGGCGAGGTCGGCCCACTCCTGCGCGTGGTCGACGATGTCGTCGAGCAGCTCGTGGACGCCGATGAAGTTCGCTCCGCGGACGTGCCAGTGGGCCTGCTTGCCGTTGACGACGATGGCGGTGAGGTCGAGGACGACGGGGCTCAGGAACTGTGCGGTGCCTGCCGCGACGTCCGGGTTGGCGACGGCCTGCGGAATGGAGGTGGTGATGTCGGTCATGGTGTTCCCCTTCGTTGACGAGTGAGGCCCTGGTCGGGCGTGTTCGCCGGTCTGCTTGGGTATAACGGTACTCAGGCCGAGACATTCCGCAAGGAAGTCGAGGCTCGGCTTACGAAGGCTGCACTCACGAAGGAAAGCCTGACCATATCGGCGATCCGAGCCGGGATCACGCGGTTCTCCGGTGTTCGACGACGCCTGCGGTACCGTGGTGCCCATGACTCTTCACGGTTCTGCCAGGAAGCTCCCAGGTGGGCGCGCGCCCGAGCTGGATCCGACCGCCTATACGGCGCCGGGCTCGATGCTGGTCGGGGCCGTCACCCTCGCTGCCGATTCGAGCGTCTGGTACAACGCGGTGCTCCGTGCGGACTCGGACTCGATCACCCTCGGCGCGGGGTCCAACATCCAGGACGGTGTCGCCGTCCACACGGACAGCGGCCACCCGACGGTCATCGGCCGGAACGTCTCGGTCGGACACAACGCGGTGGTCCACGGCTGCACGGTCGAGGACGACTGCCTGATCGGCATGGGGTCGGTCCTGCTGAGCGGAGCGGTGATCGGGGCCGGGTCGCTGGTGGCCGGGGGAGCGGTGGTCCTCGAGGGCATGATCGTGCCGCCCGGCTCGCTCGTCGCCGGGGTCCCTGCCAAGGTGCGGCGTGAGCTGTCAGCTGATGAGCAGGAGGCGATCCGGCAGAACGCGGCCCACTACGTCGCTCTCAGGGCGGTCCACGCAGCGGCGGTGGATGACGACTAGCGGCGGCGAGCGTCGCGCTTCTTGAGGCGACGTTGGGCCGCGAGCGAGCCGGACAGGCAGACGACGCAGCCGATCATGCAGATGAGGCCGACGCCGAGGCGGCCGGTGGCGAGGGCGTACACGCCGACGAAGAAGACCAGCGCGCCGGCCACGGTCCAGACGTGGGGCCAGAGGGCGTCGAGTCGCATGCGCTCAGCCTAGGGCCGGGAGATCCGTGCCCGGAGCCGAACCGTCGCACCCGCCTTCGCGGCGCTGCCTGGTTCTCATGAATACAGAGGGGATGACGGGAATCGAACCCGCGTAATCAGTTTGGAAGACTGAGGCTCTACCATTGAGCTACATCCCCGAGGCGCCGCGATGCGACGAACTCACCTGGCAATGCTACTGCATGCCGGAGGTGCGTCTGTGCAACGCGGGTCGTGCGCGGCCTGCAGCCCGGGAAACCGCACAGGTCGCGCCCAGATTCTGGGCTAGACTGACCGAGGCCATTTCGCCCGCCGCTCGTCGGTCGGGCCGGCTGGCCGGATTGTCGCCGATCCGGGGCGTAGCTCAGCTTGGTAGAGCGCCCGGTTTGGGACCGGGAGGTCGCAGGTTCGAATCCTGTCGCCCCGACTCCGTTTTGCGTCCTCAACTGAGGCAGAATCCCCGACACAGGAGAAGTAATCACGTGAAGACCACGGTCGAGAAGCTGAGCCCCACTCGCGTCAAGCTCGCCATCGCGGTGACGCCGGAGGAGCTCAAGCCGAGCATCACCCACGCGTACGGACACATCGCGGAGGACATCAACGTCCCCGGGTTCCGCAAGGGCAAGGTGCCACCGGCGATCATCGACCAGCGCGTCGGCAAGGGCGCCGTGATCGAGCACGCCGTCAACGAGGGTCTCGACGGCTTCTTCCGCAAGGCACTCGAGGAGAACGAGCTCCGTCCGCTCGGCCGCCCGCAGGCGGACATCGTCGAGTGGCCGAACGAGAAGGACTTCTCCGGCGACCTGCTGGTCAACATCGAGGTGGACGTCCGCCCCGAGATCACGCTCCCGGCCTACGAGGGCCTCAAGCTCACCGTCGACGCCCAGGAGGCCGGCGAGGCCGACGTCCAGGACGAGCTCGACCGCATCCGTGCCCGGTTCGGCACGCTCGTGACCGTCGACCGCCCGGCCAAGACGGGCGACTTCGCGCAGCTCGACCTGGTCGCCACGATCAACGACGCCGAGGTCGACCGCGCGAGCGGTGTCTCCTACGAGATCGGTTCGGGCGAGCTGCTCACCGGTATCGACGAGGCGCTCGACTCGCTCACCGCGGGCGAGACCACCACCTTCACGTCGCCGCTGCTCGGTGGCGAGCACGAGGGTGAAGACGCCGAGGTCACCGTCACGCTGACCGCTGTCAAGGAGCGCGAGCTCCCCGAGGCCGACGACGACTTCGCGCAGATCGCGAGCGAGTTCGACACCATCGACGAGTTCAAGGCGCAGCTGCGCGAGGTCGTCGAGCGTCAGCAGGTCATCACGCAGGGCCGCGACGCGCGCACCGCGCTCGTCGACGCCATGCTCGAGGCCGCGCAGATCCCGGTCCCCGAGAGCGTCATCGAGGACGAGGTCCACCGTCACCTCGAGGGCGAGAACCGCCTCGAGGACGACGAGCACCGTGCCGAGGTCACCGAGTCCAGCGAGAAGGCGCTCCGCACGCAGCTGCTGCTCGACGCCCTCGCCGAGTCGCTCAACGTGCAGGTCAACCAGAACGAGCTCACCGAGTACCTCATCCAGAGCGCGTCGCAGTACGGCATGGAGCCCGGCGAGTTCATCGAGGCCCTCGGTCAGCAGGGTCAGATCCCCGCCATGGTCGGCGAGGTCGCCCGCAACAAGGCCATCGCGATCGCCCTCGGCAAGGCCGAGGTCGTCGACTCGAACGGCAAGCCCGTCGACCTGAGCGACTTCGTCGCCGTCGTCGAGGACGAGGACGCCGCGGCTGAGCCCGCTGCCGACGAGACCACCGAGGCCGCGTCCGAGGACACCGCCGAAGAGGCTCCGGTCGAGGCCGAGCCGAAGAAGGCAGCTGCCAAGAAGGCTCCGGCCAAGAAGGCGCCCGCCAAGAAGGCTCCGGCCAAGAAGGCGGCGACCGACGAGGCTGCAGCCGAGTAGCACTCACCAGCAGTGACAGTAGGGGCGGAAGCGATTCCGCCCCTACTGTCGTCTTCGGACACGAACGGAAGGGAACGCGGGATGGACGAGGCGCAGGACTGGGACGCGCGGGTCGCGGCGGTCTGGGAAGATGCGGTGCTCAGCGACGAGGAGCGCATCGTGGCGATCGACGCCCTCGCCACGGAGCGACCTCACGGCGATGCCCGAGCGCTCTTCGAATCGGCGGGCGCACGCGACTCCGCCGGGCACGAGGTCGAGGCCGAGGCGCTCTACCGTGCCGCCCTCGACGCCGGACTCGACGACGAGCATCGTCCTCAGGCGGTCATCCAGTTGGCGAGCACCTTGAGGAACCTCGGGCGGGTCGCCGAGAGCGTGGGACTGCTGGAAGAGCAGCTCGCCGCCGAGGCGACGGGCCCCTACGCGGATGCCACGGCCGCCTTCCTAGCGCTGGCGCTCGCCAGCTCCGGTGATCCCCACCGTGCGACCGCGGTCGCCCTGCGTGCCCTCGTGCGTCACCTGCCGCGCTACCACCGGTCCGTGCGCGCCTACGCCGACGAACTCGAGTCGCGACCGCCCCGCTGAGTCCTGGGCTCCTGGCGTTCCGTCCGCCTCCGGCGAACCCCGGCGCCCGGGAGTCTGCCGAGGGCGAACAGGGCGTTGGTCGTGCGTCGCCTCCGATAGATTCGAACCACTGCACAACCGAAACGGAGCGATAATGGCCGAACCACAGTTCTCGCCCAGTGTCTTTGACCGCCTGCTGAAGGACCGGATCATCTGGCTGGGCGCCGAGGTCCGCGACGAGAACGCGAACGAGATCGCGGCCAAGCTGCTGCTGCTCGCCGCGGACGACCCGAAGCGCGACATCTACCTCTACATCAACTCGCCCGGTGGTTCCATCACGGCCGGCATGGCCATCTACGACACCATGCAGTTCGTGCCGAACGACATCGTCACGGTCGGTATCGGCATGGCAGCCTCCATGGGTCAGCTCCTCCTCACGGCGGGCACCAAGGGCAAGCGGTACATCACCCCGAACGCCCGGGTGCTCCTCCACCAGCCCCACGGCGGGTTCGGAGGCACCTCGAGCGACATCCAGACCCAGGCGCAGCTCATCCTCGACATGAAGCGCCGTCTCGCCGAGATCACGGCGGCACAGACCGGCAAGAGCGTCGAGCAGATCAACGCCGACGGCGACCGCGACCGTTGGTTCAACGCCGAGGAAGCGCTCGAGTACGGCTTCGTCGACCACCTCCGTGAGTCCGCGCTCGACGTGGCCGGCGGCGGCGGAACCGTCGACAGCGACAAGTAACCCGGCTTCGACAGACAGGAATGCAACACATGGAGACTCCAACGTTCAGTGCGGCGGGCCGCTCGCTGCAGATGCCGGGTGCTCGCTACATCCTCCCGAGCTTCGAAGAGCGCACGGCCTACGGCTACAAGCGCCAGGACCCGTACGCGAAGCTCTTCGAGGACCGCATCATCTTCCTCGGGGTGCAGGTCGACGACGCGTCGGCCGATGACATCATGGCTCAGTTGCTCGTCCTCGAGAGCATGGACCCTGACCGCGACATCGTCATGTACATCAACTCGCCCGGTGGTTCGTTCACCGCGATGACGGCGATCTACGACACGATGCAGTACATCCGTCCGCACGTCATGACGGTCGTCCTCGGGCAGGCGGCCTCTGCCGCCGCGGTGCTCACCGCCGCCGGCACGCCCGGGAAGCGCCTCGCGCTCCCCAACGCCAGGATCCTGATCCACCAGCCCGCCGTCGGCGAAGCCGGCCACGGTCAGGCATCGGACATCGAGATCCAGGCCGCTGAGATCCTCCGCATGCGCGGCTGGCTCGAGTCGACCCTGGCGCACCACTCCAACCGTTCGGTGGAGCAGGTCAACAAGGACATCGACCGCGACAAGATCCTCTCGGCCGCCGAGGCGCTCGAGTACGGTCTCATCGACCAGGTGCTCACCTCGCGGAAGAACCCGGTCGCGGCCATCACGGCCTGACCCGGTTCCCGTGCTCTCGACTCGGCGCGTCATCCCAGCGGGGTGGCGCGCCGAGTTGTCGCAGGGACAGGTTAGGCTCGGAGCACCGAATCTCCAGGGAGAGGGAAAGACATGGCACGGATAGGCGAAAGCGCCGATCTGCTCAAGTGCTCGTTCTGCGGCAAGAGCCAGAAGCAGGTCCAGCAGCTGATCGCTGGTCCCGGCGTGTACATCTGCGACGAGTGCGTCGAGTTGTGCAACGAGATCATCGCCGAGCGACTCGCCGAGGCGAGCGAAGAGACCGTGAGCGAGTTCGACCTCCCGAAGCCGAAGGAGATCTTCGCCTTCCTCGAGGAGTACGTCATCGGCCAGGAGAGCGCGAAGAAGGCGCTGTCCGTCGCGGTGTACAACCACTACAAGCGTGTCCGGTCGCGTGCGACCCTGGCTCCGGCCGAGACGGTGCACGACGACATCGAGATCGCGAAGAGCAACATCCTGCTCATCGGCCCGACCGGTTGCGGGAAGACCTACCTGGCGCAGACGCTCGCGAAGCGGCTGAACGTCCCCTTCGCGGTCGCCGATGCGACCGCACTGACCGAAGCCGGCTACGTGGGTGAGGACGTCGAGAACATCCTCCTGAAGCTCATCCAGGCCGCCGACTACGACGTCAAGCGTGCAGAGACCGGCATCATCTACATCGACGAGGTCGACAAGATCGCGCGGAAGGCGGAGAACCCGTCCATCACGCGAGACGTGTCGGGCGAGGGCGTCCAGCAGGCGCTCCTCAAGATCCTCGAGGGCACCGTCGCCTCGGTGCCGCCGCAGGGCGGACGGAAGCACCCGCATCAGGAGTTCATCCAGATCGACACGACGAACGTGCTGTTCATCGTCGCCGGTGCGTTCGCCGGACTCGAGGAGATCATCTCCTCCCGTGCCGGGAAGAAGGGCATCGGCTTCGGAGCCCCACTGCACAGCAAGGGCGACGATGTGAACCTCTTCGGCGAGGTGCTCCCTGAGGACCTCCACAAGTTCGGTCTGATCCCCGAGTTCATCGGTCGGCTGCCCGTGGTCACCACGGTCACGCCGCTCGACCAGCATGCGCTCATGGAGATCCTCACGGTCCCGAAGAACGCACTCGTCCGGCAGTACCAGCGCATGTTCGAGATCGACGGGGTCGAGCTCGAGTTCGATCAGGCGGCCCTCGAAGCGATCGCCGATCTCGCCGTCCTCCGGAAGACCGGCGCACGAGGTCTGCGGGCGATCATGGAGGAGGTCCTCGGGCCGATCATGTTCGAAGTGCCCTCCACCGACGAGGTCGCCCGGGTGGTCATCACGCGGGAGTCCGTCGTCGAGAACGCGGCGCCCACCATCGTTCCCCGCGCGGCGCGCCGTCAGGAGAAGTCGGCTTAGTCGACACGCTGCGGAGCGAAGCCGCCGCGACGGACCGGATTCCGGCTCCGTCGCGGCGGCTTCGTCGTTCAGCCTTCGAGGCCGCGGCGCCGCAGGAGCGGTTCGATCGCCGCGTCGCGCCCACGGAAGTCGCGATACGCCTCCAGCGGGTCCTTCGAACCTCCGACGCCGAGGAGCCTCGCCCGGAACCGGTCGCCGTTCGCCCGCGTCAGGCCCCCGTTCTCGGTGAACCAGTCGACCGTGTCGGCGTCGAGCACCTCGCTCCAGATGTACGAGTAGTAGCCGGCGTCGTACCCGCCCGAGAAGGTGTGGGCGAAGTACGTGCTCGCGTAGCGTGGCGGGACCGCTGGGTTGTCGAGACCCGCGGAGCGCAGGGCGGCCGCCTCGAACGCTTCGACGTCGTCCACGCGGTCGTCTGCACCGCTGCTGTGCCAGGCCTGGTCGAGCATCGCGGCCGCCAGGTACTCGCTGGTCGAGAAGCCCTCGTTGAAGCCCTCGGAAGCCTGCAGCTTCGCGACGAGTTCCTCCGGCATCGGCTCCCCGGTCTCGTAATGCCGCGCATACCCGGCGAGGACCTCAGGCCAGAGCATCCACATCTCGTTGACCTGGCTCGGGAACTCGACGAAGTCCCGGAAGACGTTCGTTCCGGAGAATCGGGGGTACTCGACCTCCGCGAACAATCCGTGCAGTGCATGACCGAACTCGTGGAAGAAGGTCGTGACCTCGTCGACACTCAGGAGCGTCGGCTCGCCGGCCGCCGGCTTCGGAACGTTGAGGTTGTTCACCACCACCGTGGGCTGGTCGAGCAGGCGGTTCTGGGAGATGAGCGCGTTCATCCAGGCGCCGCCGCGCTTGCTGTCGCGGGTGTAGAGGTCGAGGAGGTACAGACCGAGACCCGAACCGTCCTCGTTCCACACCTCGAAGACCCGGACGTCCGGGTGGTAGCCCGTGAGCTCCGGTCGTTCCGCGAAGGTGATGCCGTAGAGCTTGGTGGCCGCGGCGAACACCCCGTCGAAGAGGACCCGCTCGGCTTCGAAGTACGGGCGCATCTGTGCGGTGTCGACGTCGAACCGCTCGGCTCTCACCTGCTCCGTCGCGAAGGGCCAGTCCCAGGCCTCGATGGTCTCCAGACCGGAGACCCGCTCGAGTTCGCGCTGTTCCCGGTCGGCGTTGCGGGCGGCGGGGATCGCCAGCCGCGACAACAGCTCGGCGACCGCTTCGGGCGTCCCAGCAGTCTGGTCCGCCGTGACCGCAGCCGCGTGGGACGGGAAGCCGAGCAGGGCCGCGCGCTCGGCACGGAGATGGGTGATCTCGAGCACCAGGTCACGGTTGTCGTTGTGCCCGCCGCGCGTACCACGGGCCCGGGAAGCGGTCATGATCCGTTCGCGCACCCGGCGATCGGTGAGCGTCGAGAGTGCGGGGTGCCCCGTCGGGAGGACGAGCGTGATGAGCCAGCCCTCGAGTCCGCGCTCGGCTGCGGCCTGTGCTGCTGCGGAGCGCTCACCCGCGCTGAGTCCGTCGAGGTCGGAGGCGTCCGTGAGGTGGACGGCGAGGTCGTTGGTGTCGGCGAGCAGCTGCTTCTCGAACCGCGTGGTGAGGCTCGACAGGCGGAGGTTCAGCTCGGACAGTTCCCGCTTCTGCTCGTCGTCCAGACCAGCCCCGGCCAGGGTGTGCTCGGTGTGGACCCGCTGCACAAGGTAGGCGGCTTCAGCGGGGAGGTCGAGATGCTCCAGCTGGGCATGCACGGTGGAGATGCGGGCGTAGAGGGCCGGGTCGAGCCGGATCGCGTCCTCATGGGCGGCGAGCTGCGGGGCGAGTTCCTCTTCGAGGTCGTTCGTGAACGCCGAGCTGTCGGCGGAACTCCGGTTGAAGAACACGGCGGCGACGCGCCCCAGGATCGATCCGCTGCGCTCGAGCGGCAGGAAGGTGTTCTCGAACGTGGGCGGATCCGACTGCGCGGTGATCGCCGCGATCTCGGCGAGTTGCTGCTCGAACCCGGCGGTGAAAGCGGGCAGGTAGTGCTCCTCGCGGATCTCCGCGAACGGCGGAAGCTGGTAGGGGAGGGTGCTCGGCTGGAGGAACGGATTCGTGTGTGATTCCATACCTCACCCTATCCAGCATGCCCGGGAGACGACTCAGTCGTCGTCCGGATCCGGGCGGGTCAGGCTGATGGAGCCGTCGGCGTGCTGACGGATGGTGGTGCCGTCGTCGAGTTCGACCACCGGTCGGCGTTCGAGCCAGGTCAGGGTCCATCGCCAGGCGGTGGTGTCCACCTGCTGGTCGCGGAGGATCTGCTCCTCGCTGGCGATGGCGACACGGACGGCCGGCGGCACCGCCTCTGGCGCGGCCGCTCCGACCGACCACCGGGTTCCGAGTTGCATCACGGCTCCAGGTCGTAGGTGACCCAGCTCGTGCGGGTGGCGAGTTTGTCGTAGACGGCTTGCGCGCGCTCGTTGTCCGCGGCGGTGATCCATCGGACGACGCTGTGTCCGTCGGCCTTCGCGATCTCACGGACGCGCTCGATCAGCGACGTTCCGACACCGGCCGTGCGTGCCTCCTCGGCGACGAAGAGGTCGTCGAGGTACAGGCCGGTACCGCCGGCGAGGGCGCGCGGGAACACCCGGTAGTGCGCGAGGCCGACCAGGGCCCCGTGGTCATCCTCTGCGACGAGCGCCGTCAACGCGTGGTTGGAGTCGCTCAGCCAGCCCCACACGAGAACGGCCTTCTCGTCGGTGAGTGGATTGTCGTAGAACTCGCCGTACCCGGAGTACAGCGCGTGCCAGGCGAACAGGTCGCTCTCGACGACGGGCCGGATCACGATGCTCATGCGCCGGCCTCCGTGCCCTCGGCGGCCGGTGCGAAGACGATGTCCGCCACCGAGAGGGCGTCCGCGGTGCGGAACTCGAGGACGGCGATGCGTCCGACGGCGCGAAGGTCGTCCGCGACCTGGGCGAGGAGCTCCACCGAAGCTGCCGGGCCGGCGATGACCGCGGAGTCGACCGGGGTCTTCTGGGAAGCCTTCGCGTCGGTCTTCGCCCGACGGATGCCCGTGAGGGCCTCGCTCGCGAGCGCCAGCACCTGCGGTTCGCCCGCGGCGAGGCCGGCGAACTCGTCGTCCGACGGCCAGTCGGCGAGGTGGACCGAGCCGTCGTGTGACCACGACCAGGCTTCCTCCGCGGCGAACGGGATGAACGGGGCGAACAGGCGGAGCAGGGTCGACAGCGCGATCCGCAGCGCGGCCACCGCCGACGCCTGCTCGGGGCTTTCCTCGCCGTACGCGCGTTCCTTCACGAGCTCCAGGTAGTCGTCGCAGAAGGTCCAGAAGAACGCCTCCGTGAGCTCGAGGGCTCGTGCGTGGTCATACCCGGCGAGGGCGGTGCTCGCGTCCGCGACGGCCTTGCGGAGGACGCTGAGCATCGCGAGGTCGACGGCCTCCGTCACGGGGGCGTCCTCGCGTCCGGTGAAGCCGAGGATGAACTTCGAAGCGTTGAGCACCTTGATGGCCAGGCGTCGGCCGATCTTGATCTGCGTCGGGTTCTGCGGGTCGAAGGCCGCGTCGGTGCCGAGACGGCTCGAGGCCGCCCAGTACCGGACGGCGTCCGAACCGTGCTGTTCGAGCATCGCCGCCGGGGTGACGACGTTGCCCTTCGACTTCGACATCTTCTTGCGGTCGGGGTCGACGATGAAGCCGGACACGGACGCGTGCTCCCACGGCTTCCGGTCGTACTCGAGGACGCTGCGGAGCATGGTGGAGAACAGCCAGGTGCGGATGATGTCCTGGCCCTGCGGGCGCAGCGAGTAGGGGAACACCAGGTTCCAGAGCTCGGGGTCGCGCTCCCAGCCGCCGGCGAGCTGTGGCGTGAGGCTCGACGTCGCCCAGGTGTCCATGACGTCCACCTCGCCCATGAAGCCGCCGGGGACGCCGCGCTGGGACTCGTCGTAGCCGGGGGCCGCGTCGCTCGACGGGTCGACCGGCAGGGACGCGTGGTCCGGCGCGATCGGCTGGTCGTAGACCGGGTTGCCGTCGCCGTCGAGGGGGTACCAGAGCGGGATCGGCACGCCGAAGAACCGCTGCCGGGAGATCAGCCAGTCGCCCGACAGGCCACCGACCCAGTTCTCGTAACGGACCCGCATGAACTCGGGGTGCCATTCGAGCTCGGCACCGAGTTCGAGCAGTCGGCTGCGGAGCTGTTCGTCGCGCGCGCCGTTGCGGATGTACCACTGGCGGGTCGAGACGATCTCGAGCGGCTTGTCGCCCTTCTCGAAGAACTTGACGGGGTGGGTGATCTGCTTCGGCTCGCCGATGAGGTCGCCGGACGCCGCCAGGAGGTCGACGACGGCCTGCTTGGCGCTGAAGACCGTCTTGCCGGCGAGTTGCGCGTAGGCGTCGCGGCCCGCCTCGGTGGTGATCGCCTCGGGCGCCTCGGAGATGATCCGACCGTCGAAGCCGAGGATCGCGCGGTTCGGGAGGTCGAGTTCGCGCCACCAGACGATGTCGGTGATGTCACCGAAGGTGCAGACCATCGCGATGCCGGCGCCCTTGTCGGGCTGAGCGAGGTGGTGTGCGAGCACAGGCACCTCGACCCCGAAGACGGGGGTCGTCACCGTGGTGCCGAACAGCGGCTTGAAGCGCTCGTCGTCGGGGTGGGCCACGAGGGCGACGCACGCGGGGAGGAGTTCGGGACGGGTGGTCTCGATCTCGATCGTGCCACCGTCGGGACGGTGGAAGGACAGCCGGCGGTAGGTGCCCGGCTGCTCCTTGTCCTCGAGCTCGGCCTGGGCCACGGCCGTGCGGAAGGTGATGTCCCAGAGCGTGGGCGCCATGGCCTGGTAGGCCTCGCCCCGCTCGAGGTTCCGGAGGAACGCGAGCTGGCTGGCGGTGATCGACTCGTCGCCGATCGTCCGGTAGCTCTGCGTCCAGTCCACCGAGAGGCCGAGCGCACGCCAGACGGCCTCGAACTGCTGCTCGTCCTCGACGGTGAGGCGTTCGCAGAGCTCGATGAAGTTGCGGCGGGAGATCGGGATCTGGTCGGCGGCCTTCGTGCTCTTGTTGTCGCCGCCCTCGAACGGCGGCGTGAAGTCCGCGTCGTAGGGGAGCGTCGGGTCGCACCGCACGCCGTAGTAGTTCTGGACACGCCGCTCGGTCGGGAGACCGTTGTCGTCCCAGCCCATCGGGTAGAAGACGCGCTTGCCCGTCATCCGCTGGTAGCGGGCGACGATGTCGGTGTGGGTGTAGCTGAACACGTGCCCGATGTGCAGCGACCCGGAGGCGGTCGGCGGCGGGGTGTCGATGGAGTAGATGCACTCGCGCGTCGCGCCTTCGCGCTGGAACCGGTACGTCCCCGCGGACTCCCAGGAGGAGCCCCACTTCTGCTCGAGACCTTCGAGGGCCGGCTTGTCCGGGATGCTGGCAGCGGTCATGAGGGGATCTCCTGCTGATATGTGCGGCACCGTGTCTGCGTGCCTGAGTGTATGGGAACATCCCATGCTATCGCAGGGGGACGGGAGG
Organism: Plantibacter sp. ME-Dv--P-095; assembly: GCF_030209365.1. Classification (NCBI taxonomy): domain Bacteria; kingdom Bacillati; phylum Actinomycetota; class Actinomycetes; order Micrococcales; family Microbacteriaceae; genus Plantibacter; species Plantibacter sp. ME-Dv--P-095. The sequence goes on from NZ_JARVSB010000004.1 coordinate 382,841, forward strand.
ACGCCGGACCGCAGACCGTCATCCTCGGCCGATAGCATCGAACCGTGTCGACCAGAGCCGCCTCCGGCCCCGTGAGAGCCGACCTCCAAGGCCTTCGTGCCGTGGCGGTCTCGCTCGTCGTGGTGTTCCATCTCTGGCCGGGGCTCGTGCCGGGCGGGTTCGTCGGCGTCGACGTGTTCTTCGTGATCTCCGGGTTCCTCATCACGGCGCACCTCCTCGCCGAGGTCGAGCGATCCGGTTCGGTCCGGCTCGGGCGGTTCTGGGCGCGGCGCGCACGACGGCTGCTCCCCGCCGCGCTCACCGTCCTCACCGCGACCCTCGTCGCAAGCTGGTACCTCGCGCCACTCGGGGACCTGCCCCGGTTCCTGCGCGAGATCGCGTGGTCGGGCCTGTACATCGAGAACTGGGCGCTCGCCGGATCCGCGATCGACTACCTCGCGGCGGAGGACGCTCCGTCGCCGGTGCAGCACTTCTGGTCGCTGTCGGTCGAGGAGCAGTTCTACCTCGTCTGGCCGATCCTGGTCCTCGTCGCCGGCTGGCTCGCCGTCCGGTTCGCCCGACGCGCTGCTGAGACGACGGCGCGGCGTCGGGGCGTCGCGATCGCGATCGGACTCGTCTGCATCGCGTCGGCCGCCTGGTCGGTCGTCTTCACCGCCCAGGACCCGTCTCCGGCCTACTTCGCCACGACGACGAGGGCCTGGGAGTTCGCCGCCGGGGGACTGACGGCGATCCTGGTGGCCGAGGGGGCCCGGCGCGGCTGGGCGCTGCGGGCGGGTGCGCGCACGGTCATCGCCTGGCTCGGGTTCGCCGCGATCGGGGCGGCTGCCGTCTGGTATTCGGGTGAGACGCCCTTCCCGGCGTTGACCGCGGCGCTGCCGGTGGGCGGGACGATCGCCGTGATCGCGGCCTGGGCACCTGACGTCCGGTGGTCGCCGACCGCGCTGCTCGCCCGGGCGCCGATCCAGTGGCTCGGCGACCGCTCCTACGCCGTCTACCTGTGGCACTGGCCCCTCATCGTGTTCGGCGGGATCGTGCTCGCTCGGTCGGCCTCCATCCCCGAGCAGATCGTCCTGCTCCTCATCACGGGCGCCCTCGCGGAGGTGACGACGCGATTCGTGGAGCGCCCGATCCGGTTCGGGCGGATCGCCGGTTGGCGGCCACGACGGGTCATCGGCGCGACAGCCCTCGCGATGAGCGTCCTGTCGATCGCTTCGATCGGGGTGCTCCCCGGTGCCGAGGCGCGCATCGCCGCCGAACAGCAGCGCATCGAGACCCTGGTCGCGACCCCGTCGAACTGCCTCGGTGCCGCGGAGCTCGTCGATGCTGCAGCGTGTCCGCGGGACGACGGAGCGTCATCGGACGGCAGGGAAGGCTCCGGTGGCGAGACCTCGCGCGACGGTTCCTCGGCGTCGCCCGGGGACGAGACCCGCGGGGTCGTCATTCCTGAGGCGTCGCTCGCCGACCTGCCGCCGGACCGCTGCATCACCGACATCCGAGCTGCAGCGTTCGAGGTCTGCGCTTACGGCGCCACCGCGGAGCGGGCGACGAGGACGGTGGCGCTCATCGGCGACTCGCACGCCGAGCAGTGGTTGCCGGCGTTCGCGACTGCTGCCGAGACGAACGGGTGGCGGCTCCTCGTCGCGGCGAAGAGCTCCTGCCCGTTCAGCGACGCCGAGCGCACGGAGCCCGGGACGAGCGCGGCGGTGCTCGCCGAGATGCGCGCCGGGTGCCTGAGCTGGAACCGCAACGCCCTCGAGCTGCTGCAGGACGAACCGGAGATCGACACGCTCGTCGTCTCGGCGCGAGCCCGGAACCCGGTCGTCGCCGAGGGGGACCGCGACTGGCGGGAGGTGGCTGCGGAAGCCTATGCGGAGCGCTGGGCGCTCGTGCCAGCGACGATCGAGCAGATCGTCGTCCTGCGCGACACCCCGACGATGTCGGACGACGTGCTGAAGTGCGTCCGCGACGACGCTGATCCGGAGGACGGGTGCGCCCGGGACCGGAGCGACGCGCTCACGGAGGATCCGCAGTATGAGGCCGCCCTCGCGAGCACCGACCCACGGGTCCGCCCCGTCGACCTCTCGGACGCCCTGTGCTCGTCCGATCGGTGCTCACCGGTGATCGGCGGTGTCCTCGCGTACCGCGACCATCACCACCTGAGCTGGGTGTACGCCGAGACCCTCGCGCCCGTCGTCCAGGCGGTGCTGGACCGGATCCCGACGCCGGAGTCAGACGGCGTCGCGCCCTGACGCCGCACCGGGCGCGATGAGGCGCGGAGCGTCGGCTGCGAGTCGGGCGGTGTAGGGGTGGGCCGGGGCGGTGAACACCTGCTTGGCGTCGCCATGCTCGACCACCCGCCCGTGCTGCATCACGGCGACCCGGTCGCTCATGTGTCGGATGACGCCGAGGTCGTGGGAGATCAAGAGGTAGCTCAGGCCGTGGCGTCGCTGCAGCTCGTCGAGGAGGTCCAGGATCCTGGCCTGGACGGTGACGTCGAGCGCGGAGACGGGTTCGTCGAGGATGAGCGTCGACGGTCGGCCCGCGAGTGCCCGCGCGATCGCCACCCGTTGTCGCTGCCCGCCGGAGAGTGTCCGCGGGCGCGCGCGAGCCAGCGAGGGATCGAGGCCGACGTCCGCGAGGAGACGGGTGATGTCGCGAGGTGCGGCTTGCCGCCCACGAACGGCGTCGGCGAGGATGGCGTCGACGCGCCAGCGTGGATCGAACGAGCTCAACGGATCCTGCGAGACCCAGCCCAGACGATTTCGTCGTGGACGACGCGCTCGCTCGGGGAGCTCCGACCACGGTTCGCCCTCCAGGAGCACGGTTCCCGACTGCGGCGCGGTGAGGCCGAGTGCGATGCGGGCGAGCGTGGTCTTGCCCGAACCGGACTCGCCGACCACGCCCAGGGTCGTCCCCGCTTCCAGGCGGAGCGAGACGTCGTCGACCGCCAGGATCGCCGAGGCGCCGCGGCCACGCTCGAAGCTCCGGGTGACGGATCGGAACTCCAGCGCGGGTGCGTCCGATCGGGCCTGCGTCGTCGGACGGGTGCCCATCGGCGGCTGTTCGGCCACCGGTGCCGCGTCGACCGCCGGGTCTGCGCTCAGGCGCGTCCCTCGAGCGCGGTCGGTGGGGACCGCGGCGATGAGGGCTCGGGTGTACGGGTGTGTCGGCCTGGTCAGCACCTGCTCGGCCGGCCCCTGCTCGACGACGACACCGTGCTGCATCACGACGAGGTGGTCGGCGATCGACGAGACGACGGCGAGGTCGTGGCTGATCAGGAGGAGGCCCGCGCCGCGCCGCTTGACGTCGTCGAGGAGGCCGATGACACGTGCTTGGACGGTGACGTCGAGGGCAGTCGTCGGTTCGTCGGCGATGAGGAGGTCGGGGTCCAGTGCGATCGCAGAAGCGATGAGCGCGCGCTGGCGGAGTCCGCCGGAGAGTTCACCGGAACGTTGGCCGATGCGGGAAGCCGGGTCGGGCATGCCGACGGAGTCGAGGAGTTCGAGCACCCGCCGGGTGCGGGCGGTCCGGTCGAGGTCGGTACCGAGTCGGAGTGCGTCGTCGATCTCGCGCCCGATCGGTCGCAGGGGGTCGAGCGACACGAGGGCGTCCTGGAGGACGAGTCCGATGCGACGCCCGCGCAGGCGTCGCCAGGCAGATGCTCCGAGTCCGCGGAGGTCGGTGCCGTGGAAGTCGAGTCGAGTGGCCGTCACCCGCGCCGATGCGCCGGCGAGGCCCAGGAGCGATCTGGCGGTCACGCTCTTGCCGGAGCCCGACTCGCCGACGATCGCGACGCAGGTGCCGCGCTCGACCTGGAAAGAGACGTCGGAGACGACAGCGTCGCCGCCGCCGAATCCGACCGTCAGCGCTTCCACCTGGAGCAGGGGAGTGGAGTCGCTCATCGGCCGTCCTCCCGTGATCGGCGCTGGAGACCCCGTCCGAGGACCGTGGTGGACAGGGCGGTCGAGACGATCATCAGACCGGGGAACGCCGTGAGCCACCACGCCGTCGCGAGGTAGGTGCGTGCTGCGGCGAGCATGGCACCCCACTCCGGCGCGGGTGGTTGCGCCCCGAGCCCGAGGTAGCTCAGGGCGGACGCCCAGACGACCGCCTGTCCGATGCCAAGGGTCGCGAGGACGAACAGCGGGGCGACGGCGTTCGGGAGGATGTGTCGGAACAGGATCCGGGCCGGCCCGTGCCCGAGCACTCGCGCGGCCTCGACGAAGTCGGAGGAGCGGACCTGGAGCAGTTGACCGCGGATGAGGCGCGCGTAGCCCGGCGCCGTCGACAGGCCGACCGCGATCGTCGCCGTGACGGGACCGGGCCCCGCGATGACGATCACGAGGAGCGCGAGCAACAGGCCGGGGAACGCGAAGAGCACCTCGAGGACGCGTCCCACGGCGAAGTCCGCGATCCGGCCGCCGACTGCGGCGATCGTCGCGAGGACCGCTCCGAGGATCAGTCCGATGGCCGTCGCGGCGACGCCGATGAGCAGCGAGGTCCCCGCACCGTGCACGACCCGGCTCCAGACGTCGCGGCCGGACTCGTCCGTGCCGAACCAATGGGTGAGGGACGGCGGCGAGAACGCGGCCCGCGGGTCGACCGCCGTCGGTGACGCTGTCGCGAACAGCTGGGGGGCGAGCGCACAGCCGAGCAGGAACAGCACCACGACGGCCGCGATGATCTCGGGAGCGCCGAATCCCGACGACCGGCGCCGTCCGCCGCGGACCCGGGCGTCGGGGCGTCCGGATGTCGGGGTGATCGCGAGCCCGCTCATGAACCGGACCGCCGGATCCGGTCGCGTGGGTCGAGCAGTTCCGCCGCGAGGTCCGCGAGGAACATGACGACGACGTAGGCCACCGCCGAGCTCAACACCACGCCGGTGACCACCGGGACGTCGCGCACGGTCACCGCTTGGAGCAGTGTCCGTCCGAGACCGGGCCGGGCGAAGATGGTCTCCACCACCACCGCACCGCTGATGAGGTACCCGAAGGCCCATCCCGACAGGTTCACCGCGGGCACGGCGGCATGACGCAGGCCGTGTCTGAGCAGCAGGCCGGTCGTCGATTCACCACGCGCGGCCGCGGAGACGGCGAACGGCGCGCTCCCCGCGTCGAGCAACGGTTCCCGCATCACCTGGGCCAGGAACCCGGCGACCGGGATGGCCAGGGTCAGCACCGGGAGGATGAGACCGACCGCATCACCCGTACTCACCGGAGGGAGCCATCCGAGCCAGGTGCTGAAGAGCGTGATGAGGACGGTCGCCAGCCAGAACTGGGGGAGCGACGCCGCCACGAGTTCGACGGCCGATCCGAGCGCTGCGGAGACCCGTCCGCCACGGGTCGACCAGACCGCGAGGCCGAGCGCCAGAAGCCAGGCGACGGCGAGCGACGCCGTCGCGAGCACCAGGGTGCCGCCGAGCTGTTCGGCGAGCACCTGAGCCACCGGCGTGCGGAGGGACGCCGACTCGCCGAGATCCCCCTGGACCAGTCGGACCAGTTGCGCGAGGTACTGGACGAGGAGCGGCTGGTCCAAGCCGTACTGTTCGCGAACCCGTTCGAGCGCTTCCGCGGACGCTTGTGAGCCCGGGCCGCCGAGATAGGCCTGCGCCGGGTCGCCCGGGATCAGTCGGACCGCGAAGAACGTGACCGTCGCGACCGCCCAGAGCACGAACACCGCGCCGGCCAGTCGCGCCCCGATCCGCGCGGCCAGGCGGCGGAGGTCGCGTCCCTCGCGGTGGATGACCGTCACTCCACGAGCCAGGCGTCCCCGAAGACCGGCGTCGACACCGTCGGCAGAGCGCGCACGCCCTGCAGGGAGGTGCTCAGCAGGAAGTGGTTCTGCTGGTCGTAGAGCGGGAGGATGTAGTAGCCGTCGAGGATGATCTGCTGCGCCTGCTCGTAGAGGAAGGCGCGCTCCTCGGGGTCGAGCGTGTCGCTCGCCTGCTTGAGGATGTCGTCGAGCGCCGGGTCGTCGAGCTGGGCGTGGTTCGCGAAGTAGCCGCTCGGTGCCGGCACGATGCCTGACGAGTCGTAGAGGACGCGGAGCACATCCGGGCCCACCTTCGTGTACGGCGCGCTGACGGCTTCGTACGCGTTGCTCCCGAGTGCCTCGTACCAGCTCGCGAGGTCGAGCAGTTCGAGCTGCACGTCGAACCCGACGTCGCCGGCGCCCGCCTGGATCTGCTCGAACAAGGACTGCTCGGCCGGGATCGACTGGTTGGTGCTGACCGGGAACCGCACGGTGAGGCGGACCCCGTCCTTCGTCCGGACCCCGTCCGCGTCCTTCTCGGTCCAGCCGGCCTCGTCGAGCAGCTTGTTCGCGGCGTCCACGTCGTAGCCGAACAGGCTCTCGTCGCCGTACGCGGTCGTCTCGGCACTCGAGAGCGGGGAGTAGGAACGCTTCGCCGTCCCGAAGAACAGCGACTCGATCCCGGCGTTCACATCCGTCGACCGCACGAAGGCCTCACGGACGCGCTGGTCGTCGAACGGAGCCTGACCGGAGTTCAGCTCGATGCGGTTCGAAGCGCCCGGACGGGGTGCGTCCAGGTCGACGATCGTCTTCGAGTCCTTCGCCTGCGCGATCGTGTCGGGCTGCGCGTTGTCGATGATGTCGACGTCACCGCTCTGCAGCGCGGCGAACCGGGACGCGGAGTCGGGGATGAACCGCCAGGTGATGCCGTCGAGATACGCGGGCCCGTCGTGGGCGGCGTCCCCGGGGGCGGAGTCGTAGTCCTCGTTGCGCACGAGCGACACATGGTCCTGCTTGACCCACTCGTCGACGACGAACGGTCCGGTGCCGACCGGTGCGTCGCAGTTCGCCGCTTCTCCACGGGCGATCCCCGTGGGCGACTCCATCGCGGTCCACGGCTGCGACAGGGATTCGAGCAGGGCGCTGTCCGGAGCGGAGAGGGTGAAGCGGGCCGTCGTGGCGTCGACCGCCTCGACCGAGGCGACCTTGCCGACCGCGAGGTATCCAGTCGACGACTTCGTCGCCGGGTCCTGGAGGTGTTCGATGTTCGTCTTGACCGCTGCGGCGTCGAACGCCGTCCCGTCGGTGAACGTCACGTCCGGGCGGAGGGTGAACTCCCACGTCAGGCCGTCCTCCGAGGTGGTCCACGACTCGGCGAGCCACGGGATGATCGCACCCTTCGCGTCGCGCGAGACGAGCGGCTCGAGGACCTGGGCGCTGAGCAGAGCCTGCGGGTAGTTGCCACCGACGTGCGGGTCGAGGCAGGTCGGCTCCGCATCCCCACTGGCGTAGACCAGCGTGCCGCCGGCTTTCGGGGTGCTGGACGCGGACGGTGCGCCGGGAGCACACGCTGCGAGCAGGACCGCGAGGGGGACGAACGCCACGACGACACGCGCCGTCCGGCGGCCCGACGATGCCCGACGAGGACGGACGGGGGAGAGGGATGCAGGCACAGGGACTCCAGGAAGCGTATCGACCGGGTGCTGTGGTCCCGGCGACCACGTCGGACGAATTATTGGACGCAGTCTCGGAACCAGCATACGGGCTCCCGTGATCCTGCCGACCCCTCGCGCGACGGCTAGGCTCGCAGGCGGCGGAAGGAGCGCACATGACACGACCACCGGCACGGAACGCCGTCGGGCGCCCTCGTCGATCGTCGCGGCGCATCCTCGAAGAGGCCGCGGCGGAACTCTTCCTGGAGCAGGGCTACCCGGGAACGACCGTCGATCAGATCGCCAGCCGCGCCGGCGTCAGCCGCAACACCTTCTTCAACTACTTCGGCTCCAAGAGCGACGTCCTCTGGGTGGACGTCGACGCGGCGCTCGCCGGACTCGAGCGGGCGCTCGCCGCAGGAGGCCCGGCGTCCACGGCCGACGAGGCGATGCCCGCACTGCAGGACGCCCTGCTCGGCATCGCCGAGGAACGCCCGAACGGCGCCGTGCCGTGGGCCCTCACCCAGATCGACCTCATGGACACGGCCTGGGAGCTGCAGGCGTCGGGGCTCGAGCGGCTGCTCAGACTCCAGGCCGTGCTGCGGGTGTACCTCGCGCGGCTGGCTCCCGGGGTCGACGAGTTGACGGTCCGCGCCGCGGCGGCCGCCACCGCCGGGGCCGTCGTCGCAGGGGCCGGCGCCTGGGCCGGTGCGGGCGTGAACCGCGGCGAGCTCGATGCCTACCTCCGAAGCGCGATCGCGCCGGTCATCGACGGGTTCGGCCGTGCGCTGGCCAGAGCCACCGGCCCCGTCACCTCCTAGTCGGACACCTCCGCGAACCGGTTCTCCAGGCTGTACCATGGGAGCAACGACATCGATCCGGCCATCACCGGGGAGTCCTCGGAAGAACAGCGACCGCCAGTCGGCCGCCCAGTAGAGCCGAGCGGGGCAGGCCCGTCACAGCCGGTGCAGAGCGGCCGTCACACGTGGACGGCAAGCGGGGTGGTACCGCGTCGGCGAGCCGGCGTCCTCGCAGGACCCACGAGACCTGCCAGGAGAACGATGAGCTACCCGAAGTCCCAGGAACCGAACGCTTCCGAGTCCGCCTCGAACGGTGCGGCCTTCGGCGTCACACCGTCGCCCAGCTTCCCCGCCATCGAAGAAGGCGTGCTCGCACGGTGGGCGGCCGACGGGACCTTCCAGGCGTCGATCGACCAGCGCGAAGGAGCACCCGAGTGGGTGTTCTACGACGGCCCTCCCTTCGCCAACGGCCTCCCGCACTACGGCCACCTCCTCACCGGCTACGCCAAGGACCTCTTCCCCCGGTTCCAGACGATGCGCGGCAAGCAGGTGCACCGGCGCTTCGGTTGGGACACCCACGGTCTCCCGGCCGAGCTCGAGGCGGAGCGCCAGCTCGGCATCACCGACAAGCGCCAGATCGACGAGATGGGTCTCGCCGCGTTCAACCAGGTCGCCCGCGACTCGGTGCTCCGGTACACCGAGGAGTGGCAGGACTACGTGACGCGCCAGGCGCGCTGGGTCGACTTCGAACACGACTACAAGACGCTCGACGTGACCTACATGGAGTCGGTCATCTGGGCGTTCAAGCAACTGCACGACAAGGGCCTCGCCTACGAGGGCTACCGGGTGCTGCCCTACTGCTGGCGCGACCAGACCCCGCTCTCCAACCACGAACTGCGCATGGACGACGACGTCTACCGGTCCCGCCAGGACCAGACCGTCACCGTCACCTTCCCACTCGTCGGCCCCAAGGCCGAGAGCCTCGGACTCACCGCGGTCCGAGCGCTGGCCTGGACGACGACCCCCTGGACCCTGCCCACGAACGCGGCGCTCGCCGTGGGTCCCGACATCGAGTACGCGGTCGTCCCGGCCGGCCCGAACGGTACCCCGGACGCGACCGTCCTGCGCGAAGAGGGCGCTGCCCACGCCGACACGGAGGTGCTCGCGGGGGAGTACCTCATCGCCTCGGCGCTGCTCGGCAACTACGCCAAGGACCTCGGGTACGACTCCGCGGCAGACGCGCAGGCCGCCGTGTCCCGCACGGTCGTCGGCCGCGACCTCGAGGACGTCTCCTACGACCGCCTGTGGGACTACTACGCCGACGCCGAGTGGGGCATGGAGCACGCGTGGCGCATCCTGGTGGCCGACTACGTGTCGACCGAGGACGGTACGGGCATCGTCCACCAGGCTCCCGCCTACGGCGAGGAGGACCAGAAGGTCTGCGAGGCCGCGGGCATCCCGGTGATCGTCTCCGTCGACGACGGCGGGAAGTTCCTCCCCGAGGTGTCAGACGTCGTGGGCCTGCAGGTCTTCGACGCGAACAAGCCGCTCACGCAGCTGCTGAAGTCGCAGGGACGCCTCCTGCGACAGGCGAGCTACGAGCACTCCTACCCGCACTGCTGGCGGTGCAAGCAGCCTCTCATCTACAAGGCGGTGTCGAGCTGGTTCGTCCGCGTCCCGGAGTTCCGCGACCGCATGGAGGAGCTCAACCAGGAGATCACCTGGGTGCCGGAGAACGTCAAGGACGGGCAGTTCGGCAAGTGGCTCGCCGGTGCGCGCGACTGGTCCATCAGCCGCAACCGGTACTGGGGATCACCCATCCCCGTGTGGAGGAGCGACGACCCGGCGTACCCGCGCATCGACGTCTACGGCTCGCTCGACGAGCTCGAGGCCGACTTCGGTGTCCGTCCGACGGACCTGCACCGCCCGTACATCGACGAGCTCACCCGGCCGAACCCCGACGACCCGACCGGTCGCTCCACCATGCGTCGCATCACGGACGTCCTCGACGTCTGGTTCGACTCCGGCTCGATGCCGTTCGCGCAGGTGCACTACCCGTTCGAGAACCGCGAGTGGTTCGATTCGCACAGCCCTGCCGACTTCATCGTCGAGTACATCGGGCAGACGCGTGGCTGGTTCTACCTCCTCCACGTCCTGTCCACCGCACTCTTCGACCGGCCGGCGTTCACGAGCGTCGTGAGCCACGGCATCGTCCTCGGCAGCGACGGCCAGAAGATGTCGAAGTCGCTGCGCAACTACCCGGACGTCAACGAGGTGTTCGACCGCGACGGTTCCGATGCGATGCGCTGGTTCCTCATGTCGAGTTCGGTCCTCCGCGGCGGCAACCTGGTCGTCACCGAGGAGGGCATCCGCGAGGGTGTCCGTCAGGTGATGCTGCCGCTGTGGAACAGCTGGTACTTCTTCTCGCTGTACGCCAACACCGCGGTGCCCGGCGGGTACGACGCCGTCTGGCGGACGGACTCGAGCGACGTGCTGGACCGGTACATCCTCGCCAAGACGCGTGAACTCGTCGTGACCGTCACCGACCACCTCGAGGCGTTCGACGCGACGCTCGCCGCCGCCTCGCTGCGCGACTTCGCCGACGTGCTCACCAACTGGTACGTGCGTCGTTCGCGCGACCGGTTCTGGGCGAGCGACGGCGGAGAGCTCGACCGTGACGCCTTCGACACCATGTACACGGTCCTCGAGACCTTCACCCGGGTCGCCGCGCCACTGCTGCCCCTGATCTCCGAGCAGATCTGGACCGGGCTGACCGGGGAGCGCAGCGTCCACCTCACGGACTGGCCGGAACCACAGGCCTTCCCCGAGGACGCCGCCCTGGTCGCGGCGATGGACCGGGTCCGCGAGATCTCCGGGGTGACCCTCGCGCTGCGGAAACAGGCCGGCCTCCGGGTCAGGCTGCCGCTCGCGTCGCTCACCGTCGTGACGCCCGACCCGGCGTCGCTGGCGCCGTTCGAGGCGATCCTCCGCGAGGAGCTCAACCTCAAGGCGGTCGTGTTCGCCGAACTGACCGACGCCAGCGGCGCCGAGTACGGGGTGACCTCACGGCTCTCGGTCAACGCCCGGGCAGCCGGGCCTCGGCTCGGGAAGACGGTGCAGCAGGCGATCAAGGGCGCTCGGAGCGGCGACTGGTCCGAGGTCGACGGGACGGTCACCGCCGGTGGTATCGAACTCGTCGCGGGCGAGTACGAGCTCGTCATGGAGGCGTCTTCGGGTGCCGCCGGTGGGGTGGCGCTCGCGTTGCTCCCGTCGGGTGGGTTCGCCCTGCTCGAGACGACCCTGACGCCGGAACTCGAGGCCGAGGGTCTCGCCCGCGACGTCATCCGCGCCGTCCAGGACACCCGGAAGGCCGCCGATCTCCAGGTGAGCGACCGCATCGCCCTCGGACTCCGGTTCGACGAGGAAGCCGACGAGCGCGCGGTACGGAGCGTGCTCGACGTGGTCGACCTCGCCGGCGACACGCTCGCATCCTCGCTGAAGTGGGCCGGCACCGTGGTGTCGTCGGCATCGTCCGGCTTCTCGCAGACCTTCGCGGCGGGGAAGTTCGGCAACACCGGCGCCTTCACCGTCACCGTCGAGCGCGCAGAGGAGACCGCGCATGTCCGATGACCTGAACGAGCCTGACGACCGCTCGGCCGCGGACGCGGCGGACGCCGTGTACCGCGAGCTGCTCGACCGTCTCGGAGAGGCCCAGCCGCAGCCCCGACTCGGCGCCACCAAGCGAGCGCTCGAGCTGCTCGGCAACCCCGAGTCGTCGTTCGCGATCATCCAGATCGCGGGCACGAACGGCAAGACGAGCACGGCACGCATGATCGAGAGCATCCTCCGCGCCCACGGTCTCCGGACGGGTCTCTTCACGAGTCCGCACCTCGTCCGGTTCACCGAGCGCATCGGGGTCGACGGCGAGCGGATCTCCGACGAAGCCGTCGCGAGGAACTGGGACGACATCCGGCCCTACCTGGCCATGGTCGACGCCGAACTCACGGCGGCCGGGGAGCCGGCGCTGACCTTCTTCGAGGCGCTGACGGTGCTCGGGTTCGCCTGCTTCGGCGACGCGCCCGTCGACGTCGCGGTGGTCGAGGTCGGCATGGGCGGGGCGTGGGACTCGACGAACGCGGCAGACGCCGAGGTCGCGGTCTTCACCCCGATCGACCTCGACCACGTGCAGCGGCTCGGATCCACGATCGCCGAGATCGCGCGGACGAAGGCGGGGATCATCAAGCCCGGCGCTCAGGTCGTGTCGGCCGCGCAGCACCCGGACGCGAGACGTGCACTCACGGAGGCGGCGGCCGCCGCGTCCGACCCCATCGTGTTCGAGGGCGACGAGTTCGCCTTGGAGCAGGACGCCGTCGCCGTCGGCGGACAGCTCATCACCGTCCGAGGCCGCGCGGGGACCTACCCGGAGCTCTACCTGCCCTTGTACGGCGACCATCAGGGACGGAACGCCACGCTCGCGATCGTCGCCGTCGAGGCGTTCCTCGGCGGTGCGACGCAGGCCATCGCCGAAGACGTCCTCGCCGAAGGGCTCACGGAGGTCGCCTCACCGGGGCGGCTGCAGCTCGTCGGCACCGATCCCACCGTGCTCGTCGACGCGGCGCACAACCCCCACGGCGCGGCGTCACTCGTCGCGGCGCTCGGGACGTACTTCGACGTCGACGAGATCGCCTTCGTCGTCGGCATCCTGCAGGACAAGGACGCCGCGGGGATCCTGACGACCCTGGCGCCGGCGGCGTCCGGGTTCTTCTTCACCCAGTCCGAGTCGGAGCGCGCGATCCCCGCCGAGGAGCTCTCGCGGCTCGCGGCGTCGCTCGAGCTGCCGGCCTCGACGTTCGCCGACACCCTCGACGAGGCCGCGGAGGACGCCCGTCGTTGGGCGGAGGAGGCGCCTCGCCGGCTCGTCGTGATCACCGGCTCCATCACGCTCGTCGGTGAGGCGATCGAGGTCGCCGACGACCGCGAATGGAAGGCGAAGGCATGAGCGGCATGTCGGCTCGGCGTGGTCCGCGGAGCATCAAGCAGACGCTCGGATCGATCATCCTCGGATTCGAGATGGTCGTCATGTTCCTCGGTTCGCTCGTCATCTTCGGGCTGAAGGCACTGCCGGCCCCGGTCGCGTTGATCGGCGGCGCGGTGCTGTGTCTGATCATCGTCGCGACGATCCCGCTCCTGCGATTCCGCTGGGGGTATTGGCTGGGCTGGGCGGTGCAAGCCGCTATCGTGGCTACCGGTCTGCTCGTGCCGATGATGTTCCTCGTCGGTGGCATGGCCGCAGCCGTCTGGACCTATGCGATGGTCCAAGGCGACAAGATCGAGCGTCAGCAGGCGTTCTACCGAGAAGCGAAGGATTGACCGTGGCTGTTGAAGAAACCCTGGTACTCGTGAAGCCCGACGGCGTCGCACGCAACCTGACCGGCGAGATCCTCCGCCGGATCGAGGCGAAGGGCTACTCCCTCGTGGACCTCCGCATGGTCGAGCCCGACCGCGAACTCCTCGCCGCGCACTACGCCGAGCACGAGGGCAAGCCGTTCTACGAACCGCTCGTCGAGTTCATGCTGAGCGGCCCGGTCGTCGCCATCCGCGTGGCCGGTAACCGTGTGATCGAGGGGTTCCGTTCGCTCGCGGGCACGACCGATCCGACGACGGCGGCCCCCGGCACCATCCGCGGCGACTTCGGTCGTGACTGGGGCCTCAAGGTGCAGCAGAACCTCGTGCACGGCTCGGACAGCGTCGAGTCCGCCTCGCGCGAGCTCGCGCTCTGGTTCGCCTGACGTCGGTCCGTCCATCGGACGACGAAGCCCGCCCCCGGTCTCCGGGGGCGGGCTTCGTCGTTCTGCAGGGCAGGGGTCAGAGGTAGGACAGGACGTCGAGCCGCAGCTGCGCGATGACCGCGACGGCGAGGTAGCAAGCGAGGGTCACCACGACGATCCAGGAGGAGACGACGCCGGCGACCCGGCGGACGGCCGGCGAGGCCGGGATGATCCCGTTCTTGAGCGTGAACGCCGTCACGGCGATGAACGACGGGATCGTCACCGACCAGGTGACCATGCACCACGGGCAGAGCGTGCCCAGGACGAAGATGCTCTGGGAGATCAGCCAGATGACGAACCCGAGGGCGCCGAGGAGTCCGACGTTGAAGGCGATCCAGAACCACCGCGCGAACCGCGCGCCGGCCAGGATCGCGATCCCGACGGCGATCGGCGCGATCCAGGCGGAGAGACCGATGAGCGGGTTCGGGAACCCGAGGATGGCGCCCTGCCAGGAGTTCAGGTTGACGCCGCATTGCACCAGGATGCTCAGGTTGCAGCCCAGTTGTGCGTCGGGGTCCTGCAGGAGCTGGAACTTGTCGAGCGTGAGCGCGAACGCGGCGATCCACCCGATGACGCCTGCGAGGATGAGGAAGATCGCGAGGCCCTTGGGGCGCGCGTCGATGACCGGAGCTGACACGCTCCGATTGTCGCACGCGGAGCTGCGCGCCGGCTCAGACGCTCCAGGACATGCCCGGGCAGGTGGCGCTCAGGAGTGCCGGCCCCGTTCGTGCGATAATCGAGGGGTTGTGCCCGAGCCGCGCTCGACCGCACGACACAACAGGCTTGTTGGGCAATGAGAGCCCAGGACCCGCCGGCACGTGCCGGCACGATCGTGAGAGCTCCGAGAGCCAGCGATCACACAGGATTTGCGAACGACTGCACCCGCAGACGCTCGCACGAGATGAAGAACCGGAGGGTGGCGCGGCCACCGACCCGGCATAGGGGAGTACACCAGGAATGGTGAAAGAGCACACCGAGGACCCGGCCACGCCGGAGACCGAGCACGAACCGACCGACCAGCAGCTCACGACACCTGACGCCGCCGACGGGTCCACCGAGACCGAGCAGCCGACGACGCAGGAGGAATCGACCCCCGTCGCACCGGTGCGTCCGCCGACGACCATGCTGCTGTTCCAGGCGCCGGACCTCCCGCCGATCGTGCACCGCGACGACGAGCCGCTCGAAGCGGAACTCAGTTCGTCCCGGCGACGCACCCGTCGTCGTGCCGGCGAGGACGGACCGGAGCAGGCCGAGCGCGGCGATTCGCGTTCCGAGAGCCGCAACGTCGTCAAGGTCCGCACGCCTCGCGAGCCGGAGCTCATCACCGAGCCGCAGAAGGTGCGCGGCTCCACCCGGCTCGAGGCCAAGAAGCAGCGCCGCCGCGACGGACGTGACGCGGGTCGTCGTCGTCCGGTCGTCACCGAGGCCGAGTTCCTCGCGCGACGCGAGTCGGTGGACCGCGTCATGGTCGTCCGCTCCAAGAACGGCAAGACGCAGATCGGCGTCCTCGAGGACGGCGTCCTCGTCGAGCACTACGTCGCCAGGAGCCAGGAGGCCTCGCTCATCGGCAACGTCTACCTCGGGCGCGTGCAGAACGTCCTGCCGAGCATGGAGGCGGCCTTCGTCGACATCGGCCGCGGGCGTAACGCCGTGCTCTACTCCGGTGAGGTCGACTGGGACTCCGTGGAGACGGGCAACCAGCCCCGCCGGATCGAGCTCGCACTGAAGGGCGGCGACACCGTCCTCGTGCAGGTCACGAAGGACCCCGTGGGCCACAAGGGTGCGCGCCTCACGAGCCAGGTCTCCCTGCCCGGACGCTACCTCGTCTACGTGCCGAACGGCTCGATGAACGGGATCTCGCGAAAGTTGCCGGACACGGAGCGCGCACGCCTGAAGAAGATCCTCAAGGAGGTCCTTCCGGAGAACGTCGGCGTCATCGTGCGCACGGCCGCCGAGGGCGCCACCGAGGAGCAGCTCACGCTCGACGTCACGCGGCTGAAGTCGCAGTGGGCGGAGATCTCGCGTCAGATCGAGACCGTCCAGTCGCCGGCACTGCTCCACAGCGAGCCCGACCTCCTCATCAAGATCATCCGCGATGTCTTCAACGAGGACTTCCAGAAGCTCGTCATCCAGGGCTCCGACGCCCTCCAGGACATCCAGAGCTACCTCCGCGGCGTCGCGCCCGACCTGCTCGAGCGGGTCGAGGCCTACGACGGCACCGGCGACGCTTTCGTCGACTACCGCATCGCCGAGCAGATCGAGAAGGCGCTCGACCGCAAGGTCTGGCTCCCCTCCGGCGGTTCACTCGTCATCGACCGCACCGAGGCGATGACGGTGGTCGACGTCAACACGGGCAAGTTCGTCGGTTCAGGCGGCAACCTGGAGGAGACGGTCACCAAGAACAACCTCGAGGCCGCCGAGGAGGTCGTGCGTCAGCTCCGACTCCGCGACATCGGTGGCATCATCGTCGTCGACTTCATCGACATGGTGCTCGAGACGAACCGCGACCTGGTCCTCCGACGTCTCGTCGAATGCCTCAGCCGCGACCGGACGAAGCACCAGGTCGCCGAGGTGACCTCGCTCGGACTCGTCCAGATGACGCGCAAGAAGCTCGGTCTCGGGCTCCTGGAGACGTTCAGCGAACCGTGTGAGGTCTGCGCCGGGCGTGGCGTCGTCGTGCACCACGACCCCGTCGTCCGTCACCGCCAGACCCCGCAGCCGGAGCAGCAGCGTCGTCGCGGCAAGGGTGGAGCGCAGGGCGGTCAGCCGTCAGGCGGCCAGAACGCGCAGCAGAAGCCGGCCGGTCAGACGCACGGGATCACCGACGACGCGAAGAACGCGCTCGCGCTGATCGCCGCTCGCACGCTGCACCACGAGGAACTCGCCGCGGCCGAGGCGGTCGCCGATGCGGTCGTCGCAGAGGCGGCAAGCGCCGAGGACCGGACCACCGAGGAATCCACGCCCCAGCAGGATGACCGGTCGGCCGCGTCCGCCGGACAGCAGCAGGAGGGCCGCCGCAGCCGCCGCGAGAAGCGCGAGCCGCGACGTCGAGGCGGCGACGACGCCCGTCGTGGCTCCACCGAGGACCGTTCCGCCGACACCACGGCGGAATCCGCGTCACCCGCGCTGGCATTGCTGGACCTGCCGATCGCCCCGGTGGCCGACAAGCCGCGGCGTGCTGCCGTGGTCGATCCGGAGCACCTGCTGGAGTCCGTCCTCGACGCGCTTCCTGAGCCGAAGCAGCCCGGTCAGGGTCGTGGCCGGAGCCGACGCGTGTCGACGGCTTCGCTCGCCGGTGGGCAGGCTGTCGGATCGGACGCGTCGCAGCGCCAGGCCGAGTAGGACTGATCGATCAGGACGGCGCGTCTCCGCGGGAGGCGCGCCGTTCTCGTGCGGTGATGCGCAGGCCGCTGGCGATCAACCGGCGGACGAGCTCCCCGCCGGTGACGGCCACCGCCCCGGCCGCGACGAGGGTCTCATGCCGTTCGGCGGGGACGTCGTAGTGGTCCAGGTCGAACGAGCGTGGCGGCAGACCGGTGCGCTCGGCGAACGCGTGCAGCTCCTCGAGCGAGCTGTCGCTCACGACGTGCGACCACAGGGTGCCGTGTGCCGGCCAGAGCGGGGGGTCGATGAGCACGGTCATGCCCCCATCCAACCACCGTCGCCGACGGTGGATTCCCGGTCGGGTCCGGACGCGCCGGGCACCCGGCCTTCGTTCAGGAGGCCCCGGGGTACACTGGTCGAGTGCATCCGGTGTGGGAGCCGTGAGGAACAGCCTCGATCTCGAGCGTCTGTCCTGCTGGTTTGACCTGGACTGCACGATGAAGTAAACTCGACCGTTGGTGTGCATTGAGTTTTCATTGCCACCCACGGTTTTCTGCCATCAAGGTGTCCCACGTGTTCGAGCCTTTCCGAGCAGTAACTTCCAGCAACAGTCAGTCGGAGCGTTTCGCTCCCCAAAGAACGGGTACGTAGTGGTTTACGCAGTTGTGCGCGCCGGAGGACGGCAGGAGAAGGTCGAGATCGGAACCATCGTCACGATGGACCGGGTCAAGGCCGACAAGGATGGCAACATCGAGCTTCCCGCGGTGCTCCACGTCGACGGTGAGAACATCATCTCCGACGCGAAGTCGCTCGCGAAGATCACGGTGACGGCCGAGGTGCTCGAGAACCTCCGCGGTCCGAAGATCATCATCCAGAAGTTCAAGAACAAGACCGGGTACAAGAAGCGTCAGGGGCACCGTCAGGAGCTCACGCGCGTCAAGATCACCGGCATCAAGTAAGGCATCGAGGAGAAGAAGAGATGGCACACAAGAAGGGTGCGAGTTCCACTCGCAACGGTCGTGACTCCAACGCACAGCGTCTCGGTGTGAAGCGCTTCGGCGGCCAGGTCGTCCTCGCGGGCGAGATCCTCGTCCGTCAGCGCGGCACGCACTTCCACCCCGGCGCCAACGTCGGCCGTGGCGGCGACGACACGCTGTTCGCTCTCGAGGCTGGCTCCGTCCAGTTCGGCAACAAGGGCGGCCGCAAGGTCGTCAACATCGTCGCTGCTGCAGAGTAGCAACACCGATCTTTCCAGCAGGGGGCGGGCTTCGGCCCGCCCCCTGCTGTCGTACAACCGAGTTACATGATCCAGAGAGGGGCTGAGCGTCCATGGTCACATTCGTCGACCGGGTCACACTGCACCTGCGAGCGGGCGGCGGCGGCAACGGCTGCGTCTCCGTGAAGCGCGAGAAGTTCAAGCCGCTGGCCGGCCCCGATGGCGGCAACGGCGGACACGGTGGCGACATCGTGCTCGTGTCGGACCCTCAGATCACGACCCTGCTCGGGTACCACCGGTCTCCGCACCGGAGCTCCGACACCGGCGGCTTCGGCATGGGCGACCACCGGAACGGCTTCCAGGGCGAGACGCTCATCCTGCCGGTGCCCGTCGGCACCGTCGTGAAGGACGTCGACGGCGTCGAACTGGTCGACTTCGTCGAGCCAGGTATGGAGTTCGTCGTCGCGCCCGGCGGGCAGGGTGGCCTCGGGAACGCGGCGCTCGCCTCGACCAAGCGCAAGGCCCCGGGCTTCGCGCTCCTCGGCACGCACGGCTGGGAGGGCGATGTCCTCCTCGAGCTGAAGACCGTTGCCGACGTCGCGCTCGTCGGCTACCCGTCGGCCGGGAAGTCGAGCCTCATCGCCGCGATGTCTGCTGCCAAGCCGAAGATCGCCGACTACCCCTTCACCACGCTGCACCCGAACCTCGGCGTCGTCGAGGCCGGCGAGGTGCGCTACACGATGGCGGACGTCCCCGGCCTGATCGAGGGCGCGAGCGAGGGCAAGGGGCTCGGCCTCGAGTTCCTCCGTCACGTCGAGCGGTGCTCCGCGTTGTTGCACGTCCTCGACTGCGCGACGCTCGAGCCGGGCCGCGACCCGATCAGCGACCTCGACGTCATCCTCGCCGAGCTCGCCGCCTATCCCGTCCCGGAGGGCCAGACGCCGCTGGTCGAGCGCCCGCAGCTCATCGCCCTCAACAAGATCGACGTCCCGGAGGCGAGGGAGCTCGCCGAGTTCCTGCGTCCCGACCTCGAGGCACGCGGCTACAAGGTCTTCGAGATCTCGACGGTCTCGCGCGAAGGTCTCCGACAGCTCTCGTTCGCGTTGAGCGAGCTCGTCGAGGAGAGCCGCGCCCGCGCAGCCCTCGAGGCCGCCAAGCCTCGGATCGTGCTCCGCCCGAAGCCGGTCGACGACTCCAAGTTCACCGTCACGGTCGAGGGTGGCACCTACGGCAACCTCTACCGCATCCTCGGCGCGAAGCCGGAGCGCTGGGTGCAGCAGACGGACTTCAACAACGAGGAGGCCGTCGGGTTCCTCGCGGACCGCCTGGCGAAGCTCGGTGTCGAAGAGGCGCTGTTCAAGGCCGGCGCCGTCGCCGGTGCCACCGTCATGATCGGTGCGGGTGGCGGCGTGGTCTTCGACTGGGAGCCCACACTCACGAGCACCGCGGAACTGCTGACGCAACCGCGTGGAACGGACCCGCGTCTCGACGCGAGCCACCGCCCGACCCGCAACCAGCGTCGTGACGAGTACTTCGAGCGCATGGACGCCAAGGCCGAGGCGCGCGCGGAGCTGCTCCGCGAACGCGCGGCCGGTCTCTGGAACGACGATGAGGGCTTCGAAGTGGGCTCCGTGCCGGCTGACGCCCAGCAGGACGAGGGTGGCGCGTCGGAGGACGACGAACGGTGACCGTCAGCCAGCGCAGTGCGATCCCTGGTGCCCGCCGCATCGTCGTGAAGGTCGGTTCCTCTTCGATCAGCGGTGAGAACGCCGGGCAGATCACTGCGCTGGTCGAGGCTCTCGCCGGAGCGCACGACAGGGGGACCGAGGTCGTCCTGGTGTCCTCCGGCGCCATCGCGACCGGGATGCCGTACCTGCGCCTCGATGCACGCCCGAGCGACCTGGCGACGCAGCAGGCGGCTGCGGCCGTCGGGCAGAACGTCCTCATCTACCGGTACCAGGACAGCCTCGACCGGTTCGGCATCGTCGCCGGTCAGGTGCTCCTGACGGCGGGCGATCTCGAGAACCCGAGCCACCGGAGCAACGCCCAACGGGCGATGGAACGGCTGCTGGGGCTGCGCATCCTCCCGATCGTGAACGAGAACGACACCGTGGCGACGCATGAGATCCGGTTCGGCGACAACGACCGGCTCGCTGCGCTCGTCTCGGTGCTGGTCGCGGCGGACGTCCTGATCCTGCTGAGCGACGTCGACGCGCTGTACACGCGTCCTCCGCAGGAGCCCGGTGCCGAGCGCATCGAAGAGGTGCCGTTCGGCGACCCGCTCACCGGCGTGACGTTCGGCGACATCGGGTCAGCGGGCGTTGGAACGGGCGGTGCCGGCACGAAGGTGTCCGCGGCCCGGTTGGCTGCTGAGGCAGGGACCTCCGTCCTGGTGACCTCGACGGCGAACGTCGCCGCCGCGCTCCGGGGCGAGCAGCTCGGGACCTGGTTCCAGCCGGCCTGAGCCGGCTCCGCTGGGGTCGCTGAGTACAATCGACGCATGTCGTCGTCTCTCACCACCGCGCTCCCGCTCATGGATCGTCTCGCCGCTGCGAAGCGTGCGTCCCGGATGCTCGCTCAGACGACCACCGCGCAGAAGAACCGGGCGCTGGAAGCGATCGCCGTGGCGATCGTGGAGGGCGCCGACGCGGTGATCGCCGCCAACGAGCTCGACCTCGCCAGCGGGCGGGAGCAGGGGATGGCGGTCGGCCTGCAGGACCGTCTCCGCCTCGACCGCGGACGGATCGAGGGGCTGGCGGTCGCGGTGCGCGACGTCATCGCGATCGTCGACCCCGTGGGTCAGGTCGTCCGGGGCAGCAACACACCGGACGGCGTGAAGCTCGAGCAGGTCCGCGTCCCGTTCGGCGTGGTCGGCGCGATCTACGAGGCCAGACCGAACGTCACCGTGGACATCGCCGCCCTCGCGATCAAGAGCGGTAACGCGGTCGTCCTCCGCGGTGGTTCCGCGGCAGAGCACACCAACGCGGTCCTCGTCGGTCTGCTCCGATCGGCGCTGGAGTCCGTCGGATTGCCCGGTGACGCGGTGCAGACGATCGACGAGTTCGGCCGGGACGGCGCGAAGCAGCTCATGAACGCCAGGGGCCTCATCGACGTCCTCATCCCGCGGGGGAGCGCCTCGCTCATCGAGACGGTGGTCCGGGAGTCGACGGTGCCGGTGATCGAGACCGGCGCCGGTGTGGTGCACGTGTTCCTCGACGCGAGCGCGGACCGCGACTGGGCGGTGGACATCGTCCGCAACGCGAAGATCCAGCGCCCCTCGGTCTGCAACGCGCTCGAGACCGTGCTCGTCCACCGCGACGCGGCTCAACGCCTGCTGCCCGCCGTGCTTGGCGACCTCCGGGAGCACGACGTGCTCATCCATGCGGACGAGCAGGCGCGCGAGATCTTCCCCGATTCGGTCGCCGCCGTCGAGGAGGACTGGTCGACCGAACACATGTCGCTCGAGGTGTCGGTGCGCGTCGTCGACGACCTCGATGCCGCGCTCGAGCACATCGACCGCTACTCCACCGGCCACACGGACGCGATCGTGACGAACGACGTCGTCAACGCCGACCGCTTCCTCGCGGAGGTGGACTCGGCGGTCGTCATGGTCAATGCGTCGACCCGGTTCACCGATGGCGCGGAGTTCGGGTTCGGCGCCGAGGTGGGCATCTCCACCCAGAAACTGCACGCCAGAGGGCCGATGGGCCTCCCGGAACTCACGAGTACGAAGTGGCTCGTGCGTGGTACGGGCCACACCCGTCGGTAGTCGCTAGACTGAGGTGGGCGTCACCAGGCGTCGCACAGAAGGAGAGATCATGTCGATTGCCGCGTCCGTATTGGCTGCCACCGTTCTGGCCGAGTCGGAGCACGCCGTCGAACTCGCCGCTCCGACCTGGGTCTTCGGCGCTGTCGCTCTCGTGCTGTTCGCCATCCTCGGCGCCGTGACCTTCAGCTATCGCGACGTCGCCAACCGCCACGGTGGCAAGGACGAGCCGACGCTGGCGCACGGCGAGCACGGTCACTGAGCTGTCCGGCGTGAGCGCGCCCGTCGCCGAGACGACGACACGTCGTCCTCGGATCGGCGTCATGGGTGGAACGTTCGACCCCATCCACCACGGGCACCTCGTCGCCGCTTCCGAAGTCGCGCAACACTTCGACCTCGATGAGGTCGTGTTCGTCCCGACCGGCATGCCGTACCGCAAGTCGGGTGTGAGCGACAGCGAGCACCGCTACCTCATGACGGTCATCGCCACCGCGGCGAACCCCCGTTTCACCGTCAGCCGCGTCGACATCGACCGCGCCGGTCCCACCTACACGATCGACACCCTCCGCGACCTGCGACGCAAGCGGCCGGACGCCGAGCTGTTCTTCATCACCGGGGCGGACGCGATCGCCCAGATCCTCAGCTGGAAAGACGTCAGAGAGGTCTGGGATCTGGCGCACTTCGTTGCTGTGAGTCGTCCGGGACACGATTTGAACGTTTCCGGATTACCGCAGCACGACGTAAGCTTGCTGGAAGTTCCGGCCCTTGCGATATCGTCGACGGATTGCCGGAGCCGGGTGAGCAAAGGCTTTCCAGTCTGGTATCTGGTTCCCGACGGTGTCGTGCAGTACATCACCAAGCACCACCTGTATCGGAGTGAAGCCACATGACCGCGTTGCCAGAAGACGCGCCCTTGACCAGGCGACAGGCTCGAGCGAGCCAGCAGTCGTCGACGCCCGCCGACGATGCAGCGCCCGAAGCGGCTGCACCGCGGAGCCGTCGCGCATCGACGTCGGAGCCGGTCGCCGGGGGAGCGATCCCCGAGCCGGCAGTGTCGGAGGCCAGCGGCGCTCCACGTGTCGAGCCGGCGTCACCCGCACCAGCGTCAGCTGCGCCCGCCTCGAGCCCCGGCACGACGCCGTCGACCGGCGCGCCGAGCCCGGCTCCCACCGGTGGGCTCACTCGTCGTCAACTCCGCGAGTTGGAGCGGACCGGCTCGATCGAACAGATCCCGGCGGCGACCGCGCCGGTCGCACCCCCTGTGGAGCAGCCCGTGCCGTCGGTCGCTCTGCCGCCGCGCACGCCGGATCAGGTCGTCGCTCCTCCCCAGAAGCAGAACAAGGCCGCCCGGCAGCAGGCCGCGAAGCTCGCGCAGCAGACGGCCGCCGCCGAGGCTGAAGCCGCTGCGGAGACCGAACGCCGTGAGGCCGCGGCCCGCAAGCTGCACGAGCAGCAGGACGCGGATCGCCTCGCTGCCGAGCGCAAGGCCGATGAGCGCAAGGCGGCCGAGCGTCAGGCAGCCGAGCGTGCCGCCGCGGAGGAGCGAGCCGCCAAGGCTCGGGCGTCCGAGGCTCCGGCACCCCAGGTGACGCCGGCGAGCGACAAGCCCGTCGCGTCCGGCTCCCTGTTCGACGTCTCCGACCGCGACGACATCTCCGAGGACCCCGCGTCCACGCTCTCGAAGGGGTTCGGGCGCGACTCCATGCTCGTGGCGGCGCTCGAGGCCGAGCGCGCTTCACAGGTCGACAACGAGGTCGCGTTCGAAGACCTGCTCGGCAGCAGCATGACGACGACGGGCCAGATCACCACGAGCTCGCTCATCATCCCCGTGGCCCCCGCGCAGGCGGAGGCCGGTGCGACGTCGAACTCCACGGGCGAGATCCTCATCACCGGAACGATCGACCTCCCTCGGGGGCTCGGTTCCGCCGGCCAGGACCCGAACCACTTCGACGGCGCGGGCATCGACCGCCTCGTCGAGGGGGACGAACTCCCGGCCTCCGTCACCGCCGCTTCGCCCGTCGCGGCGAGCCGCGCGGTCAGTAGCCACGGATCGACGCGTGACGTCGTCCCGGCCACCACCAACCAGAGCAACAAGCTGCTGATGACCCTCGCGATCGCCGCCGCGGTGCTCGCGGCGGGCGTCATCGCGGTGCTCATCATCGGATTCTTCGGCGGGGCGTTCTAGCCCTTCCGCCATTCACCCGACCGCATCCGCTGCGGTCGTCAGAGGAGTACACCACATGACCCTGTCCGACACCACGCTGGACGCCGTCCAGCTCGCATCGACCGCAGCCGAGTCGAAGGGCGGCGAGGATCTCGTCGCACTCGACGTCTCTGGCCCGCTGCCGTTCGTGGACGCCTTCCTGCTCGTCACCGGGCGGAGCGAGCGTAACGTCGTCGCCATCGCCGGCGAGGTCGAGGATCGCCTGAACGCGAGCGGCGTGAAGACCTTGCGTCGCGAGGGCAAGTCCGAAGGTCGCTGGATCCTCCTCGACTTCGGCGAGGTCGTCGTCCACGTCTTCCACGAGGAGGAGCGGATGTACTACTCGCTGGAGCGCCTGTGGAAGGACTGCCCGGTGATTCCGCTGGTGTCGTCGGCTCCACAGCCCGCGAGCTGACCGACGCGTCGGTGTCGGCATCGAAAGTGGTCACAACCGCTCTCAAGATGTAGTAACCTATTCAAGTTGCTTCCGCTGAAACAGCAGGGGCAAGCAACGTGAATATGGGTCTGTGGCGCAGCTGGTAGCGCACCTGCATGGCATGCAGGGGGTCAGGGGTTCGAGTCCCCTCAGATCCACTGGAACATCAAGAAGTCCCCGTCAGCCGAACAGCTGACGGGGACTTCTTCGTTGGGCCGGAACCCGAGGTCAGTTCACCTCGTCCGGGTGGCTGCCGACGCGCTTCCCCGAGTCGAGGGCGTCGATCGCGGCGATCTCGTCGGCCGACAGTTCGAAGCCGAACACGTCGAAGTTCTGCGCGATGCGCTCGCGCGAGTTCGACTTCGGGAAGACGATCAGGCCGTTCTGGAGGTGCCAGCGGATGACGACCTGTGCGGGCGTCACACCGTGGGCCTCGGCAGCAGCCGCGACCGACTGCTCACCGAAGAGGTCGTACTTGCCCTGACCGAGGGGCCCCCACGACTCGATGTGGATCCCGTGCTCAGCGCCGAACGTCCGCAGCTCGCGCTGCGCGAAAGCCGGGTGCAACTCGATCTGGTTGACCGCCGGGACGGTGTCGGAGTTGGCGAGGAGCTTCTCGAGGTGCTCGACCTGGTGGTTCGAGACGCCGATCGAGCGCGTCTTGCCGGCGGCCTTGATCTCCTCCAGCGCCAACCACGCCTCGAGGTAGTCGTCCTTGCCGGGCGTGGGCCAGTGGGTGAGGTAGAGGTCGACGTGGTCGAGACCGAGCTTGTCGAGGCTCTCGTCGATCGCCGCGTGCGCGGACGCCTTCTGGTGACGGTCGTTCCAGAGCTTCGTGGTGATGAAGAGTTCGTCGCGGGGGATGCCGGACTTGGCGATGGCGGCGCCGACGCCCTCCTCGTTCTTGTAGATCGCGGCGGTGTCGATGTGGCGGTAGCCGACCTCGAGTGCATCGGAGACGATGCGCTCCGCCTCCTGCGGGTCGACGAGGAAGACGCCGAAACCGAGCTGGGGGATGGTGTGGCCGTCATTGAGCGTGATGGTGGGAACAGTCATGGCTTCATGGTGGCACCGGAACCGTTCATCCGGAACGGGTCTTCGCCCTGCGCGTAACCGGTCGACACGCCTGGGAATACCCGCGGCGATCCGGTGCTTGTCCTTCCAGAGGGCAGGCATCTGCCCTGACGACGGCCGAGGCCTGAGAAGGATGACACCGCTATGACGACTGACACCGTGCCCAATCCGACAGGTTCGGTCCCGACCTCCGGGAAGTCCTCGGCAGATCGCCTCCCGCCCGGGTCGAAGCTCCTCATCGGACTGCTGCTCGTGTCGGCGTTCGTCGTGATCCTCAACGAGACGATCATGAGCGTCGCCCTGCCGCGGCTCATGGAGGACCTCGACATCACGGCGAGTTCGGCGCAGTGGCTGACGACCGGCTTCATGCTCACGATGGCCGTGGTCATCCCCGCCACCGGGTTCCTGTTGGAGCGGTTCTCCCTCCGCGCCATGTTCATCACGGCGATGGTCCTCTTCAGCCTCGGCACGCTCATCGCCGCGCTGTCACCCGGCTTCGGCACCCTGCTGCTCGGCCGCGTGGTGCAGGCCAGCGGAACCGCCATCATGATGCCGCTGCTGATGACGACGGTGCTGAACATCGTGCCGGTCTCGGCTCGCGGTCGGACGATGGGCGCGATCTCGATCGTCATCTCGGTCGCCCCGGCGGTCGGACCCACGGTGTCGGGCCTGATCCTGAGCGTGCTCGACTGGCGATGGATGTTCTGGATCGTGCTCCCGATCGCCGTGGCCTCGCTGATCCTCGGCGCCCTGCTGGTGCGCAACGTGACCGAGCCGAGGAAGGTCCGGTTCGACGCGCTCTCGCTCGTGCTCTCCGCGCTCGCCTTCGGTGGCCTCATCTTCGGGCTGAGCAGTATCGGGGAGTCGGCGGAGGGCCATGCGCTCATGCCGGTGTGGATCCCGCTGGCCGTCGGCGTCCTCGCGCTCCTGGCGTTCGTATTGCGTCAGCGCGGACTCGTACGTGAGAACCGGCCGTTCATGGATCTGCGCACCTTCGCGAACCGCTCGTTCACCGTGTCGATCATCCTCGTCGTGATCGTCATGATGGCGCTGTTCGGATCGTTGATCATCCTGCCCATCTACCTGCAGAGCGTCCTGCAGGTCGACACGTTGACCACGGGACTCATGCTGCTCCCCGGCGGGCTGACCATGGCCGCGCTCGCGCCGCTCGTAGGGTCGTTGTTCGACCGCTTCGGGCCGCGTCCGCTGGTGATCCCCGGCGCCTTCGCCGTGAGCGCCGCCCTCTGGCTCCTGACGATGCTCGGAGTCGACAGCGCCATCGTGATGATCATCGCCGTCCACATGCTCCTGAGCGCGGGTCTCGCGTTCATGTTCACGCCGCTCCTGACCTCGGCCCTCGGCTCCCTTCGAGCCGAGCTCTACCCCCACGGCAGCGCGATCGTCGGCACGGTCCAGCAGCTCGCCGGCGCCGCAGGGACGGCGGTGTTCATCACGATGATGTCCACGACGGCTGCCGCTCGCGCGGCGGCCGGGAGTTCCGCGGTCGACGCGACGGCAGCGGGCGTGCAGGCGGCGTTCCTGTGCGGCGCCGTCCTCTCGCTACTCGCGGTGGGCGCGTCGTTCCTCATCCGCCGGACCGACCAGACGCCCTCGGGCGTGCACGTCGGTCACTGATGCGCGAACGGCGGGGGATCACCGTCGCCTGAGGACGCCGTCGGTTCAGCGCAACCAGCGCATCGTGTAGGCGTCGGCGAGCACCGGCATCAGTGGGCCGCTGAGGGCGGCCCGCAGGCCGAGATCGCGGACGCCCACCAGTGCGGTGGGGATCGGGCGACCCAAGCGCATGTTGAGCGCCGCCTGCCAGGAGGCACGTCTGACCGCGCGCCGCTGCTGTTCGGCGGCGGCCGCGAACTCGCGCTCGAGCGTCCCTCGCCCGGTGACCGCGCGCGCGACCAGCGGCGCGAACACGCGGGCGTCCGCCCAGCCGAGATTCATGCCCTGGCCGCCGATCGGGCTGATCTCGTGCGCGGCGTCGCCCACGTGGACGATCCGTCCGTCGACCACACGGCTCCGACGACGACTCCGCACCCCGAACGCGCTGAGCATGGTGTTCGTCGCCGCATCGGCCTCCTCGCCGGTGCGATCCGCGACGAGGGTCGCGAGGTCGTCGGCACTCGGCTGCAGACCGGTCTCGTCACGAGGGGAGGTGTACCCGGTGTGGACGACGTACCGGCGCATGCCGCGGGGGAGTGGGAACGACTCGACGACGCCGTCACGATGCAGGTGGACCCGCGCGATGGGCCCGGCGCCACTCCGGTCCGCGACGTCGCCCATGAGATAGCGGTCGCGGTAGCGGTGGACCGGCCCGGGATTCTCGGCTCCGGGGAACCCGGCTCGCCCACCGGCTGCGACGATGACCATGGTTGCACGAGCGCTCACGGGGCCGGAGGCGTCGGTCCCTTCGACGACGACCTCGTCCCCGACGGTGCGGACACTGGTGCACGCGGTCCCCGTCGACAAGGACCCCGGGGCGATGGACTCCAGGCGCGCACGGAGGATCCGCTCGGTCCGCCACTGCTCGAGCGCGGCGACATACGGGTGGGCGACCGGACGATCACGGAACACGACGGTGCCGAGTCGCCGACCGCCGCTCCACGCCTCACCCTGGTCGATTCGGACGGCGTCGACGCGGATGTCGTCGAGGACGCCGAGCACGTCGAACAGCTCGAGGGAGGGCGGGTGGATCCCGATCGCCCGCGTTCCCGACGGAGGGTCCGCCCGCTGCTCCCAGACCGTGACGTCGACACCGTCCTGGGCGAGCAGGATCGCCGACACCAGTCCGACCGGTCCTCCGCCGATGACGAGCACCCCGGTCATCGGCGTCCGTCGGTCGTCGCGTCGAAGCTCCTCGACACCAGCAGCCGCATGGGGAATCGACGCTCGACGAGCCATCCGTCGGGGACGACCTCCTGGAGTTCCCGCTGCCGGTAGCTGCGGCGAATGGAGCGGAGGCCGTCGACGTGGAGGAAGGAGCGCCGCCGTCCCGGCAGAGTGACGAGTCCGTACGCGGCGTACGCCAGCCGGTCCCGCTCCAGGTCGCTGTGCAGCACGAGCCTTCGGGCGATGGAGGCGCTGTCGGACAGGAGACCGGCCAGCTGGGCCGGGTCGAGGTGGTGCAGGACATGGTTGGACAGCACGATGTCGACCTGATCGCCCCGGGCGACCAGGTCGCTGCTGTGCGCCGAGCGGAAGTCGACCGGTCCCTCCGCGTACCGGCGGCGGGCGAAGTCGACCGAACGCTCATCTGGGTCGATCGCCGTCACCTGGACCGGCAGCCCGTCGGCTCGTGCCCAGGAGGCGACGGCCGTCGGGACGTCACCGCCGCCGAACCCGATGTCGACGATCGACGTCGTGCGCGACGGGTCCAGACGAGGCCGGATGTGCGAACGGTAGAGACTGCGCCACCCCGAGACGAGCCTGTTCACCGTCGCGAACCGGGCATAGGTCGCGTCGAGCAGCACCGGGTCGCACTCGGGGTCGTCCATGAGCTCGACGAGCTCCGTCGCACGCCGCGTGAGATCGACCCGCATCAGGCTCCGCCGGCGCGGAGCCGGAGCAGCGCGCTCTCGATCGTCAAGCCGGGACCGAACGCCAGCGCACAAACCCGTTCATCGACCTCGGGGCCCGCGCCGTCGAGGAGGCGCTTGAGGATGAACAGGACGGTGGCGCTCGACATGTTGCCGAAGTCGCGCAGCACCGCCCGCGACGGTTCCAGCAGCTCGTCGTCGAGGGCGAAGCCCCGCTGGACGCGGTCGAGAATGCTCCGACCACCGGGGTGGATCGCCCACCGGTCGATCGATGACACCTCGGCGTCGTCCGCCGCCGCGAGGAGTGGGCGCAGCGCGATCTCGAGGTGCTCGCCGATGAGTTTCGGGACGGCTCCGCTCAGGACCATCTCGAATCCGTGGTCGCCGATCGTCCAGGCCATCTCCGTCTCGCCGTCGGGGACGAGTGCCGTGGACCATCCGTCGAACTCGAAGACGGGCGCCGACGAGCCGGTGTCCCGTCCGGTGACGACGGCTGCGGCGGCTCCATCGGCGAAGACCGAGGATCCGAGGATCACGTCGGGGTCGTCTGAGGAACGGAGATGGATGGAGCAGAGCTCGATGCACACCACGAGCACGACGGCGTCCGGCTCGGCGGCGCAGAACGCCGCGGCGGCGCGGAGGGCGGGGAACGCGGCGAAACACCCTTGGAAGCCCAGGTGGTAGCGCTCGGTGCCCGGATCGAGGCCGAGGTCGCGGACGAGGAGGTACTCCGGTCCCGGGGCGAAGAACCCGGTACAGGACGCGGTCACGACGTGGGTCACGTCGGCCGCCGTCAGGCCGGGCGCCTCGTCGAGCGCTCGCCTCGCCGCTTCCAGGAGGAGCGGGGGAGCGTGCTCGATGTAGGCGTCGTTCCGGAGGCCGGTCGGGGGTGAGCGGACCAGCCGTTGTTCCGCGTCGTAGAACGCGGCCGTGGTCGTCGGGACCTCGTCGTCGAACGCGTCGATCACCGTGTGCCTCGTGTCGATCGCGGAGGCGTCGAAGGCGGCGCCGATCAGTCGTTGTGCGAGGCGCGTCCTGCCCGGCTGATCACGGAAGACGTCTCTGATCTCGTCTTGATGGAGGATGGTCTGAGGAACGGCCACGCCGATCGCCCTCACGGAGACGGTCATGCTTCAGTGTATCGCCGTCGTCCGGGCAGCCACCCTAAGCTGAGGCGGTGTTCTCCACCGCCCACCGTCTGTTCGCGTCCTCCCATCCCGGCCCCACCGTCGCGGTCACGGTCCTGGCCGTCGTCCTGGCTTCCGCCGTCGGGGTCGAGCCGCTGCGGACGCTGCTCCTGGCGCTGGTGGTCTTCGTCGGTCAGCTCTCGATCGGGTGGTCGAACGACTGGCTCGACGCGCGTCGCGACCGCCGGTCAGGGCGGCTGGACAAGCCCGTCGCGCGTGGTGACCTCAGCGTCGGGACGGTCCGTCTGGCGGCGCTCCTGGCCGGAGCCGCGAGCATCCCGCTCTCCTTCACCCTCGGCTGGGCGGCGGCAGCGGCACACCTGCTCTTCCTCGCGTGCGGTTGGGCCTACAACCTCCACCTCAAGGCGACCGCGTGGTCGGTGGTCCCGTTCATCATCGGGTTCGGCGCACTGCCCGCCGTGGTCACGTTCGCGGCGATCCCGCCCATCCCGCCGGCCGGTTGGACCCTCGCCGTCGGCGGCCTGTTCGGCATCGCGATCCACTTCACGAACGCGCTCCCGGACCTCGACGACGATCTCCGGACCGGTG
This sequence comes from Plantibacter sp. ME-Dv--P-095, assembly GCF_030209365.1. Classification (NCBI taxonomy): domain Bacteria; kingdom Bacillati; phylum Actinomycetota; class Actinomycetes; order Micrococcales; family Microbacteriaceae; genus Plantibacter; species Plantibacter sp. ME-Dv--P-095. Next base: position 414,175 of record NZ_JARVSB010000004.1, read on the forward strand.
TCCGTGGTCTGCCGCACCGCCTCGGAGCACGGACGGCAGGTCGGGCCGCGTTCGGGGCGCTCGGGGTGGCGGGCGTCGTCGCCGTGCTGGGGCAGAGCGGCGTCTTCACCGGGCGCCTCGCCGCGCCACCGCTCGTCGGGCTCATCGGCTGCGCCGGGGTCCTCGGGCTCGTGATCTGGGGGCTCGTGCTGGTCGGCAGCCGTCAGCCGGACCGGCTCCTCTTCCGGCTCATCATCAGCGCGGCCTTGCTCGTCACGGTGGTCTTGGCCGTCTCGGGCACGAACCTCGGGGTCGTCAGTACCAGTTGACGGCTTCGGAGTGCGCCCAGGCGCCACAGGGTGAGCCGTACCGGCTGTCGATGTAGTTCAGACCCCAGGTGATCTGCGTCGCTGCATTGGTCCGCCAGTCGTCGCCGACACTGGCCATCTTGCTGCCCGGGAGCGATTGCGGGATCCCGTAGGCCCCGCTGGATTCGTTGTAAGCGTTGACCCGCCAGCTGGATTCGCGCGTCCACAACTGGAGCAGGCACTGGAACTCGCCGCTACCCCAGCCGTAGGCCCCGATCGCCGACTGGGCGTACGCCTTCGCCCCTGCCGGATCGGCCGAGAGGTCCGGCGGCGGTGCGCTCGTGGCACCCTCTCCGCCGGTCGCCTCGTTGCGTCGCTGCTCCTCGGCGGCGATCGCCTCCTGGCTCTGGGCGTAGGCCTGTTCGATCGCGGCAGTCGTGTTCTTGAGGACGGCGAGTTGCTGGTAGAGCCGATCCCGGTTCGCCTGCTGCTCCGCGACTGCAGCGTCGGCCGCGTCGCTCGCCGACTGCGCGGTCTCGTAGCTGGCGTCAGCGGCTTCGGACAGGCGCTGCCGTTCCGCCTCGGCGGTGGTGGCCTGCTCGGCGAGCGCGGACGCGGTGTTGCTCGCGGCGGTCGCGGACGCGAGGTCCTGAGCCGAGGTCTCGCTCAGCTTGCTGATGGCGCTGAGCTTCGAGAGCAGGTCGTCGTCGGCGACGCCGGAGAGGACGAGGGAGAGCGTCGGGTCGACGCCTCCGGTGCGGGTCATCTGCGCGATGACCGCCCCGGCCTGGCGTTTGCTCGACGCGGCGGCCGTCGCTGCGGCCGTCGCCTGCGCGCTGATCGTGTCGGCGACGGCGGCCTGCGCGTCGAGCGCGGCTTTGGCCTCGCCTGCCGCTGCACCCTGGCGGACGGCTTCGTCGCCGAGCCGGGCGGACTCGTCGCGCAGCCCGTCGAGGAGGGACACGATGCGGTCGGCCTCGGCCTGGGCGGTCGATTCGTTCGACTTCGCCGCTTGGACGTCGTCCCAGCTCGGGTAGTCGGCGGTGCGGACCGCCGTCGGGCTGACAGCGGCTGCCGGACCTGCACACGACACCGCGATGATGACCGCGGCGCCGAGGGCGGCGGCTCGCGAGACGCCCCTCGAACGAGGCGATCGGTTCGTCAGCGGCTTGCGCATGCGTCCATCCTGGCTGTCACCCACGTAAGTGTAGCCGTCGAAGTCACATCCGTCACTTGTGCCACACCGGCGAAGACGTCCAGCCGTCATGGATGATCCGAGCCTAGACTCGCCCGGTGCAGGTGGGACGGCGACGCTTCCTCGTCACCGGCGCCTCCGTGGCGGTCGGTGCGATGCTCGGCCTGTCCGCATGCACGGGCCCGCCTCCGCCTGAGCGATCGGGACGACCGGCAGCCACCGGGCCGGACGCCGGCGAACTGCGCGCCGCGGCGGAACTGGCCTCGATGACGCTCGAACAGCGCATCGCCTCCATGTTGATGCTGCACACCCCGGGCACCGATCCCGCGGCGCTCCGAGCCTTCGTCGAACGCTACCGACCGGGCGGCTTCATCCTCATGGGCGACAACGTGCCGGGACTCGCCGGACTGCCCGCGGTCACGGACGCCCTCAGCCCAGACCCCACCATGCCCCTGCTCATCGGCATCGACCAGGAGGGTGGCGACGTCCGTCGCATCGACGAGGACGTCGCGGCCGCGGCGGACACCCTGAAGTCAGAACCGCCGGAGGCGACGGAGACGGCGTTCACGGCGCGCGCGACCATGCTCGCTGCGGCGGGGTGTTCCGTCAACTTCGGCATCGTCGCCGATGAGACGGCCGATCCGACCTCGTTCATCTACGACCGTGCGCTCGGGACCAGCCCGGACGCCGCTGCAGCGCGCGTTGCCGCCGCGGTCCGAGGAGAGCGCGGGGCGGTCCTCAGTACGCTCAAGCATTTCCCCGGGCACGGTCAGGCCCCCGGGGACTCCCACTCGACGGTCCCCTCCACGTCGCTGGGGCTCGAGGAGTGGAGGGCGAGCGACGCCGTCCCGTTCGCGGCGGGCATCGACGCCGGTGCGGAGGTCGTCATGTTCGGCCACCTCGTCTACTCGGCGGTCGATCCGGCGCCCGCGACGCTCTCGTCCGCCTGGCACGCGAAGCTCCACGACGATCTCGGCTTCTCCGGTATGACGATCACCGACGACATGCTCATGCTGCAGCACACCGGTCTCCCGGAGTACCAGAACCCGTCGGAGAACGCGATCCGTGCGGTGGCGGCCGGCAACACGATGCTGCTCTACGTCCTGGGCGCGGATCCTTCCTCGACGGGTGTCGACCCCGACGTGCTCATCGCCGACATCGCGGCTGCGGTGCGCTCGGGGAGGATCTCGGAGGACGTCGTCGCCGAAGCGGCGCACCACCTGCTGCGTGTCCGGCTGGGCCTTCCCGCGATGCGGCCGATGTCGTCCTGATGACGTCGAGGAGAATTTCTCGGACACGTGGGAATAGCCACGATGTCCTTGCGTTTGAATAGAACGTGGCGCGAGCGCGCCGCACATCGACGCAAGGAGTACCGCATGACCGACACCCTGACGATTCCCGGCTACAAGGTTGGCACCTGGGAGGTCGACACCACGCACAGCGAGGTCGGCTTCAGCATCCGCCACATCATGGTCTCGAAGGTCAAGGGCAAGTTCGAGCGCTTCAACGCGACGTTCGTCACGCCGGAGAACCCCCTCGAGACGAAGGTCACCGCGTCCGCCGAGGTCGCTTCGATCAACACGAACCAGCCCGACCGCGACGGTCACCTCCGCACCGGCGACTTCTTCGACGCCGAGTCCTACCCGACGATCGACTTCGTCTCGACCGGCGCCCGCGCGAAGGGCGACGACTTCCTCGTCGACGGCGACCTCACGATCAAGGGTGTGACCAAGCCCGTCACCTTCACCGTCGAGTTCGGCGGCTTCGCGACCGACCCCTACGGCAACTACAAGTTCGGCGCGACCGCGACCACCAAGATCAACCGCGAGGACTTCGGCCTCACCTACAACGCGGCGCTCGAGACCGGCGGCGTGCTGCTCGGCAACGACGTCACGATCACCATTGAACTGCAGGCTGCGCACCAGGCGTAGTCCCAGGACGTCGAAGGGCCGGTGGAGCGTCGCTCCATCGGCCCTTCGTGGTTTCCGGTCGGCTCAGGTCGGCTCGCCGACGATCTCGTCGCGGACCCGGCGGAGGTCCTCCATGAGCGATCCGATGAGGATCCAGTGCTGCGGGTGCGGTCGGTGGATCACCAGGGGTGCGGTGAGCGCGGGGAGTTCGGCGGTCTCGGTCGGGGGTTCGCGGGAGGCTGCGCGGTCGTTCACGAGCAGCCGGAGGTCGTGCGCCGCGCGGCCGAGTTCGACGGCGATGTCGGCCACCGTCGGCTCCTCGTGCAGGGTCGGGTCGTCGTGGTCGTGCACCGAGCGCGCCATGCCCAGCGTCCGTGTGACCACCGGCTCGAGTCGACGCAGCAGGAGTCGTTGACGGTCCAGCTCCTCACGGTGCCGTGACCGGCGCGGGTTGAGCAGCAGACTGTCGTCGCCCTCCTTCACCGCGGCGATCGCGCGTTCCCGCAGTGGTTTGAGCGCGCGGGCTTCCGTGAGGAGCGCGGCCAGCTCGGCGTCCGTGTTGGCCCTGGTGAGCGCGGTCGCGAGGTGGTCCAAGGTGTCGGCGCAGGCGAGCGCGAGTGCACCGACCGCTGTTCTGGCCGGCGCGAGCAGGACGGGGGCGACGAGGACGACGTTGACGAGCAGCCCGATCCCGGCGCCGAGGACGGTCTCGATGATGCGCGCGAAGGCGTAGTCCGGCGTGGCGGCGCCGATCGAGAGGACCAGCATCGCGCTGATCGGGAGCTGGTTCGCGGAACCCGGCCCGAGGCGGAGGACCCAGCCGAGCAGGATGGCGACGACGATGGCCAGGAGCACGATCCAGGCGGAGTGTCCGAAGACGCTCCCTATCGCGGTCGCGAGGACCACGCCGGTGATCACCCCGAGGCTGCGTTCGAGTGCCTTGCCGAACGACTGGTTGACGCTCGGCTGCACCACGAGGATGGCGGCGATGGCGGCGAAGACCGGCAGTTGGCCCGGGATGATCGTGATCGCGACGATCCAGGCGGCGATGGCGGCCAGCGCCGTCTTCAGCACCTGGAGCAGCGGGAGCCGCGACCGGGTGCGCAGGACGGGGACGACGGACATGCGGAGCGCCGTCAGAGCTTGCCGTGGAGCTGGTCGAGCAGTTCCGCGCCGTTCCCGGCGTACACCCAGGGCGCCCCCTCGTGTTGTCCACCGACCTTCGAGCGACCGCCGGCCAGCACCGCCTCGCCGGGGGAGAGCTGACGGATCGCGACGGCGGCGACGCGGTCGGGGTGACGCTCCTCGAAACTGCGGTAAAGCGATTCGTCGTGCTGCCCGTCGTCACCGACGAGGAGCCAGCGCAGCCGCGGGAAGTCCTCGGCGAAGCGGTCGAGGTTGGTCCGCTTGTGCTCGCGTCCGCTCCGGAAGAAGCGGTCGTGGGTCGGGCCCCAGTCGGTGAGGAGCAGGGCCCCTGCGGGGTAGAGGTTGCGGGAGAGGAACCGGGTGAGCGTCGGGGCGACGTTCCAGGCGCCCGTCGAGAGGTAGATGATCGGGGAGCCCGGGTGCTCACGGGCGGTCCGCTCCAAGAAGACGGCCATCCCCGGGACCGGGGTCCGCGCATGCTCGTCGAGGACGAAGGTGTTCCACGCGGCGACCAACGGGCGGGGGAGTGCCGTGACCATCACGGTGTCGTCGATGTCGGACACGATGCCGAACTCGATGTCGTCGCCCACGATGAAGACGGGGGCCTCGACGGGGTCGCTGCCCTCGGAACTCAGGCGGAGGGTGTGCCATCCCGGCGTCAGGGAGACCTGGACCACCGCATCCACCACGCCGCCGCGATCTCCCGTGACCGTGTGGCGTCGGCCGTCGATCTCGACCTCGACGGTGGGGTCCGCGATGCTCAAGGCGAAGAAGCTCTTCCAGCCTCGCACCTTCTGCTGCGGTTTCACGGTGGTCTTGCCGGGTTCCGCCAACACCACTCGTGCGAGGACGCGGATCCACGACGTCGAGCCGTAGCCGGTGAAGGGGATGATCGCCGCCTCGCGCCCATGCCGCCGTGCGCGCCGCTGCCGGCGCAACTGGATGGCGTCCTCCATCCGAGCGGCGAAGTGCCGGATCTGCTGGGCGGCGTCGGATGAGGCCGTTGGACGATCGTCGGGTGCCTTCACCCGTTCAGTCTGTCATGCCGGTGCGTCTGTTCAGCCGCTGGAGCCCGCGGACCGCCGGGTCACTCCGGCGTGGACGCTCCGCCCGGGGATGCCGGATCCTCCTGGTCGAGCATGTGCCGTTCCTCGCTCCGCTGCAGGACCCGCTTGACGATGAGGACGACGACGGCGAACAGCACGATGATCCCGACGAACACGTATCCGGCCCAGTGGAGGCGCTCGGAGAGTTCACGGTAGCTCCCGGCCGCCACCGCACCGACCGAGACGTAGGCGGAGGACCAGATGACACAGGCCGGCAGGGTCCACGAGATGAACCGACGGTACGTCATCGTGCTCATGCCGACCGTCAGGGGGATGAGCGAGTGGAGCACGGGGAGGAACCGTGAGACGAACACCGCGATACCGCCTCGCCGGTCGAGGTATCGCTCCGCTCTGACCCAGTGTCGTTCACCGATCCTGCGGCCGAGCCGACTCGCACGGATGCGCGGACCGAACCATCGGCCGAGGGCGAAGCCGACGGATTCCCCGATGAGTGCACCGGCGATCACGACGAGGATCATCGAGATCCACTGCACCGGACCGACCACGGCGGTGCTGGCGACGATGACGACCGTGTCGCCGGGGACGACGAGACCGACGAGTACGGAGGTCTCGAGCATGATGCCGAGTCCGGCGAGGAGCGTGCGGGTGACGGGGTCGACGCTCTGCACCAGGTCGAGGAGCCAGCCGAGCACGTCGTTCACGGGTCAGAGCCTAGCTCTCGGCCGGGTTCTGAGGCTCTGAAAGCCCTGTGCACGACAGGCGACACGTGTGGTCTGACCACAGGCGCTTTTTGGTGTACCATGGGATTCGACGACACGGATCGAAGCCTCGGGGATGATCAACCCGATCGGGCTGCACCTGCGCCGCCTTCCCTGGATGCCGCGAACATGGAGTGTTCATCGTGAACGATCTTCTCGACCCGCTACTGCTGTCCCGCTGGCAGTTCGGCCTCACCACCGTCTACCACTTCATCTTCGTGCCGCTCACCATCGGCATGGCGGTGACGGTCGCCGGGTTCCAGACCGCCTGGGTCCGGACGGGCAAACTGCACTACCTGCAGTTGACCCGCTTCTTCGGCAAGATCTTCCTCATCAACTTCGCCATGGGCGTCGTGACCGGGATCGTGCAGGAGTTCCAGTTCGGCATGAACTGGTCCACCTACTCGCGGTTCGTCGGCGACGTCTTCGGTGCGCCACTGGCACTGGAAGGCCTGCTCGCGTTCTTCCTCGAGGCCACGTTCATCGGACTCTGGATCTTCGGCTGGGACAAGCTCTCACCGAAGCTCCACCTCGCGACCATCTGGATCGTCGCGCTCGGCACCGTGCTCTCGGCCTACTTCATCATCGCCGCGAACGCCTTCATGCAGAATCCGGTCGCCTACCGGATCAACGAGGAACGCGGCCGGGCCGAGCTCACCAACATCTGGGAGCTCCTGACCAACAAGGTCGCGCTCGCCGCCTTCCCGCACACGATCTTCGCCTGCTTCATGGTCTCGGCCGCCGTCATCATCACCGCCGCCGCCTGGCACCTGGCCCGCGGTCAGCACGTCGAGATGATGCGGCCCGCGCTGAAGGTCGGTGCCTGGAGCATGCTCATCGCCGGTGGAGCCACGATGCTCGCCGGCGACCAGCTCAGCCTGGCGATGGTCGAGACGCAGCCGATGAAGATGGCCGCAGCCGAGGCCATGTACAACACCTCGACCGGCGCGGACGCCTCGTTCTCGATCTTCACGCTCGGTACCCCGGACGGCGTCCACGAGCTCTTCTCGATCAGGATCCCGTACCTGCTCTCGTTCCTCTCGACCCACACCTTCGACGGCACCGTGGAAGGCATCAACGACCTGCAGGCGCAGTACACGCAGCTCTACGGCCCCGGCGACTACTCGCCGGTCATCTGGGTCACCTACTGGGCCTTCCGCTGGATGATCGGCCTCGGGCTCGCCTCCATGCTCGTGGCGGCCGCAGGCCTCTGGTTCACCCGGAAGGGCCGCGAGCCGAAGCGCTGGATGTGGCGGGTCGCCGTGTGGGCCGTGCCGATGCCGTTCCTCGCGATGACGATGGGGTGGGTCTTCACCGAGATGGGCCGTCAGCCCTGGATCGTCTTCAGCCTGCTGAAGACCGAGGATGCCGTCTCGCCGAACACCACCGGTCTCGACGTGCTGATCTCGCTCATCGCCTTCACCGTCGTCTACGGCTCCCTGCTGGTCGTCGAGTTCGGGCTGTTGAAGAAGACCATCACCGCCGGACCGGATGCCATCGAGATGTCCCCGCCCGACGACGACGGCGTGCAGAAGCCCGCCGCCCCGGCAACCACGGTCTACTAGGAGCGCATCATGGACCTCACGATTCTCTGGTTCTGGATCATCGCCGCCCTGTTCGTCGGATACTTCGTGCTCGACGGGTTCGACTTCGGCGTCGGAATGACGATCCCCTTCCTCGGCAAGGACGAGACCGACCGCCGGATGCTCATCAACACGATCGGGCCGGTCTGGGATCTGAACGAGACCTGGCTGATCGTCGCCGGCGCGAGCCTGTTCGCCGCCTTCCCGGAGTGGTACGCGACCCTGTTCAGCGGGTTCTACCTCCCGCTGCTGTTCATCCTGCTCGCCCTCATCGTCCGCGGGGTGTCGTTCGAATACCGGCACCAGCGTCCCGAAGCGTCCTGGAAGCGGCGGTTCGACCTCATGATCATCGTGGGGTCGGCGCTCCCGGCCTTCCTCTGGGGCGTCGCGTTCGCGAACATCATCCAGGGCGTGCCGCTCGACGCCGACCACAACTTCACGGGCACGCTCTTCACGCTGCTCAACCCGTACGGGATCCTCGGTGGTCTCACCACGCTGGTGCTCTTCTTCGCACACGGGGCCGTCTTCGCCTCGCTGAAGACCGAGGGCGACATCCGTGAACGCGCCCGTCGTCTCGCGAGCCGTGCGGGCCTCCTCGCCATCGTGTTGGCCGCCTCGTTCCTCGGATGGACCGTCCTCGCGCACTTCTCGCTGCCGGTCCTCATCCTCGCGGCGATCGCCGCGGTGTCGCTGATCAGCGCCTGGTTCGCGAACAGCCGTGGGCTCGAGGGACGAGCCTTCGCGCTCATGGCGGTGACGGTCGCCGCCGCGGTGCTGACCCTGTTCACCGCGCTGTTCCCCGCCGTCATGCCGGCGAGCAACGACCCCGCGAACAGCCTGACGATCGCGAACGCGTCCTCCACGGAGTACACGCTCACGGTGATGTCCTGGACGGCCCTGATCTTCCTCCCGCTCATCCTCGCCTATCAGGGGTGGACCTACTGGGTGTTCCGGAAGCGCATCACCCGTCAGCACATCGAAGCGGCCGCGCACTAACCTGTCATCGTGCGCCCCCTCGATCCGCGACTGCTCCGCTATGCCCGGGGAGCCAGGTCGGTCCTGGCCCTCGGCGCGGTCATCGCCCTGGTGCAGACCGCATGCACGCTCGGCTTCGCCTGGTTCGTCGCGCAGCTGGTGTCCCGCTCGATCGCCGGCGATCCGATCGAAGATCTGCTGCCGTCGCTGTGGCTGCTGATCGGCATCGTGGTCCTCCGTTCGGCAGCGGTCCTGGCTGCGGACGCCGTGAACGCCCGCGGCTCCGCCGTGGTCCGGAGCGAGTTGCGGCGCGCGCTCGTCGGAGCATTCGAGGCGCTCGGTCCCGGCTGGGTCTCCCGGCGGAGCTCAGCGGCGCTCACCACGGTGGCGGGCCGTGGCTTGGACGCGCTGGACGCGTACTTCGGCCGGTACGTGCCGCAACTCATCCTCACTGCCATCGCGATGCCGATCATCGCAGCGGTCATCTTCCTGCAGGACCCGATCAGCGGGATCACGGTCATCGTGACCCTGCCCCTCATCCCCGTCTTCATGATCCTCATCGGGTTCGCGACGCAGGCGGTGCAACGACGCCAGTGGGACACCCTGGCGCATCTGTCGCGCGGATTCCTCGAACTCGTCGCGGGCATGGCGACCCTGAAGCTCTTCGGCCGGCAGCATCGACAGGTGGCGCGGGTCCGGTCGGTGACGGAGGAGTACCGCGTCGAGACCATGAAGGTGCTGCGGTTCTCGTTCATGAGCGGGTTCGCCCTCGAACTCCTCTCGAGTCTCGCGGTCGCCGTGGTGGCCGTCGGCATCGGGCTCAGGCTCCTCGACGGCTCGCTGCTCCTCGGCACCGGGCTCTTCGTCCTCATCCTCGCCCCGGAGGCCTTCCTGCCGCTGCGGAACGTCGGCGCGAACTACCATGCCGCGGCGGAGGGGGTCACCGCGGCCGAAGAGGTCTTCGAGATCCTCGACGAGGCGGCGCTGTCCGAGCAGGCCACCCCGGGCGCGTCCGCACGGTCGGTGTCGACGGCGGGTCACCGGACGCAGTCGGCACCGGGCCTGCTGCTCCACGGGCTGGACGTCCGGTACGGCGACCAGGTGGTGCTCGATGCACTCGACGCCTCGTTCCCCGCCGGGACGATGACCGCGGTCGTCGGGCCCAGCGGTGCGGGGAAGACGAGTATGGCCTCCGCGATCCTCGGCTTCGTCGAGACCGGTGGAACGATCCGGCATGACGGCGTCGAGGTGTCGCCCACGTCCGCAGACCGACCTTGGTTGTCGTGGGCAGGCCAACGTCCCGCCCTCATCGCGGGGACCGTCGGCGGCAACGTGGCACTCGGCGACGAGACGCCCGACGACGCGCTCGTCGCCCGATCGCTCTCGAGGGTCGGACTGTCCACACTTCCGCTCGAGCACCCGATCGGTGCGGTCGGCGACGGGGTCAGCGGTGGGCAGGCGCAGCGGATCGCGATCGCGCGGGCGTTGTACCGCCTGGCGCGCACCCCCGCCGCCGCCGGGACGCCCGTCCTGCTCCTCGACGAGCCGAGTTCGGCCCTCGACTCCGCGTCCGAGGCGCTCGTGATCGACGCCGCGCGTGAGGCCGCCCACGCCGGAGCAGTTGTCATCGTCATCACGCACCGCCCCATGATCAGCGAACGCGCCGATGCCGTGCTGGAGATCCCCGTGCGTGCCTCGCGTGCCCACGATGAGCCGGCGGTGCTCCATGGATGAGCGCGTGAAGCAGATCATCCGCCTGGCGCAACCGCCGGTGCGACGCTTCCTCCCAGGGCTCCTCGCCGGCATCCTCTCCGCCGGAGCAGCCGTCGCCCTCCTCGCCTCCAGCGCGTTCCTCATCACCAAGGCCGCCGAGCAACCGTCGATCGTCGAGCTCGGCGTCGCCGTCGTCGGCGTCCGTGCGTTCGCCCTCGCCAGGGCGTCGTTCCGGTACCTCGAACGACTGCTCAGCCACGACGCGGCCTTCCGCCAGTTGTCGCAGTTGCGCGCCGGCATGATCGAGCGGGTCATCCCCGTGGCCCCGGACGGCCTGCAGCTCACCGGGCGAGGGGATCTGCTCACACGACTCGTGACCGACGTCGACGAGCTGCAGAACGTGCCGTTGCGCGTCGTCCAGCCGCTGGTGGTGTCGGGCGTCATCGCCGGTGCCGCGGTCATCCTGACGACCGCGCTGCTTCCGGCAGCGGGGATCGCCTTGGCGGTGTGCCTCATCGTCGCGTTCCTCGTGTCCTGGCTGCTGGTCAGTCGTGTGGCCGCGCGAGCCGAACGCGACCTGGCTCCACTGCGCGGCACGCTGTCGGAAGCGCTCCTGGAACTCGTCACCGGATTGGACGTGTTGACGGCGTACGGTGCTGTGGGGGCCGCACGGGCCAGGATCGAGCGGGCGGACGCTGCGCTGACGCGCGCGATGGTCCGGCGGGCGGCCGGAGCCGGTGTTGCCGGGGCCGTGCTTGCGCTCGCCTCGGGCTCAGCCGTCGTCGCGGCCCTGGGGGCGGGTATGCCGGCCCTCGGCTCGATCGGCGGACCCGCGCTCACGGTGGTCGTGCTCGTTCCACTCGCCGTCTTCGAGGTCTGTTCGATGGTGCCGCTCGCCTTCGGCGCCTGGCGCGAGGCGGTAGCCAGCGCCGAACGGGTCGCCGAGGCGGTCCCGAGCACCCGTCCCGAGGAGATCCCGGACGAGGACGCCGGCATCGCCGAGCTACCGGCGTCCGACGGGGTCCTGCTCGAGGTCGAGCACCTGAGCGCGCGCTGGCCGGGCGATGCGCGGCCCGCTCTTGCACCGATCAGCTTCCGGCTGTCGGCGGGGGATCGCCTCCTCGTCGAGGGCGACAGCGGCGCGGGGAAGACCACGCTCGCTCACGTGCTCGTCCGCTTCCTCGAGTACGAGGGCCGGTATCGCGTCGGAGGGGTGGAGGCCCGCGAGATCCGCGCGGACACACTCCGTGAGACGGTCGGTCTCGTCGAACAACGACCGTTCCTGTTCGACGCGGACATCCGTCAGAACCTGCTCTTCGCCCGTGACACGGCGGACGACGCAGCCCTCGAGTCGGTGTTGGAGCGGGTCGGGCTCTCGTCCTGGCTGGCGGAGCGCGGCGGACTCGACCGGCCGGTCGGGGAACACGGGGCCCTCGTGTCCGGGGGACAGGCGCAACGGATCGCCCTTGCTCGGGCGCTCCTCCGCGAGTTCCCCGTGCTCGTCCTCGACGAGCCGACGGCCAACGTCGATCCCGAACGGGCGAATGCGCTCCTGGAGGACCTGCTCGGCGCCGCGGGTTCGGACGGCCGTGCCGTCGTCGTGATCTCCCACACCCCGGTACCGGCAGCGCTGCTGACCGACCGACTCCGGATCGTCGCCCCGCCGCTGGCGACGTTCCGGTGATGCCGACGCCTCGGGAGCGACGACAGCTCGTGCTGCCGAGCTGGTCTGAGCCGGAGGACGTCTTCCGTCGGGTGTTCGTCGACGAACCGTGGGCGTGCTGGTTGGACTCCGGGCCGGGGGCGGAGACCGGCGTCAGCCTGATGGGACGAGGCGCGGAGCGGCTCGTCGCCGATGCGGTCCTCGGCACGGTGGAACACGTGAGCGTCGCGTCGCACTCGACCGTCCGTCGGGGGTCGCTGCTGGAGTCCCTCCGCGCGCTCCGCGCAGACGCGCCAGAGGATCCGGGTGACTGGGTGGGGTGGTTCGGCTACGAGTTCGGGGCCGGACTCGTCGGCGCTCCGGCTCGCGAGACCTCCGTCCCCGCCGCGTCGATGATGCGCCTCGACGACCAGGTGCGGTTCGACCACGCTGCGCGGACGGTGACCATCTCCTCGGCCGATCCCGCTTGGCTCGCGTGGGCAGCTGAGCGGGTGCAGGACCGGTCGCCGCTGCCGCAGCTGGCGCCCACGGCCGGCGGGGTCTGTATGCCGCGCCACGCGGACCCGGCGTACGTCCGGCTCGTCGGGGCCTGCCAGGAGCACATCAGGCGTGGCGACGCCTACCAGCTCTGCCTGACCAACACCCTCCGGGTCGACGGCGTCCACGATCCGCTCGCCACCTACCTCCGTCTCCGGGCGATGAGCCCGACCCACCACGGCGGTCTCCTCCGCTTCGGGCAGCTGTCCCTCGCGAGTTCCTCGCCGGAGCAGTTCCTCGAGGTCTCCGCGGGCGGCCGGGTGCGGACCAGACCGATCAAGGGGACACGTCCGCGCGGCGCGGACCCGGTGGACGACGCGCGGCAACGCGCGGAGCTGCTCGCCAGTCCGAAGGAACGGGCGGAGAACCTCATGATCGTCGACCTGATGCGCAACGACCTCTCGCGAGTGTGCGAGCTCGGCTCGGTCGCGGTCACCGCCCTCCACCAGGTGGAGAGCTACCCGCAGGTGCATCAGCTGGTGAGCACCGTCGAGGGTCGACTCCGATCGGGGCTCGACGCGCTCGACGTCGTCGAGGCCGCGTTCCCGGCCGGCTCCATGACGGGCGCGCCCAAGCGGCGGGCCATGGAACTGCTCCATGACCTCGAGGCGGGACCACGTGGCGTGTACGCGGGGGCCTTCGGGCTGCTGTCCGCGGACGGATCGATGGATCTCGCGATGGTCATCCGCTCCATCGTCATCAATCCGGACGGCGCTTCGATCGGCACGGGTGGCGGCATCACGGCGCTCTCCGTCCCCGAGGAGGAGCTGGAGGAGACCTGGACCAAGGCGGCTGCTCCGCTGAGGGCCCTCGGCGTCGGACGGCCGGAGCCGGAATCCCGGTAGGCTTGACCGTTGGACGGAGCGCCGGCGTGCGCTCCAACCCGCCCATCCTGCGGCCGACCGCCGTGCGAGCAACCCACGGGTTCCACCCCAGCACCTGCAGTGATTGAGAGTGACGTGTCAGACGAGCGCAACACCGAGGACCGCCGCGACGGCGAGCGGTACGACTTCCAGGCGATCCAGGAGAAGTGGCTTCCCGTCTGGGACGAGCTGAAGCCTTTCGCCACCGCCGATCCGGCCGACAAGCGTCCCCGGAAGTACGTCCTCGACATGTTCCCCTACCCCTCCGGCGACCTCCACATGGGTCATGCGGAGGCCTTCGGCTTCGGCGACATCGTGGCGCGTTACTGGCGCCACCAGGGATTCAACGTGCTGCACCCGATCGGTTGGGACTCCTTCGGCCTCCCCGCCGAGAACGCGGCGATCCAGCGCGGCGTCGACCCGCGCGAGTGGACGTACGCGAACATCGCCCAGCAGAAGGCGAGTTTCCGCCAGTACGGCCCGTCGTTCGACTGGGACCGTGAGCTGCACACCAGCGACCCCGAGTACTACCGCTGGAACCAGTGGCTGTTCCTCCAGCTGTTCGAGAAGGGCCTCGCGTACCGCAAGGCGAGCCCCGTCAACTGGTGCCCGAACGACCAGACCGTGCTCGCGAACGAGCAGGTCGTCGACGGTCACTGCGAGCGCTGCGGCGCCGAGGTGACGAAGAAGAAGCTCACCCAGTGGTACTTCCGCATCACCGACTACGCCGACCGCCTGATCGACGACCTCAACCAGCTCGAGGGCACCTGGCCGTCCAAGGTCCTCAGCATGCAGCGGAACTGGATCGGTCGTTCGAACGGTGCCGACGTCGCGTTCAGCATCGAAGGCCGCGACGAGCCGGTGTCCGTGTACACCACGCGTCCCGACACCCTGTACGGCGTGACGTTCATGGTCGTCGCGCCCGACTCGGAGCTGGCCGCCGAGCTGGTCGCCGACGCCTCCGACGAGGTCAAGGGACGGTTCCAGTCCTACCTCGACAGCGTCAAGGGTGAGAGCGAGATCGCGCGTCTCGCGACCGACCGGCAGAAGACCGGCGTCTTCCTCGAGCGGTACGCCGTCAACCCGCTGAGCGGGGAGCGTCTGCCGATCTGGGCCGCCGACTACGTCCTCGCCGACTACGGGCACGGCGCGATCATGGCGGTTCCCGCGCACGACCAGCGCGACCTCGACTTCGCCCGAGCCTTCGACCTGCCCGTGCGCGTCGTGGTCGACACCACCCAGCCCGTGACGGGTGCCATCCCGATCATCGTCGACGGCGAACTGCCCGAGGACCTGCCGTCGATCGATCCCGCGAAGACGGGTGTCGCGCTCACCGGCGAGGGACGCCTGACGAACTCCGGCCCCTTCGACGGTCTGAGCAAGTCGAACGCCATCCCGAAGGTGACGGCCGCGCTCGCGTCGAGCGGTCTCGGAGCGAAGACGAAGAACTACCGTCTGCGCGACTGGTTGATCTCCCGGCAGCGCTACTGGGGGACGCCGATCCCGATCATCCACTGCGAGGCCTGCGGTGAGGTGCCGGTGCCCGAGGACCAGCTGCCGGTGCGTCTGCCGGATGCCGCCGGGCTCGACCTGCGTCCGAAGGGCATGAGCCCGCTGGCCGCGGCTGAGGACTGGATCAACGTGGACTGCCCGTCGTGCGGGAAGCCTGCGAAGCGGGACTCCGACACGATGGACACCTTCGTCGACAGCTCCTGGTACTTCCTGCGGTTCCTGAACCCGACCTCGGACGAGATCGCGTTCGACCCGAAGGAGGCCGACAAGTGGGCTCCGGTCGACCAGTACGTCGGCGGCGTCGAGCACGCCATCCTCCACCTGCTGTACTCGCGATTCATCACGAAGGTCCTCTTCGACCTCGGCAAGGTGGGCTTCACCGAGCCGTTCAGTGCCCTGCTCAACCAGGGCATGGTCATCCTCGACGGCTCCAAGATGAGCAAGAGCAAGGGCAACCTCGTGGAGTTCGCGCAGGAGCTGCGGTCCTACGGAGCCGACGCACTGCGTGTCACGATGGCGTTCGCCGGACCTCCGGAGGACGACATCGACTGGGCCGACGTCTCGCCGGCGGGGTCGGCGAAGTTCCTGGCACGTGCCTGGCGCGTGGCGCACGACGTCACCAGCTCGCCCGACGTCGCCTGGAAGGACGGCGACGAGAAGCTGCGCAAGCTGACGCACCACTTCCTGGCCGAGGCTCCCGGGCTCATCGAAGCGGGCAAGTTCAACGTCGTCGTCGCGCGGCTCATGGAGCTCGTCAACGCGACTCGGAAGGCGATCGACGGTGGCCCCGGTGCCGGCGACCCTGCCGTGCGCGAATCCGCAGAGGTGACCGCCATGGCGCTCGACCTGTTCGCGCCGTTCACGGCCGAGGACATGTGGGCCAAGCTCGGCTACCAGCCGTCGATCTCGCTGGTGCCGTGGCGGAAGGCCGACCGGTCGCTGCTCGTCGAGGATCAGGTGACGGCTGTCGTCCAGGTCGACGGCAAGGTCCGCGACCGGCTCGAGGTGTCGCCGAAGATCTCCGGCGAGGAGCTCGAGCAGCTCGCTCGCGCCAGCGCTGCCGTGCAACGTTCCGTGGGTGACCGCGAGATCGTCAACGTCGTGGTCCGTGCCCCGCGCGTGGTGAGCATCGCCACGAAGGGCTGACGCGGTTCGGGGCGGGTCTCTCGGCTCGCCCCGAGCCCGCTCCACAGGGACCTCGACGGCGCGCTCCATGCCCGGAGCGAGGACGAGCGACGGGGGAGGTGCGCCCCGACTCGTAGCGTTCGAGGATGACCAGCGATCAGGCTCCCGCATCCCCGCAGATGCCGTCCGGGCGTCCATCGGCCTTTGCCCGCCTCCGACGACGGCCGCGGCCCGAGTTCCGAGCCGGAGCCGCCGTGGTCCTGGTGATCGCAGCGCTTGTGGTCGCGATCGTCGTGTCGACGCTCAGTTCTGGTGGCGCGGTCCGGACCATCGGCGGCGCGGAGCTCTCGGCCGACACCGGCTCGGCGCCCGCGTCCTCAGCCGGCGCGACGGCTCCGTCGACGACCACCACCGGTGAGCTTTACGTCCACGTCCTCGGAGCCGTCGCCGCTCCCGGGGTCTATCGCCTTCCGGGTGGTTCCCGCGCGTTCGACGCCGTGGCGTCCGCCGGCGGACTCCTCCCGGACGCCGACACGACCGCGGTCAACCTCGCGCGGTTCGTGAACGACGGGGAACAGCTGCACGTGCCCGTCATCGGTGAGGTACCGACCGGGGGAGCGGTGAACGGTGCAGGCGCCGGGAGCCCGTCCGGTGGGCAGCTCGTCAATGTGAACTCGGCCTCGGCCTCGGAGCTGACCGCGCTGCCGCGTATCGGTGAGGCCCTGGCGGAACGGATCGTGGCTTGGCGCGAGGCGAACGGTCCGTTCGCGACGCTCGACGATCTCAGCGCGGTGGAGGGCATCGGGACGAAGACGCTGGAGGGGTTGCGTGCGGCGGCCACCGTCTGACGTGGCCCGCGGTCGCTGACCCGTGGGTGAACGCGACGGCGCCGCGTCAACGTGGCCCCGGATGCTCGTCCCGGCGGCGGTCACCTGGATCGGGGCCGCGATCTGCTGTGGGATGCCCGGCGCGGCATGGGGGACGGCGCTGGTCGCGTTCGTGACCGCGACGCTCTGCCTCGTCTGCGCCGTGTCGATCCAGCGGCGTGGAGCCGACGCGGCGACACGTGCCGCCGGTCAGGGGGAGATCTGGGCGACGATGCTCCTGCTGGGAGCGTGTTGCGCGGCGACGCTCGGCCTCGTGACCGCCTCCGTCGCCGCGCACGCGCCCGATCGTCAGCCCGCGGCCTTGCGGGCGCTCGGGTCCTCGCGGGTGACCGCCGAGGTCGTGGTGACCGCTGACGCGGTCCCGTCGGGTACCGCCTCCTCGGGGTCGTCCATCCGGTTCGCCGCCGACCTCGTGTCGGTGTCGCACGGACGGGTGCTGCAGGAGTCCTCCGTGCCCGTCCTCGTGTTCGCGCCGGCTGAGGCGGACCGATCCCCGCGGGTCGGCGAGCGGTGGCGGATCACGGGAGCGTTGCGATGGAACGCTCCCGGCGATGCGCGCGCCGCGTTGGTGTTCGTGCGCGATCCGCCGACGCGACTGGAGGAGACCCCTGCCGCCCTCGGCTGGTCGACGTCGCTCCGGTCCGGGCTCATCGAGCTCGCCGGCTCGCTTCCTGGGCCGGGTGGTGAGCTCCTACCCGGTCTCGCCATCGGCGACGTCAGCCAGGTCGGCGACGAGGTGACCGGCTGGATGCAGCAGAGTTCCCTGTCACATCTGACGGCCGTGTCCGGCGCGAACTGCGCCGTCATCGTCTGGTTGATCAGCTCAGCGGTCGCGGCGCTCGGAGGAGGACGGGCGCTCAGGATCAGCTGCGCGCTCCTCGCACTCACGGCGTTCGTGGTCCTCGTCACGCCGCAGCCGAGCGTGCAGCGGGCGGCGCTCATGGCCGCGTTCGTCCTGCTGATGGGCGGCTTCGGACGACCGCTCCGGGGCCTCGCCGCACTGGCTCTCGCCGTGATCGTGCTGCTCGTGAACGATCCCTGGTTGGCAGGACAGTACGGGTTCGGCCTGTCGGTGCTCGCGACCGGCGGGCTCCTGCTGCTCAGCGGCCCACTCACGGACCTCCTCGCCCGCTGGTTGCCGCGACGGATCGCGGCCCTGATCGCGATCCCGGCGGCCGCGCAACTCGCCTGCCAACCGATGCTCGTCCTGCTGGATCCGAGCATCCAACTCGGCGGTGTCCCGGCCAACCTGCTGGCCGGTCCGGCGGCCGCACCGTCCACGTTGCTCGGGCTCCTCGCCTGCCTCCTCGCCCCGGTGTCGACGCCACTCGCGATGTCGGTCGCCTGGCTCGGGTGGGTGCCGGCCAGCTGGATCGCCGCGGTCGCGCGGTGGTTCGCGGGGATCCCCGCGGCGCGGGTCCCGTGGCCGGAGGGGCCCCTGGGCGTCGTGCTCGTCACGATCCCGACGCTCCTCATTGCCATCCTCCTCCTGCGCGGGCGCGAGCTTTCGGCCGGATGGAGGAGGGCGATCGCCGTGGTGGTGGTGCTGTCACTGGTCGTGTTGTGCGGTCGAACGGTGGGGGTCGGTCTCGGCACCGCCTTGCACCGCCCAGGTGACTGGACGATCGCTGCCTGCGACGTCGGACAAGGCGACGCCGTGCTGCTCCGACAGGGCGGTTCCACCGCGCTGGTCGACGTGGGACCGGACCCGGAGCCGCTCCGGTCCTGCCTCGACGGACTGGGCGTCACCCGGATCGATCTGCTCGTCCTCACGCACTACGACCTCGACCACGTCGGCGGGCTCGAGGCCGTCGTCGGTCTGGTCGACCACGCCCTCGTCGGGCCGGTGGACGATCCGGCGGACGAGCGCATCGGGCGGGTCCTGCGAGACGCCGGCGCGGAGGTGCGGCAGGCGGCGGCCGGCGACCAAGGTCTCCTCGGGGATCCGCAGACCGGCGCCCCGTGGCAGGTGCTGTGGCCGGATCCCGCTGCCGGCGGCATCGAACCGGGCAACGACGCGAGTGTGGTGGTCCGGTTCGACCTCGCGGCCGCCTCGGTCCTGCTGCTGGGCGATCTCGGTGCCGAGGCACAGGACCGACTCCTCGGTCGACACACCCTCGGGCAGGCGATCGACGTCGTCAAGGTGTCCCATCACGGGTCGGCCGATCAGAGCGAGCGCCTGGCGCGTTCGGTCGCAGCGAGCGTGGCGCTCGTGTCGGTCGGCGCCGACAACGGCTACGGGCACCCGACGCGTTCCGCCCTGGACCTCTACGCGGGCACCGGCGCCGAGATCCTGCGGACGGACGAGTCGGGCACGATCCTGCTCGCGCCGGGGGAGGCCGGGGCGTTCCGGGTTTGGTCGGAACGTGCCGGAGCCGCCGACCCGACCGGCGTCGGCGGCCGCCGGTAGACTCGGACGGTCGAGAGGAGCCGCTGTGGCTGCACCACGTTCCGCCGGTCGCGGTAAGGCCAAGACGGCCGCCAAGGCCTCCGCGGCGATCCCCCAGCTCGGTTGGTCGGAGATCCGGCCGGCCCCGATCGTGCTCGTCTCCGGCACCGAATCCTTCCTGGCCGAACGTGCCATCCGCCGCCTGCGCGACTTCCTCGTCTCCGAGGACCCCTCGCTCGAGGTCAACGACGTCGCCGCAGACAGTTATGCGCCGGGGGAACTCCTCACGGTCGCGAGCCCCTCCCTGTTCGGCGAGCCGCGGCTCGTCCGCGTCAGTCAGGTCGAGAAGTGCTCCGACCAGTTCCTCACCGAGGCCATCCGCTACCTCGAGGCACCACCGGAGGGCGCGTACCTCGTGCTGCGGCACAACGGCGGCGTGCGGGGCAAGAAGCTGCTCGACGCGATCCGTTCCGGGACCGGAGGCGGTGTGGAGATCGTCTGCACCGAGCTCAAGCGCGACAGCGACAAAGCGGACTTCGCTGCCGCGGAGTTCAAGGCGGCGGGCCGACGGATCACTCCACAGGCGTTGCGCGCACTCGTCGGGGCGTTCTCCGACGACCTCGCCGAGCTCGCCGCGGCGTGCAGCCAACTCATGGCCGACGCGTCGGCGGAGATCACCGAGCAGACGGTGGACAAGTACTATGGCGGCCGCGTGGAGACGAGCGCCTTCGACGTGGCCGACGCCGCGATCGGAGGGCGCCACGGTGAGGCCTTGCTCGCCCTCCGTCAGGCGCTCGACTCCGGCGCCGACCCCGTTCCGATCGTGGCCGCCTTCGCGATGAAGATCCGCACGATGGCCAAGGTGTCGTCGGCCCGCGGTGGCTCCGGTCAGATCGCACAGCAGTTCGGCCTGGCTCCCTGGCAGGTCGACCGAGCCCGCCGAGACCTGTCCGGGTGGACGGACGCGGGAATCGGCCGTGTCGTGCAGATGCTCGCCGAGACCGATGCCGGGGTGAAGGGCGCGACCCGCGACCCGGTGTTCGCGCTCGAGCGCCTCGTCGGCGTCATCGCCGCGCGCGGCGTCGATCCGGCCGCGCGGTAGCCGGTCACGCTCGACGCGCCGCCGATCGGGCTGCCCTTCGACAAGCTCAGGGACCGGCACTGGCTTCAGGGAGCGGGGCGGGCTTCATGGGCCGCGGCTGGTTCGATGCGGGTTGCCCGGCAACGCGAAAGGCCCCGCACGTTCCGAAGAACGCCGGGGCCTTGCAGCTGGTGTCGCTTAGAGCGCGTTGACCTGCTTGGCGATGGCCGACTTGCGGTTCGCTGCCTGGTTCTGGTGGATGACGCCCTTGCTCACGGCCTTGTCGAGCTTCTTCGCGGCGAGCTTGAGAGCGGACTCGGCCTGAGCCTTGTCGCCGGCGACGACGGCCTCGCGCGTGGCGCGGATGGCGGTCTTCAGCTGGCTCTTGACGGCCTTGTTGCGCTCGTTGGCCTTCTTGTTGGTGCCGATGCGCTTGATCTGCGACTTGATGTTTGCCACGTTGGGTCAACTTTCGGTTCGAGGAAATGATGTTCGGTGCCGTCGGACGGAAGAGGGCGTCTTCAAGCGAGTTCTCGTGTGGTCTCAACTCACACGCAAGCCAACAGGCAACATTACCAGTCAGGCCGAGTTCTGGCAATCCAGGGTACCGCAGCGCGGGTGCTCTCCGCCGTGGGACAATGAGGGTTGCCCGATTCCACCCCTGACCCCGAGGAACGCGTGAGCCCCCAAGCAGTGAAGGCCCTCGAGCCGGCATCGACCGACCCGGCGTTCATCCGGAACTTCTGCATCATCGCCCACATCGACCACGGCAAGTCGACGCTGGCGGACCGCATGCTGCAGATCACGGGTGTGGTGTCGGACCGCGACATGCGGGCGCAGTACCTCGACCGCATGGACATCGAGCGCGAGCGTGGCATCACGATCAAGAGCCAGGCCGTCCGGATGCCGTGGTCGTTGAACGGTGAGACCTTCGCGCTCAACATGATCGACACCCCCGGGCACGTGGACTTCACCTACGAGGTCTCCCGATCGCTCGCCGCCTGCGAGGGCGCGATCCTCCTCGTCGACGCCGCGCAGGGTATCGAGGCGCAGACGCTCGCGAACCTCTACCTGGCGCTTGAGAACGATCTCGAGATCATCCCGGTGCTCAACAAGATCGACCTGCCGGCCGCGGACCCCGACAAGTACGCTAAGGAACTCGCCAGCCTGATCGGTGGTCGACCGGAGGACGTGTTGCGCGTCTCCGGCAAGACGGGCATGGGCGTCGAGGAACTCCTCGACCGGGTGGTCGGCCGCATCCCGAACCCCACCGGCGACCCGGACGCACCGACGCGCGCCATGATCTTCGACTCCGTCTACGACACCTACCGCGGCGTCGTGACCTACGTCCGGATGATCGACGGCCAGCTGAGTCCACGCGAGCGCATCCAGATGATGTCGACCCGCGCCGTACACGACCTCCTCGAGATCGGCGTCAGCTCACCGGAGCCGACGCCCACCAAGGGGCTGGGCGTCGGTGAGGTCGGCTACCTCATCACTGGCGTGAAGGACGTCCGGCAGTCGAAGGTCGGCGACACCGTGACGACGGCGGTCAAGCCGGCGACGGACGCCCTGCCCGGCTACACGGATCCGAAGCCGATGGTGTTCTCCGGTCTGTATCCGATCGACGGCAGCGACTACCCGATCCTGCGCGACGCGCTCGACAAATTGAAGCTCTCCGACGCCTCGCTGAACTACGAGCCGGAGACCTCGGTCGCCCTCGGCTTCGGGTTCCGCGTCGGTTTCCTCGGGCTGCTGCACCTCGAGATCGTCACCGAGCGGCTCCAGCGCGAGTTCGACCTCGACCTCATCGCCACGGCCCCGTCGGTCACCTACGAGGTGAAGACCGAGGACAAGCAGGTCGTCACCGTCACGAACCCGAGTGAGTTCCCGTCGGGCAAGATCCTCGAGGTCTCCGAGCCCATGGTGAAGGTGGGCATCCTCGCGCCGAAGGACTATGTCGGCACCATCATGGAGCTCTGCCAGAGCCGCCGTGGCGCGCTCCTCGGCATGGAGTACCTGGGCGAGGACCGCGTCGAACTCCGGTACACGATGCCGCTCGGTGAGATCGTCTTCGACTTCTTCGACCACCTGAAGAGCCGCACGCAGGGCTACGCCTCGCTCGACTACGAGCCCTCCGGCCAGCAGGCCGCGGATCTCGTGAAGGTCGACATCCTGCTCCAGGGCGATCAGGTCGACGCGTTCAGTGCCATCGTGCACCGCGAGAAGGCTTATGCCTACGGCGTGCTCATGACCGAGCGGCTGAAGAAGCTGATCCCTCGGCAGCAGTTCGAGGTCCCGATCCAGGCGGCGATCGGTGCGCGCATCATCGCCCGCGAGTCCGTCCGTGCGATGCGCAAGGACGTCCTGGCCAAGTGCTACGGCGGTGACATCACCCGCAAGCGGAAGCTCCTCGAGAAGCAGAAGGAGGGCAAGAAGCGTATGAAGATGGTCGGCAAGGTCGAGGTGCCCCAGGAGGCGTTCATCGCGGCGCTCTCCGGGGACGTCGAGACGAAGGACAAGAAGTGACCGCCCGACGCAGTTCGTTCGAGGACGAGGCCGTCGACTACGCGGCGGTCGGCGCGACGCAGCGCAGCGACCTCATGCAGTACCCGCCGGAGGGCTACGTGCCCTCGGAGGACGAGTTCCGACTCGGCAGCGGGGAGGAACGGTTCGCCCTGGCGACCACGGCGCTGCTCACCTGGGGACTGCACCGGGCGAGCGGCGTCGAGATCACCGACGTGCACCCGGGGACGGGCGTGCAATACGGCGGCATCGCCTTCGCGGAGGACGGCACCCCGCTGGAGCCGATCGAGACGCACGAGGAGCAGCGGTTCGCCGAGGACGGTACGCCGTTCATCACGCCGGGAACGACGGTCGTGTTCGCGGGTGCCGTCGGCGGGGAACCGCTCGCGGGCCCGCACCGGGTCATCTCGGTGACCGAGGAGCCGGGGCACGTCAGCCTGGCCATCGGCACGATGGACGGCGACCCCGAGAGCGGCGAGCAGTCCTTCACGATCGAACAGCGTGAGGACGACTCCGTCTGGATCGTGGTGCGCTCCTTCTTCCGCCCGACGAAGGGCGCCGCGAAGCTCGTCGGCTCGAAGCGCCGTCGGAAGACCATGAACGACGCCTACCTGCGCGCACTCCTGCCGTCGCGCGGCCTCTGAGCGACGGATCGTGCCGAGCGCGCTTCCCCTCGCCGATCCGGCGCCGTCCGACGGGCTGCTGCCGGAGTCGGCCGCCGTCGGTGCCCACGAGCGTGCGTTCGGTGTCTACCTGCACGTGCCGTTCTGCCGGGTGCGCTGCGGGTACTGCGACTTCAACACCTACACGTCGACGGAACTCCGCGGCGCGAAACAGTCCGACTACGCCGACGAGGCGGTGGCCGAGATCCGCTTCGGACGCGGCGTGCTGGAGGCGTCCGGCGTCCCCGACCGCGAGGTCTCCACAGTCTTCTTCGGGGGAGGCACCCCGACCCTGCTGCCGGCGGACGACCTGGTCCGCATGCTGCGTGGTGTGACCGACTCCTTCGTCCTCGCGCCCGGCGCCGAGGTGACGACGGAGGCGAACCCGGATTCCGTCGACGCCGCGTACCTCCAGACGCTGGCGGACGCCGGCTTCACCCGCGTCTCGTTCGGCATGCAGTCTGCGGTGCCGAGCGTCCTGGCGACGCTCGAACGAACGCACGACCCGGCCCGGGTGCCGCTAGTGGTGCAGTGGGCGCGCGACGCCGGTCTCGGCGTCAGCCTCGACCTCATCTACGGGACGCCGGGGGAGACGCTCGCCGACTGGCGGGTCTCACTCGAGACCGCCATCGCCTGCGCCCCAGACCATGTGTCGGCCTATTCGCTCATCGTCGAGCCCGGCACGAAGCTCGCCCGCCAGATCCGTTCCGGCGTGGTCGGCACGCCCGACGAGGATCTGCAGGCCGACATGTACGAGCTCGCCGACGACCTCCTGACCGCAGCCGGATACGGCTGGTACGAGGTCAGCAACTGGGCCACGTCCGACGCTCACCGCTCCCGGCACAACCTGTCCTACTGGACGGGTGAGGACTGGTGGGGTGTCGGTCCCGGCTCCCACAGCCACGTCGGCGGGGTGCGCTGGTGGAACGTCAAGCACCCGGCGGCCTACGCCCAGCGCATCGCGGCTGACGAGTCGCCCGCCGCCGGTCGCGAGACCCTCGACGACGAGACCCGCGAACTCGAACGCATCCTGTTGCTCACCCGGACGCGCGACGGCATCCCGATCCGCACCCTCGCCCCCGAGGCGCGAACCGCCGTCGCGGGGCTCATCGCCGAGGAGCTCGTCGATGCGCGGCAGGCGCTCCTCGGCCGCCTCGAGCTCACGCGACGCGGTCGACTCCTCGCCGACGCCGTCGTCCGTCGACTCGTCGGCGACTGACGCGGTCCGGGCGCGTCCCGGCCGGGAGACCGTCGGACGGCGTCAGACCGCCGGAAGACCGACAGCCCCGACCGGCGGACCGGACGGGGCTGTCGAGTGGGGCTCGGAGGATCAGGCCTTGATGAACTGGATCGTGAGCGGGTAGCTGTACAGCTCGCCCTTGTTCGCCTTGATCGCGGCGATGATGCTGAAGACGATCACGACGATGTACACGGCGATGATGACGAGGATGCCGACCACGACGATCGTGAGGATCGAGCCGACCACGAGCGCGATCAGCATCGTCAACTGGAAGTTGAGCGCGGTGAGCGTGTGGGCCTTGATGAACGGCCCGCGGTCCTTGAGCGCCAGGTAGCCGATCAGCGGCGGGATGAACCCGAAGAAGATCCCACCGATGTGGATGAGGGTCGACCAGAGCTTCTCGTCGGACGGGCTCATGGGCTGCGCGACGGGGTAGGGCTGCTGGTACTGCGGAGCGCCGGCGGGCGGCGGCGGGTAGGAACCGGCACCGGGCGGCGGCGGCGCGTAGCCACCGGCGGGCGGCGGCGGGTAGGAGCCTGCCGGCGGCTGGTGAGGAGCTGCGGGCGGGGGCGTCGCGCCGTCTCCTGCAGGCGGAACCGACCCGCCCTTGGCAGGGTCGACGGGCGGTTGAGCGTTCGGATCGGACATCTTCGCACCTTTCACGGAGAGTGATATTCAATTGGTCCAGCAGAGCGTATCGCACCAGGTGTCGCGGAAACGGGACCCACGCCTGTCGCCAACGGTATTCCTGGGCCGCCACGGCGCGCAAGGGATGCCTTCCGGTGGGCCGCGATATGATTGGCAGTCAGGGTGTTCGAGTGCTGACGGTCGGTGTTCGGCGGAGACGAGGAGAGGGGTTCGCCATGGTGTCGGATCGCGGTCTCGAGGTCCTCCGGGTCATCGTCCAGGACTACGTCGCGTCGCGTGAGCCGGTCGGATCGAAGACGATCGTCGATCGTCACTCCTTCGGCGTCTCGGCGGCCACCATCCGGAACGACATGGCCCAGCTCGAGGACGAGGAGCTCATCGCCGCGCCCCACACCTCCTCGGGGCGCGTCCCGACGGACAAGGGCTACCGCATGTTCGTCGACCACCTCGCCGACCGGCGTCCCCTGAACAATGCACAACGGACGGCGATCGAGACGTTCCTCGGCGCCTCCGGCGACCTCGACGAGGTGCTCCACCGCACGGTGAGGCTCCTGTCGCAACTCACGAACCAGGTCGCGCTCGTCCAGTACCCCATGTTCTCCCGTGCCCGCGTCCGGCACCTCGAGCTCGTGAGCGTCACGCCGAACCGGGTGCTCGCCGTCATCATCCTCGACAACGGCCGGGTGGAGCAGCGTCTCATCGAGACGGAGCGGCCGGTCGACGACGACCTCATCGCGCGCCTCCGCGGTGCGTGCAACGAGGCGGTCGCCGGACGCCCCCTCCTCGACGCCCACGACGCCCTCGGCGACGTCCCCGACACGATCGCCGAACTCGACCGGTCCTCGGCGGTCCGCATCGTCGACGCGGTGCGCGAGCAGCTCTCGGCCCAGCGCCAGGACCGCCTCGTGATGGCGGGCGCCGCGAACCTCGCTCGCACGGAGGACGACTTCCCGGGCAGCATCTACCCGGTGCTCGACGCGATCGAGCAGCAGGTGGTCCTCCTCAGACTCTTCGGCGAGATGGAGTCGGAGCGGGACGGGGTCGTCGCCAGCATCGGGCGGGAGAACGCGTCGTTCGGCCTCGAGACGACGAGTGTCGTCGCGGGGAACTACCGTTCCTCTGGTGGCGAAATCGCCCGCCTCGGCGTGCTCGGCCCCACGAGAATGGACTACGCGAGCAACATGGCGGCGGTCCGAGCCGTCGCCAGATACCTCTCGCGCATCCTCGACGCCGAGTGACGCCTCCTCGTCGCGTCCACCAACACCTTCCGCACCTCGAACGAAAGGCCCTCAGTGGCTGACTACCCCGACCACTACGCAGCCCTCGGCGTCGCCAAGGAGGCGACGCCCGAAGAGATCAAGAAGGCCTACCGCCGCCTCGCGCGCGAGCTGCACCCCGACGTCAACCCGGGATCCGACGCCTCGGAACGGTTCAAGGAGGTCACGCACGCCTACGACGTGCTCAGTGACCCCAAGCAGCGCCAGCAGTACGACCTGGGTCCGCAGGCGGGTGGGTTCGGTGGCGGCGACGCCGGCTTCAGTGGGTTCGGCGACATCTTCGACACCTTCTTCGGCGGTGGCGGCCAGCAGCGCGGCCCGAAGTCGCGTCGCTCGCGCGGCGAGGACGCCCTCCTCCGCGTCGAGCTCGACCTCGACGAGGTCATCTTCGGCACCCACCGCGACCTCGAGGTCGACACCGCGGTGCTCTGCGGCACCTGCAACGGCTCCTGCTGCCAGCCGGGCACCTCGCCGGTCACCTGCGACATCTGCCACGGCACCGGTTCCATCCAGCGCGCCGTCCGCTCGCTGCTCGGGAACGTCATGACCTCGGCACCCTGCGGCACCTGCCGTGGCTACGGGACGATCATCGCGACCCCGTGTGTCACCTGCCAGGGGCAGGGACGCCTTCGCGCCCGTCGCACCGTGTCGGTCGACATCCCGGCCGGTGTCGACACCGGTCTGCGGCTGCAGATGCCCGGGAGCGGCGAGGTCGGTCCGGCCGGAGGCCCCAACGGCGACCTCTACCTCGAGATGAAGGTCAAGCACCACGACGTCTTCAGCCGCGACGGCGACGACCTGCTGTGCACGCTGGAGGTCCCGATGACGGACGCCATCTTCGGGCGCCACGTCACGGTCCACGCACTCGACGGAGACGTCGAGGTGGAACTGCGTCCGGGCGTCCAGAGTTCCGAGGTCATCACGGTCAAGGACCGCGGCGTGACCCGGCTCCGCGGCAACAGTCGCGGCGATCTCAAGATCGGCGTCCAGGTCGTCACCCCGACCAAGCTCGACCACCGCGAGCGGGAACTCATCAAGAGCTTCGCCTCGGGCAGGCGTCAGGGTCCTCCTGCGCTGGCGCAGTTCCAGCAGGGCCTGTTCGCGAAGATCCGCGACCGTTTCCACGGCGTCGGTTGAGATGAGCTCGCTGTACGTCCGCGAGGACCTCGAATCGACCGGCGTCGGCGACTCGGTCACCCTCCGGGGGCCGGAGGCGAAGCACGCCGTGTCGGTCAGCCGATTGCGGGTGGGGGAGACGACGTCGATCGGCAACGGTCGCGGACTGATCGCCACGGGAACCGTCGTCCGGAGCGAACCGGGCGAGCTCGAGATGCGCGTCGAGTCGGTGGTCGTGCATCCGGAGAACCGTCCGGCACTCGTGCTCGTGCAGGCGCTGGCCAAGGGCGATCGCGACGAACTCGCCATCCAGGCGGCGACCGAGCTCGGGGTCGACCGGATCATCCCTTGGGGTGCTGAGCGCAGCATCTCCCGCTGGCAGGGCGAGAAGGCGAGCAAGGGCCGAGCCCGCTGGCAGCTGATCGTGCGCGAGGCGGCCAAGCAGTCGATCCGCGCCCGGGTGCCCGAGGTGTCCGAGGTCGTCGACGCGCGTGGCCTCGCCGCCCATGCCGACGGACGGACCGTACTCGTCCTGGAGCCCACGGCCGCGCTCAGCCTGACGGACCTCGACCCGTCGACCTTCGACACCGACGAGGTGGTGCTCGTCGTCGGCCCCGAGGGCGGGATCTCGCCCGCCGAGCTCGAGCGACTCGTCGACGCCGGCGCGGTCGCCGTGCGGATCGGCTCGGGTGTGCTGCGCACCTCGACGGCGGGGCCGGCGGCGATCGCAGCGGTGAACGTGCTGCTCGGCCGCTGGTGACCCGGGTCCAGCCCGCGCAGGACGCCGCTGCGAACCTTAGACTGGTGGGCATGAGTGAAGCACCGTCCGTTTTCAGCCGCATCGTGTCCGGGGAGATCCCGACGACCCTCCTCGCCGAGACCGATCGGGTGATCGCCTTCGCCGACATCAACCCCCAGGCGCCGGTGCACCTGCTGGTCGTCCCGAAGACCGCCGAATACCGCGATGTCGTGGCACTGGCGGCCGGCGACCCCTCGCTGCTCGCCGAGATGGTCGAGGTCGCGTCGTCGCTCGCACAGGAACACACGGGCGGCGACTTCCGCCTGGTCTTCAACACCGGTGAGACCGCGGGCCAGACGGTCTTCCACGTGCACGCGCACGTCCTCGGCGGTTCCCTCCAGGAGGGCTCCCTTGGCGGAGCCTGAAGCAACGACCCCTGACGTCCCCGCCGGTCGACGGGAGGAGGACGTGGAGCATGTGCTCCATGTCGACGGCATCGCGATGGTCCGGCTGCTCGGGCCGCAGGATCGCCTGCTCACCACCGTCGAGCGCGAACACCCCGGCGTCTCCGTGCACGTGCGCGGGAACGAGATCACCATCACCGGCCCCTCGGCGCAAGCCGATGCGGCCAGACGACTCGTAGAGGAACTCATCACCATGGTCCGAGAAGGACACGACCCTGGCCCGGCGGAGGTCAGCACCTCGGCCCGGATCCTCGGCCAGGACGGCACGGCCTCGCCGTCCGAGGTCCTCGGCCAGGTGATCCTGACCTCCCGTGGCAAGACGATCAAACCGAAGACCGTCGGTCAGCGAGCCTATGTGGACGCCATCGACGAGAACACGATCGTCTTCGGCATCGGTCCGGCCGGCACCGGCAAGACGTACCTCGCCATGGCGAAGGCGGTCCAGGCGCTCCAGCGCAAGGAGGTCAACCGGATCATCCTGACGCGCCCGGCGGTCGAAGCCGGCGAACGGCTCGGTTACCTGCCCGGCACCCTCACGGACAAGATCGACCCGTACCTCCGTCCGCTCTACGACGCGCTCAACGAGATGATGGATCCCGAGATCGTCCCGAAGCTGCTCGCGGCCGGCACGATCGAGGTCGCTCCGCTCGCCTACATGCGCGGACGCACCCTGAACGACTCCTTCATCGTCCTCGACGAGGCGCAGAACACCACGCCGGAGCAGATGAAG
Organism: Plantibacter sp. ME-Dv--P-095; assembly: GCF_030209365.1. Classification (NCBI taxonomy): domain Bacteria; kingdom Bacillati; phylum Actinomycetota; class Actinomycetes; order Micrococcales; family Microbacteriaceae; genus Plantibacter; species Plantibacter sp. ME-Dv--P-095. The sequence goes on from NZ_JARVSB010000004.1 coordinate 444,268, forward strand.
ATGTTCCTCACGCGGCTCGGGTTCGGTTCCAAGATCGTCGTCACCGGCGACGTCACGCAGATCGACCTCCCGACGGGTGCATCGGGACTCCGTCTCGTCACCCGGGTCCTGAAGGACATCGACGACATCCACTTCGCCAACCTGACGAGCGACGACGTCGTCCGTCACACGCTCGTCGGTCGCATCGTCGACGCCTACGGCGAGTACGACGCCGTCCGCCAGGCACAGCGCTTCGAACGCGAGCAGGCGGCCGAGTTCGCCAACCGCGCGGAGCGTCGTGGGTCAGCGCGAGACCACCAGCCGAAACGAGGACGTTCATGACCATCGAGATCAACAACGAATCAGGCGTGGCGGTCGACGAGTCGCGGATCCTGGCACTCGCGTCCTTCGCGCTCGACGCCATGCATGTCAGCCCCGACGCCGAGCTCGCCATCGTCCTCGTCGACGAGGGCGCCATGGAACAGCTGCACGTCCAGTGGATGGACGAGCCCGGCCCGACGGACGTCCTGAGCTTCCCCATGGACGAGCTGCGCCCTGGGACGGAGGAGAACCCGACACCACCCGGACTCCTGGGCGACATCGTCCTCTGCCCGCAGGTCGCCGAGACGCAGGCGACCGCCGCGAAGCACTCCACGATGGAGGAGCTCCAGCTCCTGACCTGCCACGGCGTCCTGCACCTGCTCGGCTACGACCACGCCGAGCCCGACGAGGAGAAGGAGATGTTCGGCATCCAGCGCGACATCCTCCTCGCCTTCGCGCTGCAGGAGAGACGACGCACCAGCTGATGTCCCTCGTCGCCGTCTTCGTCATCGTCGCGTTCCTCCTCGTCGCCTTCGCCGGTCTCATGGCCGCGGCCGACGCGGCGATCGGCGTCCAATCGGGCGCCGACATCCTCGACCTCGCCGAGGGCGCGCGCTCGGCGTCGGCGCTCCGGGCGATCGCCGCGGACCCCGGCGCGCACGTCAATGCCATCAACTTCATCCGGATCCTCGCGGAGACGACCGCGGCCGTCCTCGTGACGCTCGCGCTCGCCTCCTCGATCGATGAACTGTGGCTGGTCCTCGTCCTGGCCGTCATCATCATGACGGGCACCTCCTTCGTCCTCGTCGGCGCGAGCCCGCGAGGGGTCGGGCGGACCCACGCCAGCGGGGTGCTGCGGTTCAGCGCCCCTGCGATCCGCACCGCCCGGGTCGTCCTCGGGCCGATCGCCAACGTCCTGGTCTCCCTGGGCAACCGGGTCACTCCCGGCCTCCCACGCTCGGTCTCCTTCACCTCCGAGGAGCAGCTGCTCAGCATGGTCGACGAGGCGACGGCGCACTCGGTCCTCGAGGAGGACGACCGCGAGCTCATCCACTCGATCTTCGAGTTCAACGAGACGCTCGTCCGGGAGGTGATGGTGCCGCGCACCGACCTCGTCGGCCTGCAACGCGACCTCAGTGTCCGTGAGGCGCTCGAGGTGTTCCTGGAGACGGGCATCTCGCGGGCACCGGTGAGCGACGGCGACATCGACGACCTGGTCGGCATCCTGTACCTGAAGGACCTCGTGAAGGCCATGTTCGGCGGCGAGGGCGCGGCCGAGGTCGGATCGATCGAGCCGCTGCTGCGGCCGGCGAGCTTCGTCCCGGAGTCGAAGAAGGCCGACTCGCTGCTGCAGCAGATGCAGAAGGACTCGAACCACATCGCGATGGTCGTCGACGAGTACGGCGGCATCTCCGGTCTCGTCACGCTCGAAGACCTCATCGAGGAGCTCGTCGGCGACATCTCCGACGAGTACGACACCGACACCCCCGAGGTCACCGACCTCCACGACGGTCGGTTCCGGGTCGACGCCCGTCTCGCCGTCGACGAGCTGGGGGAGTTGTTCGGTCTCGAACTCGACGACGACGACGTCGACTCCGTCGGTGGTCTGCTGGCCAAGGCGCTCGGACGTCTGCCCGTCGTCGGATCCACCGTCTCGACCAACGGACTCGAACTCACCGCCGAGCGGGTCGAGGGGCGGCGGGGACGCATCCTCACCGTCATCGTCCAGCGCGACGACCAGCTGCAGGACGCCCAGCAGGCGTCCACCGAACACCGGGAGCACCCATGAGCGACACCACCCCTCCGTCCGACTTCCGCGCGGGGTTCGTGTCCTTCGTCGGGCGTCCCAACGTCGGCAAGTCCACGTTGACCAACGCCCTCGTGGGGGAGAAGGTCGCGATCACGAGTTCGAAGCCCCAGACCACTCGACGCGCCATCCGCGGCGTCGTGCACCGCGAGCACGGTCAGCTCATCGTCGTCGACACCCCGGGCATCCACCGCCCGCGGACGCTGCTCGGACAGCGGCTCAACGATCTCGTGCAGTCGACGCTCTCGGACGTCGACGTGATCGGCTTCTGCATCCCGGCCAACGAGAAGCTCGGTCCCGGCGACCGCTTCATCAACGAGTCGCTCGACGGCTTCCCGCGGGCGAAGAAGGTCGCGATCGTCACGAAGACCGACACCGCGAGCCGCACCACGATCGCCGAGCAGCTGCTCGCGATCTCCGAGCTCCGCGACTGGGACGCGGTCATCCCGCTGTCAGCCGTGACGGACGACCAGCTCGACATCCTGGTCACCGAGGTGACGAAGCTCATGCCGCTCTCGGAGCGCCTCTACCCCGCGGAGGCGACGACCGACGAGACCGTCGTCGACCGGGTGTCCGAGCTCATCCGTGAGGCCGCCCTCGAGGGTGTCCAGGACGAGCTGCCGCACTCGCTCGCGGTGACCATCGACGACATGATCCCGCGTGAGGGCACCGACCTGCTCGACATCTACGCCAACGTGTTCGTGGAGCGGGACAGCCAGAAGGCCATCATCATCGGCAAGGGCGGCTCGCGCCTGCGCGACGTCGGCGCTCGCGCCCGGGCCGGCATCGAACCGCTCGTGGGGTCACGGGTGTTCCTCTCGATCCGCGTGAAGGTCGCGAAGGACTGGCAGCGCGATCCGAAACTGTTGGGACGCCTCGGATTCTGACCCGCGGTGTCGGCTAGCTGACAGATGGTTGAGCACGGACTGAGCGCTTGCTGTGGGACAGCGATCGCGCAGGGCGTCCGGCGCTGCGCGCGGACATACTGATCCCGGGGTCGGGAGAGGGTGTCCACGTGTTCGACGGATTGCTGGGATTCCGGCTGGATCAGCCGGTGCTGCTCGTCTGGGCGGCGATCGTCGCCGCGCTGATCGCCGTGATCCTGATCACCGGCCGTCGATCCGTCCGTTCCGTGATCACCAAGGTGCTCGCGGCGGTGTGCGGCGCCGTCTTCGCGTACGTGCTCGCCTGGGTCCTCGGTGACGTCCTCGACGTCTTCGGGATCGGGCTGACCCCGACGACGCGGGCGTGGGCGGCCGTCGCCTGCGCCGGTGCCGCACTCGCGATCGTCAGCATCCCGCGGGCCAGAGCCTGGCGCGTCGTCACGGCCGTCGTCGCGGTGCCGGTGTTCCTGCTCATCGGTGCCCTCGGGATCAACCAGGACTTCGGTCAGTTCCCGACCGTGCGGGCGGCGCTCGGGATCAGTCCCTACGGGGCGTTCACCTCGGTGGCTGCGGCGCGCGGGACGACCGCGGACTGGCGTGCTCCGAGCGCCCTCCCCGCCGCCGGCCGCGTCGAGCGGGTCGACATCCCGGCCACGACGTCCGGGTTCCGACACCGGGAGGCACTGGTCTACCTGCCGCCCGCTGCGCTGACCGCCCACCCGCCGGCGCTGCCCGTGATCGAGGCGTTCAGCGGTCAGCCGGGCCAGCCGGCCGACCTGTTCGCGTCGGCCGGATTCGCGGGTCTCCTCGACCGGTTCGCGGCATCCCACCACGGTCTGGCGCCGATCGTGGTGGTGCCGGACCAGCTCGGGGCACCGGACGCCAACCCGATGTGCGTCGACGGCCCGCTCGGGAACTCGGCGAGCTATCTCACCGTCGACGTCCCGGCGTGGATCACGGCGCACCTCCCCGTCTCCTCCGCTCGGACGGACTGGTTCATCGCCGGCTTCTCGCAGGGCGGCACCTGTTCCATCCAGCTCGGCGCCGCTCATCCCGAGCGCTTCGGCGGCATCCTCGACATCTCCGGAGAGGTGGTCCCCACCATCGGTCCGGCCACGGTCGCGAAAGGGTTCCGCGGGTCGGAGGCGGCCTACGCCGCTGCGGCCCCGTCCGCGATCATGGCCGAGCGGGCCCCCTACGCGGACACCGTCGCGATCTTCGGGTACGGCAGCGCCGATGCGCGCTACGGGCCTGGCGTCGAACGGATCCAGGCGGCCGCAGCCGCCGCCGGTATGCGGACGACCACCTTCGTGTCGCAGGGGACCGCGCACGACTGGCACACCGTCCACACGGTCCTCCAACGGGCGCTGCCGGCGGTCGCGTCGCGGTTCGGCCTCGGCTGAGGGCACTCGGACGGACCCGTGGGTCAGTGCTATGCTGGCGACGTGTTCACCGGTCTGCTCCTCCTTAGCTGCCGCGACGAGTCCTAGTTCCAGGCCTCCCTCGTCGCGGAGTTCGTCATTGGCTCACCCCCAATCCCACGAGGAGATCCCAGGATCATGAAGAACACCCAGAAGCCTTCAGGCATGCCGGTCCATCGCTACCGCGCCTACCAGGACCAGTTCGCCGTGTCACTGCCCGACCGCACCTGGCCGGACCGCCGAATCACCGAGGCGCCGCGCTGGTGCGCCGTCGACCTGCGTGACGGCAACCAGGCGCTCATCGACCCCATGAGCCCCGAACGGAAGCGCATCATGTTCGACCTCCTGGTGAAGATGGGCTACAAGGAGATCGAGGTCGGGTTCCCGAGCGCGAGCCAGACCGACTTCGACTTCGTGCGCAGCCTCATCGAAGAGGGCGCGATCCCCGAGGACGTCACCATCCAGGTGCTGACCCAGGCGCGCGACCACCTCATCGAGCGCACCTACGAGTCGCTGCACGGCGCGAAGCAGGCGATCGTGCACCTCTACAACTCGACCAGCGTCCTGCAGCGGGACGTGGTGTTCCGGAGCGACAAGCAGGGCATCATCGACCTCGCCCTGCACGGGGCCCGGAAGTGCAGGGAGATGGAGTCCACCGTCCCAGGGACGGAGATCTACTACGAGTACTCGCCGGAGAGCTACACGGGGACCGAGCTCGAGTTCGCCGTCGACATCTGCAACCAGGTGGTCGAGGTGCTCGAAGCGACGCCGGACCGCAAGGTCATCATCAACCTCCCGGCCACCGTCGAGATGGCCACGCCGAACGTCTACGCGGATTCGATCGAATGGATGAGCCGCAACCTCGCCAATCGCGAGAACATCATCATCTCGTTGCACCCGCACAACGACCGCGGTACGGCGATCGCCGCTGCCGAGCTCGGCTACCAGGCGGGTGCCGACCGCATCGAGGGTTGCCTCTTCGGGAACGGCGAGCGGACCGGCAACGTCGACCTCGTCGCACTCGGCATCAACCTGTTCACCCAGGGTGTCGACCCGCAGATCGACTTCAGCGACATCGACCAGGTCAAGCGGACCGCCGAGCACTGCAACCAGCTGCCGGTGCACGAACGGAGCCCCTGGGCGGGAGACCTGGTCTTCACGGCGTTCAGCGGCTCGCACCAGGACGCGATCAAGAAGGGCTTCGAGGCGATGTCTGTCGAAGCGGCGTCGCAGGGCAAGGACGTCTCCGACCTGGAGTGGGCGGTCCCGTACCTCCCCGTCGACCCGCAGGACCTGGGTCGCAGCTACGAAGCGGTCATCCGCGTCAACTCGCAGTCCGGCAAGGGCGGCGTCGCCTACCTGCTGAAGAACGACCACGCACTGGACCTCCCGCGTCGACTGCAGATCGAGTTCTCCGGAGTCGTGCAGGCCAAGACCGACGCCGAGGGCGGCGAGGTGACGAGCGGCCAGATCTGGGCGGTCTTCCAGGACGAGTACCTCCCGGCGGCTGCAGCCGATGCGAAGTGGGGCCGGTTCGAACTGCAGTCCACCAAGACGTCGAGCGACCTCGCGGGCACCGTGGTGCTCGAGGTCGCCCTCCGCGACGGCGAGGCCGTGGAGGAGCGCACGTCGACCGGGAACGGTCCGATCGCGGCGTTCCTCAACATGCTCTCCGACCGCGGCATCGAGGTCACGCTCTACGACTACGTCGAGCACACGCTGAGCGCCGGTGGTGACGCCGAGGCCGCCGCGTACGTGGAGCTGCAGGTGAACGATCAGCGACTCTGGGGCGTCGGTATCGACGGTGACATCGCGACCGCATCGTTGAAGGCCGTCGTGTCGGCGGTCAACCGCGCCGTGCGGTCCGGTGTCGAGGCTCGGGAGCTGGCGGCCATCTGACGTCTCCCGCTGCGCCGGGTCCTCCTTCGGGAAGACCCGGCGCAGCGGCGTTCTCTGGACGTACACCCGGAGGATGATCTTGCGCCGTGGGTGCAGGCCCTCCGGTGGGCAGGTCGTACGGTTGGAGGATGCTCCGCACGCTCCGGCCCGGCCAACTGGCCGTCGACATCGCACTGCCGTCCGTGCTGTTCATCCTCACGTTCCTGTTGTACGCGACGAGGCCGCAGCAGTACGTGATCGTGCTCCTCGGCATGTGCGCCGCCCTCGCCGTGCGCCGGCTCGCCCCGGGGATCTCGCTCGCCATCGCCTGGGTGACGGCCCTCGTGCAGATGCTGCTGCTCCTCGCGCCGGACCCCGCGAACTTCGCGATCCCCGTGGTGTTGTACGCCGCCGCGACGTACGGCGGGAAAGTCGCACGATGGCTCTCCTTCGCCTCCGCCTTCCTCGGGGCTGCGCTCATCGTGGTCTACGTGATCGTCGTCCCGAGCTGGACGACGGGCGTGAACGCCGAGATCAACTCCTTCGGACTGGCGACCGACCTGACCCCGATCGCGAAGGTGACGATCGGGCTCTTCATGTTCCTCGCGTTCGCGGCGTTCTTCGGGCTCGCGTGGACGGCCGGTGTCCTCATGCGGACCTGGCGCCGAGCCAGGGACAGTCGCCAGGCGCAGTTGCTGGCCGAACGCGACGTCGCCGTCGAACAGGAGCGCAACCGCATCGCCCGCGACATGCACGACGTCGTCGCGCACTCGCTGGCGGTCGTGATCGCACAGGCCGACGGAGCCAGATACGCCCTGGCCGCCGACCCCGATTCGGCGGACCAGGCGCTCCGGACGATCTCGAGCATCTCCCGGGAGGCCCTGGCCGACGTGCGGGTGCTGCTCGGGCAGTTGCGGTTCCAGCAGAGTGAGGGTCCGCAGCCGGTCATGGCCGACCTCGACCGCCTGTACGAGCAGCTGCGCGGGGCTGGCGTCGACGTCGTGGTCGAGAACCACGGAGCGGAGCGGCCGGTGGCGACCGGGTCGCAGCTCGCGGTCTACCGGATCATCCAGGAGGCGCTCACGAACGCCCTCCGCCACGGCGACCACCGCGCTCCGATCGACGTCCACCTCGACTGGACCGGCCTGGAGCTGCAGGTGTGGATCGTCAACCGCGCGAAGTCGGAACCGCCCAAGCCCGGAACCGGTCACGGACTCGCCGGGATGAACGAGCGCGCTACGCTGGCAGGCGGCAGGTTCGGGACGACCCTGGTGGACGGTCTCTTCACCGTGTACGCATCGATCCCGTTCACGACGGCAGGAGTGACGAGATGACCGATCCACACGGCAACGCGGCGGCGGAGGCGATCACCATCGCGCTGGTGGACGACCAGGCCCTGTTCCGCGGCGGCATCCGCATGCTCATCGGCTCCCAGCCGGACCTGCGGGTCGTCGGTGAAGCGTCCGACGGACGACAGGCGGTGGAGCTCGCTGCCCGCACCCGTCCGCAGGTGATCCTCATGGACGTCCGGATGCCGGTCATGGACGGTATCGAGGCGACCAAGGCGATCCTGGCGGAAGCGGACGCGCGCGGGACGGAGCGCCCCCGCATCATCGTGCTGACCACCTTCGACCTCGACGAGGCGGCCGCGACGGCGATCCGGGCCGGGGCGAGCGGTTTCGTGCTGAAGGACGCCGAACCGGAGTTCCTCCTCGCGGCGATCCGCACGGTGCATGCAGGGAACGCGGTCATCGCGGCGTCCGCGACGCGGGAGCTGTTCGAGCACTTCCGCCAGGCGCCCGCGCCGCCGGTCGCACCCCAGCGCTACGCCGAACTCACCGCTCGGGAGCGGGAGATCTTCCTCCTCGCGGCGCGCGGGCTGAGCAACTCGGAGATCGCGGCGGCGGAATTCCTCAGCGAGGCGACGGTGAAGACCCACATCAGCCGGATCTTCGGCAAGCTCGAAGTGCGTGACCGCGTGCAGCTCGTCGTCTTCGCCTTCGAGCACGGGCTCGTCTGACCGGTCGCCCGCTCCACCGCCGGGGTTCGAGGATCATCCGTCCGATGTAGGCGGATCGCTCGGGCGCACGACGCGGACGAAGGGGCTCCCTCCATAGCGTCGAAGTATGGACAATTCAGCACAACCAGCCGTCGTCGCCAGCGTTCGCGGTCTGCGCAAGAGCTACGGCCCGTCGGGCAATCAGGTCGTCGCGCTCGACGGCGTCGACCTCGAGATCCAGCGTGGTCGGTTCACGGCCATCATGGGGCCGAGTGGATCGGGGAAGTCGACGCTCATGCACATCATGGCGGGCCTCGATCAGGCCACCGAGGGCCGCGTCCGGCTCGGTGACCAGGACATCACCGACCTCGACGACGGGCAGCTCACCATCCTGCGCCGGCGCCGGGTGGGGTTCGTCTTCCAGGCGTTCAACCTCGTTCCGACCCTCGACGTCGCCGCGAACATCCGGCTGCCGTTCGAGCTCGACGCCAGACGTCCGACGAGCGAGGAGCAGAGCTGGATCGACGTGCTCGTGAGCACGCTCGGACTCGCGTCGCGGCTGGGGCACCGACCCCATGAGCTCTCGGGCGGCCAGCAGCAGCGGGTCGCGATCGCGCGTGCCCTGGCGACGCGGCCCGAGTTGCTCTTCGCCGACGAGCCGACCGGCAACCTCGACTCACGCACCGGCCGGAGCGTGTTGGCGCTCCTCGCAGCCGCGAGCACGGAGTACGGGCAGAGCATCGCGATGGTCACCCACGACCCCATCGCCGCGAGCTACGCGGACCGGATCGTGTTCCTCGCCGACGGCAAGGTCGTCGAGGACCGTCCGCGGTCGACACCCGAGCAGATCTCCGCACTGATGCTGGGTATGGAGCGTGCGGCGTGAGCGGCTCGGCGCTCGGCCCGCGCGCGAGTGAGCATCGGGCGAGCCTGCTCGTGGCGACGCTGAGCGCGTCGTTCGGGGTCCTCCTGCTGATGGTCACCAGCATCCTGTCGACGTTCATCCTCGCGGACGACGTCACGGGGTCCAGCGGGTCCGTCGTGATCATGCTCGTGCTGGCCGCAGCCGTCTTCGTGTCGCTCGCGGTGTACGTGGGTGCGATCGTCACGGCCAACACCTTCGCGACCATCGTCGCCGGCCGGACGAGGACGATCGCGCTCCTCCGGCTCATCGGATCGACCGCGAGGTCCCAGCGCCGCGCCGTCGCGCGGGAAGGCGTCGTCGTCGGTCTGCTCGGCGGTGGGGCCGGCCTCGTCGTCGGCCTCCTCGCCGCCTTCGCCCTCGTCCGCGTCGGCGTGGCCACCGGTGTGTTGCCGGAGCTGCAGTACCCGATCGCCGAGCCGGCGGTCCTCCTCCCGGTCGCCGCCGTCGTCCTGACGACCTGGCTCGCATCGTGGATCGGTGCTCGTCGGGTCCTGTCGGTCACCCCCATGCAGGCGATCGGCGGATCCCAGGAGCTGAGCCGGGAGGAGACCGTCGCGCGACCCGCTCGGAACGCGGTCGCGATCGGCCTGTTCGTCGTCGGTGTCCTGCTCCTCCTCGCCGGGGTGGGCGTGGGGCTCGTGTCGCCGCTCGGGGTGCTCATCGGCATCGTCGGCGGGATCGTGTCCTTCTCCGGCCTCATCCTCGGTGCGCACCTCGTGATGCCGCCGGCGTTGCGTCTCGTCGGCCGGCTGTTCGGGGGTTCCGCGACGGCCAGGCTCGCCGCCGAGAACGCGGTCCGCTACCCGGAGCGCAGCTCACGCACCACGATCGGTCTCGTGATCGGTGTCACGCTCGTGACGATGTTCGCCGTCGCGGCGGCGAACTTCCAGGAGCTCGTCATGAACGCGCAGGCGATGGAGCCGGAGCTCTATGAGGGGACCCAGACCGTGGTCGCGACGACCGTCGGCGTGTTCTCCGCACTCATCGGGCTGAGTGCGCTCATCGCCGCCGTCGGCATGGTGAACAACCTGTCCCTCAGCGTGCTCCAGCGCACCCGCGAACTCGGGCTGCTGCGGGCGCTCGGGTTCTCGGCTCGACAGATCCGCCGGATGATCGTGATCGAGTCGGCGCAGCTGACGATCGCCGCCGTGGCCGTCGGGCTCGTGCTCGGCACCTTCTACGGGTGGGCGGGGGCGCAGTCGATGTTCGGCGCGATCAACGGCTCGCCGGGACTGATCGTGCCGGTCATCCCGTGGGGCATCGTGCTCGTGATCGTGGTGCTCGCCGCGCTGCTCACCGCTGCGGCGTCGGTGGCTCCCTCACGACGGGCCACCCGCATCGCCCCGGTCGCCGCGCTCGCGGTCGACTGAGCCCCGCTCAGCCTCGTGTCGAGCGGCGCCAGATCCGCCATCCGCCGATCTGGCGCTGCTCGGGCAGCGTCCACCCGAAGCGCACCGCCAGGAGCCGGATCACCGCGGTCGATGAGACACCGACGATCGCCGCGATCCCGAGCGGAGCGCCGAAGGTGACGGCGAGGACGAGCAGGGCCGTCCCCACCGCGGCGGCGACGGCGTACAGGGAGCCCACGTGCATGAGTGCCACGGGGACGCCCAGCATGACGTCCCGGAGCACGGAGCCGCCGACGGCCGAGACGGTGCCGACGAAGATGGCCGGGATGACGGGGAGCCCTGCCGCCAGTGCCTTGGTGGAGCCGATCGCCCCGAACATGCCGATCGTCAGGGCGTCGAGGCCGATGATCACCGGTCCGAGCCGGGTCACCGTCCGGAGGAGGAGCATGCCGAGCAGGGCCGCCCCCGAGGCGACGGGGAGGTACCAGTTGTTCTGCAGCGATGCCGGAACCTGCCCGAGCAGGATGTCGCGGATGAGACCGCCGCCGAGCCCGACGACGACCCCGATGATCGCGACGCCGAGCCAGTCGAGCTGACGATCCTGGAACCTGGCCGCGAACATCGCGCCCTGGACGGCGCCGATCGCGACCGCCGAGAGGTCGACCCAGAGTGGGACGACGAAGAGGACCTCGTTCACGGTTGCATCTCTCGCGGCGCTCCTTCGGTCCCGGACGGCGGTTCCCGGGGCACGTTGTCGGTGCGAGGCGGGATAATCGATGCGTGCCGGTATATCGAGACGAAGTGGTGGTGTTGCGGACCCACAAGCTCGGCGAGGCCGATCGCATCGTCACCATGCTCTCACGCAGCAGGGGCAAGATCCGGGCGGTCGCCAAGGGTGTCCGCCGCACCGGGTCGAAGTTCGGCTCGCGGCTGGAGCCGTTCATGGTCGCCGACGTCCAGTTCTACGAGGGCCGCAGCCTCGACACCATCACCCAGGCCGAGTCGCTCGGCTCCTACGGGGCCGAGATCAGCGCCGACTACGGCAGCTACACCGCTGCGAGCGCGATGGTCGAGACGGCCGACCGGCTGACGGAGTCGGAGGGCTCCCTGCAGCAGTACCTGCTCCTCGTCGGTGCGCTGCGCTCGCTCTCGAAGCACGAGCACGGTCCGCGGCTCACGCTCGACTCGTACCTCTTGCGTGCGTTCTCGCTCGCGGGGTGGGCACCGAGCTTCGGCGCCTGCTCGCGTTGCGGGACGGAGGGCGACTACTCGCACGTGGTCGTGCAGTTGGGCGGCGTCGTCTGCGACGACTGCGCGCCGTCGGGCAGTCCCCGCCTGGACGCCGAGACCCTCTCGCTCCTCGGTGCCCTGCTGTCGGGCGACTGGGAGTACGCGGAGGCGGCGGCTGAACAGACGGCCTCGCGGGCGAGCGGGTTCACCGCGGCCTACGCGCAATGGCATCTTGAGCGCGGGCTGCGGTCGCTCGCGCACCTCGAACAGGATCGGAGCCGCGGGTGACCCCGAAGCCGTACACCCACCGCGACGCGGTGCCCTTCAAACCGATCGACTGGACGGGGGAGTACCCGCCGGAGTTCAAGCGGGGCGAGGTCCCCGCGCACGTCGCCATCGTCATGGACGGCAACGGCCGCTGGGCCAATCGACGAGGGCTCACCAGGGTCGAGGGGCACAAGGCGGGCGAAGCCGCGCTGCTGGACGTCGTCGCCGGTGCACTGCAGCTCGGCATCAAGCATCTGTCGGTCTATGCGTTCTCGACCGAGAACTGGAAGCGTTCGCCCGACGAGGTCCGCTTCCTCATGGGGTTCAACCGAGAAGTGCTGCACCGCCGGCGCGACCAGCTCAACGAGTGGGGCGTCCGCGTCCGCTGGTCCGGCCGGCGGCCTCGCCTCTGGGCGTCGGTCATCAAGGAACTGCAGACGGCTGAGCAGCTCACCCGCGACAACGACCGCCTGACCCTCACCATGTGCGTCAACTACGGCGGGCGCAACGAGATCGTCGACGCGGTGCGCACCATCGCCGACGACGTGGCCGCTGGGCGGATCAAACCGTCCGCAGTGTCGGAACGGCTCATCCAGAGCCGGCTGTACCTGCCCGACCTCCCCGACGTCGACCTCTTCGTGCGGAGTTCGGGAGAGCAGCGCACGAGCAACTTCCAGCTGTGGCAGTCCGCCTACGCGGAGATGGTCTTCCTCGACACCCTGTGGCCCGACTTCGGTCGGCGTCAGCTGTGGGACGCCGTGGAGCGGTACGCCGGACGCGATCGGCGCTTCGGGGGAGCACGAGACGTCCCCGACGCCGCCGAGTCGGCGGGGGAATGACCGGCGCTCCTCCGTGGTTGGCCCTGACATGAGCGAACCCATCAAGATCGACATCTGGTCCGACATCGCGTGCCCGTGGTGCTACATCGGCAAGCGCAAGTTCGAGCGCGGTTCGGCGGAGTTCGCGCAGCTCGGCGACGGACGCGAGGTGGAGGTCGAGTACCACTCCTTCGAGCTCGCACCCGACACCCCGGTCGACTTCGACGGGACGGAGATCGACTTCCTCGTGAAGCACAAGGGCATGCCAGCCGATCAGGTCCAGCAGATGCTCGACCGCGTGACGGGCATCGCCGCCGAGACCGGCCTCGCCTACGACTTCGGCATCCTCCAGCACACCAACACGGTGAAGGCACATGAGCTGCTCCACTTCGCGAAGGCCGAGGGCAAGCAGCTGGAGATGACCGAGCGCCTCCTCAAGGCCTACTTCACCGAGGGCCGCCACGTCGGACGGGTCGAGGACCTCGCAGACCTCGCCGCGGAGGTGGGACTCGATCGTGAGGCCGTCGTGTCGGCGCTCGAGTCCGGTCGGTTCACGCAGGCGGTCCGTGAGGACCAGGCGACCGCTCAGGGCTACGGCATCCAGGGTGTCCCGTTCTTCGTCATCGACGGTGCGTACGGGGTCTCGGGTGCGCAGGAGCCCGCAGCGTTCGCGCAGGTGCTCGAGCAGGTCTGGACGGAACGCGCGAACGCCGAGCCGGTGCAGGCATGACGTCGGAGACGACGTCGCCGACCGAGCCGGCCGAACGCCCCCGGAGCACGGCGAGCAGACCGCCTCTGCGGATCCTCGGCGCGGACGCCGTCGTCTGCGAGGGCGACAGCTGTCTCGTCCCGACGGGTGCCGCGGCTCAGGACTGAGGGTCCTCCGGCTCCGTGAGGTCGGCCGTGACGGCCCCGATCGCGGCGAGATAGGCCGCTGCGTCGACGAACGCGCTCCAGCCGTGCTCGCCGGCACCGATCGAGATGCGACCGCCGCGGCGGAGGATCCGTTCGTCGGCGTACACGGGCAGTGCGCTCGTCGCGCCGAGGACGGTGATCGTGCCGCGCTCGTAACCGGTCGCGCGGAACGCCGTCTCCGCGTCGGGCATCGCGAGCTTGTTGACGCCCAGCAGGGTGCGGAAGGGCGGCCACGAGATCTTGCGCCCGCCGGGGACGAGCGCGAAGAGGTAGTCGCCGCTGCGACGCTTCACGACGATCGTCTTGACGATCTCGGCGGGCTCGATCCCGAGGAGTTCCGCCGCCTCGTGCAGACTGCGCGCGGCCGGGCGCTGGACCAGCTCGACGTCGATGCCGAGGGAGGCCGCCGCAGCCGCGACGCGTTCGCGGCCGACGGGTTCTGGAACGGCTGGCGTGGCGGCGTCTGACATGTGGTCCTCACTGGGCGCCGAAGCGCCGATCATCTGGGAGAATCGAGGGTGATGTCTCTTCCTACCACGCTCCCGCAGCGCCCGAGCCTCGCGATCGGGCCCATCGTGCTCGACTCGCCCGTCGTGCTCGCGCCCATGGCCGGGATCACCAACACCGCGTTCCGTCGCCTCTGCCGTGAGTACGGCGCCGGTTTGTACGTGAGCGAGATGATCACCTCCCGTGCGCTCGTCGAACGCACACCCGAGACGATGCGGCTCATCCAACATCACGAGAGCGAGACGCTGCGCTCGATCCAGTTGTACGGGGTGGACCCGAAGACGGTCGCCGAGGCCGTCACCATGCTCGTCGCCGAGGACCGGGCCGATCACATCGACCTCAACTTCGGCTGCCCGGTCCCGAAGGTGACCCGCAAGGGCGGTGGCGCCGCGTTGCCGTGGAAGACCGGTCTGTTCCGCGACATCGTCGAGGGCGCCGTCCGCGCCGCCGGCGACGTCCCGCTGACGATCAAGATGCGCAAGGGCATCGATTCCGACCACCTCACCTACCTCGAGGCCGGGCGGATCGCCGAGGGCGCCGGTGTCGCCTCGATCGCCCTGCACGCCAGGACGGCGGCCGAGTTCTACTCGGGACACGCCGACTGGGCGGCGATCACCAAGCTCAAGGAGACGGTCACCTCGGTGCCGGTCCTCGGCAACGGAGACATCTGGTCGGGCGAGGACGCCCTCAGGATGGTCGACGAGACCGGCTGCGACGGCGTCGTCGTGGGCCGTGGCTGCCTCGGGCGCCCCTGGCTCTTCGGCGACCTCAGCTCGGCGTTCGCCGGCGAGGGTACGAAGGCGGAGCCGTCCCTCGGCGACGTCGCTGCCGCGTTCCGGCGTCATGCCGAACTGCTGGCCGAGTTCTTCGAGAGCGAGGAACGCGGGTGCCGCGACATCCGGAAGCACGTCGCGTGGTACTTCAAGGGCTACCCCGTCGGTGGCGACCTGCGGGCCAGCCTCGCCACGGTGGAGTCACTCGAGCAGCTCGACGAGCTCCTGGCGACCCTCGAATGGACGGCTCCATATCCGGGCGCCGCAGCCGAGGGTCAGCGCGGACGAGCCGGCACGCCGAAACGACCGGCGTTGCCTTACGGCTGGCTCGACTCACAGTCGCTCGGTGCCGACGAGCAGACTGAGATCGCGGGCGCGGAACTGGACCACAGTGGCGGATAGCACCACCGCGCAGGGGAGAACGTCCATGGACCAGGACGGCTACACCCTGCACGACGAAGAGCGCTGGCTCCCTGAGCACCACTCCACCCGACGCTCCGACTTCGCCCGCGACCGGGCGCGTCTGCTGCACTCGAGCGCACTCCGCCGTCTCGCCGCGAAGACCCAGGTCCTCAGCCCGACGAGCGGGGTCGACTTCGCTCGGAACCGTCTGACGCACTCCCTCGAGGTGGCGCAGGTCGGCCGTGAGCTCGCCGCCAGTCTCGACCTCGCTCCGGACGTCGTCGACACGGCGTGCCTCGCGCACGACCTCGGCCATCCGCCCTTCGGCCACAACGGCGAGCGGGCGCTCAACGACTGGTCGGCGGGCATCGGAGGCTTCGAGGGCAACGCGCAGACCCTGCGCATCCTCACCCGCCTCGAGTCGAAGGTCTTCGGGCCCGACGGGGAGCCGTACGGGCTGAACCTGACCCGGGCGAGCCTCGACGCCAGCTGCAAGTACCCGTGGCCGGCCGCGCAGTCGATCCCGGACCCGGGTGGCCGCGCCAAATTCGGGTTCTTCGACGAGGACTCGGCGGCCTTCCGATGGTTGCGTGCCGGAGCCCCCGAGCGGGTCCGATGCGTCGAGGCCCAGGTCATGGACCTCGCCGACGACATCGCCTACTCCGTGCACGACTTCGAGGACGCCGTCGTGGGGGAGTACATCGACCCGGCGTTTCTGAACGCGCGAGCAGGCCATGACGGCCTCATCGCCACCGCGCTCTCGTGGGCGGGAGACGACTTCACCCACGACGACCTCGCAGCGGCCTTCGACCGGCTGCAGTCGTCGCACACCTGGATCACGGCGTGGGACGGCTCCCGGCGGGATCTGGGGCGTCTGAAGAACTTCACCAGCCAGATGATCGGCCGGTTCGCCGGTGCGGCGACGGCGGCGACCCGGGAGGCCTTCCCGCAGGCCAGCCTCGTGCGGTTCGGCGCGGACGTGGTGGTGCCGCACGGCATCCAGGCGGAGATCGCCCTGCTCAAGGGGATCGTCGCGGCGTTCGTGATGTACAGCGACTCTCGTCAGCCGCTCTACGTGCGGCAGCGGGAGATCCTCGTCGAGCTGTCCGACGCGGTGTATGCGCTGGGGGAGTCCGCGCTGGACGTGGGGTTCGCCGCCGACTGGCGTGCCGCCGGATCGGACGAGGAGCGCCGACGCGTCGTGGTCGACCAGATCGCGAGCCTGACCGACCAGAGCGCGCTCTCCTGGCACGAGCGCCACACCGGCGCCTGACCCCGCTCCCCACCCTGCCGGGTGACCGCCTCCGTCGGGAGACCGCCGTCAGGGAGGGACGAGAGACCCACGAGACTAGGATCGAAGCATGGCCGGACGGATTCGACAGAGCGATGTTGAAGAGGTCAAAGCCCGCACGAACATCGGCGACGTCGTCGGTGACTACGTCTCCCTGAAGTCCGCCGGTGTCGGGTCGCTCAAAGGGCTCTGCCCCTTCCACGACGAGCGCAGCCCGAGCTTCCATGTGCGTCCGACGGTCGGCCTGTACCACTGCTTCGGCTGCGGTGAGAGCGGCGACGTCTACAGCTTCCTGCAGAAGATGGACCACGTGACGTTCGCGGAGTCGGTGGAGCGGCTCGCGCAACGGATCGGCTACCCACTCAGCTACGAGGAGGGCGGCGGCAAGGTCGACCACGGCAACCGTGCCAGGCTGTTCGCGGCCAACCAGGCGGCGGCCGAGTTCTTCCAGCAACAGCTCCACGACGGCGATGCGGACCTCGGGCGCCGGTTCCTCGGCGAACGCGGATTCGACGCGGCGGCGGCCGACCACTTCGGCATCGGATTCGCTCCCGCCGGCTGGGACCACCTGATGAAGGCGATGCGCGCGCGCGGGTTCACCGACGAGGAGATGCTCGCGGCCGGGCTCGTGTCGAGCGGCGACCGTGGCTCCTACGACCGGTTCCGTGGCCGGTTGATCTGGCCCATCCGCGACACCACCGGCCAGGTGCTCGGCTTCGGCGCGCGGCGCCTGCGCGAGGACGACAAGGGCCCGAAGTACCTCAACACCCCCGAGACCGCGATCTACCACAAGGCCCAGGTCCTGTACGGGCTCGACCTCGCCAAGCGCGACATCTCCCGGGGCAAGCGCGTGGTCGTCGTCGAGGGCTACACCGATGTGATGGCGTGCCACTTGGCAGGGGAGATGACCGCGGTGGCGACCTGCGGGACCTCCTTCGGTGTCGATCACATCAAGATGATCCGACGCGTGATGGGAGACGACTCGGCGACCGGCGAGGTCATCTTCACCTTCGATCCGGACGAGGCGGGCCAGAAGGCGGCCATCCGTGCGTTCGGTGAGGAGAAACGGTTCGCGGCGCAGACGTACGTCGCGGTGTCCGCGGACGGTCTGGACCCGTGCGACCTCCGGCTCAATCGTGGCGACGGCGCCATCCGTAAGCTCGTCGACGGACGCGAGCCCATGTTCGAGTTCATCATCCGGCGGACGCTCGCCGGGTTCGACCTCGAGACGGTCGAAGGTCGCGTCGGTGCCCTCCGTGCGGCCGCCCCGGTCGTCGCCGACATCCGCGACCCCTCGCTCCGGCCCGGGTACACGCGCGTGCTCGCGAAGCAGCTCGGCATGGAGCTCGACGAGGTGGCGCGAGCGGTGCGAGGGGCGGTCGGCAACGCCTCGTCGTCGGCGCGTGACGCCAGGCAGCAGGGTCCGGGCGATCCCGCTGCAGCGCCGCCGCGTGAGCGTCAGGCATCGCTCGCCGATCTCCCGAAAGACCCGTCGACGCGCCTCGAACAGGACGCGCTCCGGGCCATCCTGCAGCTGCCCCAGCACCTCGAACGGCCCATGCTGGAACGCGCCGTGCAGAGCTCCGTCGCCAACAGTTCCCTGGTCGTGGTCCGCGATGCGATGAGCGTGAGTCTCGACCAGCTCGGCTCGAACGCCTGGCTCGAGACGGTCATCGCGCAGGTCCCTCCCGGCTTCGACGGCTTGGTGCGCGAGCTCGGCGTGTCCCCGCTCCCGGAGACGAACGAGGAGAAACTCCCGAGCTACGTCCGCGACATCGCTCGGGCACTGATCGACCGCGATCTGCTCGGACAGAAGGCCGCGCTGCTCGGTTCGCTCCGACGCACCGACCCGCGCGACGAGGCCCACCGGGAGATCACCCGGCGGCTCGCGGCCGTCGAGGCGGAACGTCGGGCGTTGCGCGCCGAAGCCTGACCCGGGGTTCCGCCGTCGAGCGTGGCACGTGGACGCGATGGGATGGCCGGATACACTCGATGGCGATCCGGTGGCGCCCCGTGCACCGGCAGGAGAGGTCTCATGAAGCACCCAGAGCAGGACGGACCGGCTGTCCGGACGAGTGATCTGAGCGTCGACTACGCAGCCCATGGCGTCAGCCCGAGCAATCGGGCACTGGACGGCATCAGCTTCGAACTGCCCGTCGGCGGGTCCCTCGGGGTGATCGGCAGTTCGGGTTCAGGGAAGAGCACCCTGCTCCGGGTCCTCTCCGGTCGGCACCTGACCGGTGGAGACTCGCGCCCGTTCGTCTCCGGTGGTGATGCGACGACCCTCGGCCGGTCGATGCGGAAGGTCGGGCGCCGTGAGCTCACGAAGCTCACCTTCGAGGTCTCGTTGCTCGAGCAGGAGGCGGGCGCTCATCTGAAGCCCGAGCTCACCGTCACGGAACTCATCTCCGAGCCCGTCCTCGCGCGCGACAAGAAGTTCAGCGAGCAGGCACTCGGCGTTCGGGTGGCGACGCTCCTGGACGCCGTGCAGATGCCGCTCTCGAGCCTCGACAAGTACCCGTACGAGCTGAGCGGCGGGCAGCGCCAGCGGATCGCGATCGCGCGGGCGCTCGTGCTCGGCCCACGACTCTTCATCGCCGACGAACCCACCGCCGGCATCGACATCACGGTGCGACACACGGTGACCGAGTTGCTCAACGGCTTCCGGCAGGACGGCGGCACCGTCATCGTCGTGACGCATGACCTCGCCATGCTGCGGGAGCTCACGGACGATGTGCTCGCGCTGCACCAGTCGCGGGTGGTGGGCTACGGACCGATCGACGCCATGCTCGCCGATCCGCCGCATGATTTCCTCGCAGCGCTCGCCCAATCGGGTGGCACCGAGACCCAGTACGAGACTCCCGAGGCAGTCGGCATCGATTGATCGCGTGTCGATTTGGAGTCTACGAATCCTTTGCTACAGTAGATACGCGCTGCAACGCAGGGGCCGGAATCCCCGGCCAGTCGGAGCTCGTATTCCTCGATAGCTCAATTGGCAGAGCAATCGACTGTTAATCGATAGGTTGTTGGTTCGAGTCCAACTCGAGGAGCTGCACTGCATCCCCCGGTCCTGAAGGACCGGGGGATGCGTCGTTGTGGGCGGTTTCACGAATCCGCTCTGACGCCGTACACTTGAGAACGAGGCCCGAAGACTCCACTCTTCGGGCCTCGTTGCATGCCCGGGCGGTGTCGTCGGAAGCGCCGGGCCCCGGGAAGAGCCCGTACCGCCGAAGGAACCCCGCTTAGCCCTCGAGGTCGTCGCGTCCCGGGAGCCAGGTGATGCCGGGCACGCCCCAACCGGACTTCCGGATGGCCTTCGCCGCACGCCGCGAGTGCGGCAGCTCCAGCCGGTCGACGTAGAGGATCCCGTTGAGGTGGTCGAACTCATGCTGCAGGATGCGTGCGCGCCAGCCGACGACGCGCAACTCGACCGGCTCGCCCTCCAGGTCGGCGCCGATGAGCATCGCCGCCTCCGACCGCCTGAGCGGGTGGCGCTCGCCCGGAACCGAGAGGCACCCCTCCGATTCCTCCTCCTCGTCGAGTTCACCGATCGGTGGGGGACTGATCCAGAGCACCGGGTTGATCGCCACGCCACGCCAGGGGAGGCCGTCGTCGTCCTCGTAGCTGTAGACGAAGAGCCGCAGTGGCACGCCGACCTGCGGAGCGGCGAGCCCCACCCCGGGTGCCAGATCCATCGTCTCGTACATGTCGGAGACGAGCTGGCGCAGCTCGCCGTCCACGGCGGTGACCGGGCGGGCGGCGGTGTGGAGAACCGGGTCGCCGGTCACGCAGATCTCGAGAATTGCCATTGCTCGAGCCTATCCGCTGGGCTCGGCCTGCCGCGCCGGGATCGGCGGAACGACGGGGTAGCCTCGACGCGTGTTCCCTTCCGCCATCGACATCGCCGACCTCGCGGACGACTTCACCCGCAACCCCTCCCAGTTGCTCGGCATCCCCTTCGCCCTCTTGGGAGCCGTCTTCCTCTCCCTCGGCGCGCAGCTCCAGCACCGGGGCGTCGCCAAGGTCGAGTCGTCGAGCGGCACCGACGCCACCTCCGGTCTCAACCTGGTCCAGCTCCTCGCGCTCCTCGGCCGACCCTCGTGGGTGACCGGGACCGTCATGCTCGGGCTCGCGATCGTGCTGCAGCTCGGGAGCCTGTCGCTCGCACCGATCACGCTCGTCCAACCGCTCGGGGCGGTCGCCCTCGTGATCACGGCGGTCGTCAACAGCCGCATCAGCGGGGTGCGGCTGAACCGCCGCTCCGTGGTCGCGATCGTCGCCTGCGTCGGCGGTGTCGGACTGTTCGTCACCATCGCGGCGATCTTCACCGGCGAGCATCGGATCACGGAGTCCGAACTCATCACGATCCTCGTCATGCTGGGCGTGGTGTTGCTCGCCTTCGGTCTCGGCTTCGTGCTGTTCCGCACCCGCTTCACGGCCATCTTCTACATCGTCGGGACCGGTGTGCTCTACGGGTTCGTCGCGACCCTCGCGAAGGTCATCATCGGCCGCCTGCAGCAGGGCGAGTTCGACTGGCTCACAGTCCTCTGCGGGCTGGGCCTCGCCGCAGCCAGTGCGCTCGGCGGGTACTTCGTGCAGACCGCGTACTCCTCAGGCCCGCCCGACCTCGTCATCGCCGGGCTCACCGTGATCGACCCGATGATCGCCGTGGGCATCGGCATCGTCGTGTTGGGGGAGGCGAGCAACGCCCCGCTCTGGGCCGGGTTCGGCTTCGTCGTGGCCGGCGCGATCGCCGTCTGGGGCGTGTTCCAGCTGGCGCGCCACCACCCGCAGGTCAGCCAGACGCCGGCCGCGGCAGCCGCAGCGAAGGCGCTCGCGACCGGCGACGCGCCAGCCTGAGCCTCGGAGGCGGAACAGGCGGCAGGTATGCTGGGCCATGGCGTTCCGCGCCGCAACCGGGTCGTGAGCACCGCCCGCGCCCCGCACACCACTGGCCAAGCACAGAGGAATCACCGACACCTTGACTTCTCCAGACGACCAGCACCTCGTGACGCCGTCCGACGCGACGACGCCCTCCGACACCCGGCGGCCGTTGAAGGTCGTCATCGGAGCCGACACCTTCTCGCCCGACGTCAACGGCGCGGCACGCTTCGCTGAGCGGCTCGCCGCCGGTCTCGTCCGCCGTGGGCACGACGTCCACATCGTCGCCCCCGCCGGTTCGCGCCGGTTCGGCACGTGGAAGGAGACCCACGAGGGTCAGACGATGACCGCGCACCGGCTCTTCAGCCTGCGCTGGTACCCGCACGACTGGCTGCGCTTCGCGATGCCGTGGACCTCGCGACGGAACGCCCGGAAGATCCTCGACCGGGTGAAGCCGGACGTGGTACACCTGCAGTCGCACGTCGTCGTGGGTCGCGGCCTGTCGATCGAGGCGGAACAGCGCGGGATCCGCATGGTGGCGACGAACCACATCATGCCCGACAACATCCTCGACTTCACCGTCATCCCCGAGCGCACCCAGGAGTGGCTCATCCGCACGCAGTGGGCTGCCGCTCGTCGCGTGTTCGACCGTGCCTTCGCAGTGACGACGCCGACCCGCAAGGCGGCCGACTTCCTCGAACAGTTCAGCGGGCTCACCGGGGTGCACGCGATCTCCTGCGGCATCGAGGCGGGCCAGTACACGCCGTCGTTCGAACCGCGGAAGCGCAACACCATCCTCTTCGTCGGCCGCATCACGAGCGAGAAGCAGATCGACGTGCTCCTCCGGGCGCTCACGAAGATCCCGAAGGAACTCGACGCCTTCGTCGACGTCATCGGCGGCGGCGACCAGGCGAAGAACCTCGAGCAGCTGACGCAGCAGCTCGGTCTCGGCGATCGCGTCCGGTTCCTCGGCAAGGTGTCCGACGACGACGTCAAGCGCGCGTACACCAACGCGACGGTCTTCGCGATGCCGTCCATCGCGGAGCTGCAGAGCATCGCGACGATGGAGGCCATGGCTTCCGGCCTGCCGGTCGTCGCGGCGGACGCGATGGCGCTGCCGCACCTCGTGCACGACCAGGTCAACGGTTACCTGTTCGAGCCCGGCAACGTCGACCAGCTGGCTGAGCGACTGACGACGGTGCTCCGCGCCTCTGACGAGGAGTACCGCCGGATGCAGGACGCCTCCCTCGAGCTCGTCTCCGCACACGATATCGAGCGCACCCTCGACACCTTCGAGGCCCTGTACCGCGGTGAGCAGATCGTCGATCCCACCACCGAACGTCACACGGCCGGCGCCGAGCGCGAAGACTCCCAGGATTGAAGCCCGCCGCCCCGGTCTCTCGGTACACTGGGTTCCGCACGGGGCGGTAGCCAAGCTGGTGAAGGCATTCGGCTCATAACCGAACGATGCGTGGGTTCAAGTCCCACCCGCCCTACCGTGAATCGGTCCCTGAGCCCTCTTCGGTGTCTCGGCTTGTCGCTGGGTGCCCGCCGAGAGGCTCAGGGACCGCGCTGCGCGAGCTCGAGGTCCGGGCTCGATCGGGTCAGGGTCTGAGCACGAGGGCGGCGGCGCCGATCAGGGGACCGTCGGCATCGAGCCCGGACCGGACGACACGCAGCTTCCGGGCGTAGTCGTGCAGTGCCGACGCGGTCGCCGACGCCTGGACGAGGTCGAGGTAGTCGGGTGAGACCCGCGAGAACCCGCCGCCGACGGCGACGCGTTCCAGATCGAGCAGCGTCGTGATGCTGCAGAGCGCTTCGCCGACCGCCTCGGCTGAGCGGCGGATCGCGCGGACCGCGACGTCCGTTCCCGCAGCCGCGTCCGCGCCGAGCTCCTCGCCCGTCGATCCGCTCCACCCCTGGGCGCGAGCCCAAGCGACGGTCGCCGTTCCGGAAGCGATGCCTTCGAGCGTCCACGGTGCGCCGGCCGCATCCGGCTCCCGCCGACGGAGCTGCATCTGACCGAGGTGCCCGGCGTTGCCGGAGGCGCCGGCGATGAGCCGGGATCCGAGGATGATCCCGCCTCCGATGCCCGTCGAGACCACGATGCCCATGCCGTTCTCCGTGCCTCGGAGTGCACCCTGCCAGTGCTCGGCCAGAGCGATGCAGGTGCCGTCCAAGCGGAGTTCCACCGGACCGGTCGTGAACCGCCGAACGGCCTCGGCCACCCGGAAGGCCGCCAGCCGCGGGAGGTTGATCGGCGAGATGGTGCCGTCGGTCGTCCCGATCGGGCCCGCCGAACCGATGCCGACGCCGACGACGGATCCTTCGTGCGCGGTGACGCTCCGCTCAGCGGTCGCGATGATCGTCGCTTCGAGCTCCGCGCGGCTCGCGAGAGGACCCGTCGCTCCACGGAACCGGGTGCCGGACACGATCCGTCCGTCGGTGTCGACCACTGCGGCTTCCACCTTCGTCCCGCCGATGTCGATCGCGAGGGCCTCGTGCATCACCGCTCCATCCCGGTTCGGCGCGCGCCGACTCCGCTCCGGAACCAGCGTACTGGGAACGACACGGTTGTCATTTCTCCAGGTCTTGGGGCATAATGCTCGTATCGGCGAGAGTCGAACAACTGCATACACGGAGGTCCGGTTCGCCGGACACCGACATGGATCACACTGCATGGGTCGTTGGGGAAGACGCACCCGGACGCAGTGGAGGAATCATGTCGACACCGATGACGAAGGGTGTGCTGTTCGTGCACTCCTCGCCTCGCGCGCTCTGCCCGCACCTCGAATGGGCGGCAGGTCGCGCACTTGGTCGCGCCATCAGCTTCGATTGGGAAGATCAGCCGATCCTCCGCGGAGCCCAGCGCGCCGAGGTCTTCTGGGAGGGCCCGCACGGAACCGGTGCCGCTCTCGCCTCCGCTCTGCGTGGCTGGGAGCACCTCCGCTACGAGGTGAGTGAGGATCCAGCTCAAGGCGTCGACGGCGCACGCTGGATGCACACCCCTGATCTAGGTATCTTCTACGCGCAGACCGACAGCATCGGCAACGTCGTCGTGCCTGAGGACCGCATCCGCTACGCGATGGAGGTCGCGTCGGGGAACGCCTCGGAATTGCAGCGGGAGCTCCGCGTCGCCCTCGGCCAGCCGTGGGACGACGAACTCGAGCCCTTCCGCCACGCCGGTGACGGGTCCTCCGTCATCTGGCTCCACAACGTGGGCTGAACCGGCCCACCTGCACGGCGACGTCGCGCAGACAATTCAACACTGACGACAGGGTGTCCACGTGGCGTGGACCGTGCGAGGTCGGTGATCCGTCCCGGCAGAACACGAGGTGACGAAACGAGGCACCCTGCTCACGGAACGACGGAGGGCCGTGGTGCAGTGCACCACGGCCCTTCGTCGTCGTCGGCTCAGTAGCTCCGGAAGGCGACGACGGCGTTGTGCCCGCCGAAGCCGAAGGAGTTGCTGATCGCCAGCAGGTCGCCGGAGCCGAGTTCGCGCGGAGACGTCACGACGTCGAGCGGGATCTCCGGGTCCTGGTTGTCGAGGTTGATGGTCGGCGGGATGACCCGGTGGTGCAGGGCGAGAGCCGTGTACGCGGCCTCGATCGCGCCGGCGCCGCCCAGCAGGTGTCCGGTGGACGCCTTGGTGGCCGTCACCGCGATCTGGTCGAGCTGGGCTCCGAAGACGCGACGGAGCGCGTTGTACTCCGCGATGTCGCCGACCGGCGTGCTCGTGGCGTGCGCGTTGACATGCACCACCTCGTCGAGCGACGCTCCACCGTTCTCCACCGCTGCGCGCATGGCGCGGGCAGCAGCGGAACCCTCGGGGTCGGGGGCGGTGATGTGGTACGCGTCACTCGTGACCGCACCGCCGAGGAGCTCGGCGTAGATGCGGGCACCGCGGGCCTTGGCGTGCTCCTCGGTCTCGACGATGAGGGCTGCTGCCCCTTCGCCGAGGACGAAACCGTCGCGGTCGACATCGTAGGGACGCGAGGCGATGGCGGGGTCGTCGTTCCGCTTCGACAACGCCTGCATGGCGGCGAAGGAGGCGAGGGGGAGCGGGTGGATCGCGGCCTCGGACCCACCGGCGACGACGATGTCCGCCAGGCCGGCCTGGAGGTGGTCGTAAGCGTTGGCGAGGGACTCGGTGCTGGAGGCGCAGGCCGAGACGACGGTGCGCTCTCCGCCGCGGGCGCCGAGGTCCATGCCGATCGCCGCAGCAGGGCCGTTCGGCATGAGCATCGGGACCGTCATCGGGAGGACACGACGCGGGCCCTTCTCGCGCAGGGTGTCCCAGGCGTCGAGGAGCGTCCAGACGCCACCGATGCCGGTGGCCCAGTCGACGAGCAGTCGTTCGGGGTCGACCTCGGGAGCTCCGGCGTCCTGCCAGGCCTCGCGAGCGGCGATGAGCGCGAACTGGCTCGACGGGTCGAGTCGCTTGACCTCTCGGCGGTCGAGGACGTCCGCGGTCGGGACAGCGGCCTGCGCGGCGAAGCGCACCGGCAGTTCGAGCTCCTCGGCCCACGGCTGCTCGAGGCGGCTCGCGCCGCTCTTGCCTGCGAGGAGGTTGTCCCAGGAGTCGGTGGCGTTGCCACCGAGCGGGGTGGTGGCACCGATGCCGGTGATGACGATGCGTTTGGTGGTCATTGAGTCAAACCTTCTGTGGAGATGACGAGGGGATCCCGAACCCTGCGGCGGTCGAGTCCGTGTTCGGACGGAGCAGCCGTCTCGAACGCTGAAGGGCCGGTCGGCCAGATGCCGGCCGACCCTTCAGCACTGCGCTGGGACTAGCCCTGAGCCTTGACGATGAAGTCGACGGCGTCGCCGACGGTCTTCAGGTTCTTGACTTCTTCGTCCGGGATCTTCACGTCGAACTTCTCCTCCGCGTTGACGACGATGGTCATCATGGAGATCGAGTCGATGTCGAGGTCGTCGGTGAAGGACTTGTCCAGCTCGACGGTGTCGGTCGCGATGCCGGTCTCGTCGTTGATGAGCTCGGCCAGGCCGGCGAGGACTTCTTCGGTGGACAATGCCATTGTTCTACTCCTTGGGTGAGGTTTGACCGTAGTCGAGTGTAGTCGCGTCGGGCGTCCTGCTACGGCAGGACGACGACCTGGGCGCCGAAGACGAGCCCGGCTCCGAACCCGATCTGCAGGGCGAGACCGCCGCTGAGCTCGGGGTGGCCCTGGAGGAGCCGATGGGTGGCGAGGGGGATGGACGCCGCCGAGGTGTTGCCGGTGGTCTCGATGTCGCGGGCGATGACGACGCTCTCCGGCAGCTTCAGCTGCTTGGCGAACTCGTCGACGATGCGCATGTTGGCCTGGTGGGGGATGAACGCCGACAGGTCGGACGCCTCGACGCCGGCGACCTCGAGCGCCTGCTTGGCGACCTTGGCCATCTCCCAGACGGCCCAGCGGAAGACCGTCTGGCCCTCCTGGCGCAGCGTCGGCCAGGCGGCGGTGCCGTCGCGGAACTCGGTGAGCGTGCCGCTCATGCCGACCGCGTCGGCCTTCGAGCCGTCGGAACCCCAGACCGTGGGGGAGATGCCGGGGAAGTCGCTCGGACCGACGACCGCGGCACCGGCGCCGTCACCGAGGAGGAACGAGATGGAGCGGTCGGTCGGGTCGACGATGTCGGAGAGCTTCTCGGCGCCGATGACGAGTGCGTAGTGCGCCGCCCCCGAGCGGATCAGGGCGTCTGCCTGCGCGATGGCGTAGGCGTAACCCGCGCAGGCGGCGTTGAGGTCGTACGCCGCGGCCGGGTTCGCACCGACCCGGTCGGCGACGACCGCGGCCATCGACGGAGACTGCTGCACGTTGCTGATCGTCGCGATGAGGACGAGGTCGACCTGCTCGGGGGCGATCCCCGCCGCCTGGATCGCTTCGGCGCCGGCTTCGGCGGCGAGGTCGACGGCACTGACGTCGGCCGACGCCCGGGTGCGGGTGACGATGCCGGTGCGCTGCTGGATCCACTCGTCGGACGAGTTGATCGGACCGACGAGGTCGTCGTTCGGGACGCTGAGGTCGCCGCGGGCGGCACCGAGGCCGAGGATCCGCGTGAACTCGGGACCGCGCGACTGCTTGAGGGTGGGGGTGGTCATTGCTGGTTCTCCGTCTGCGCTACTGCTGGGCGATGAGGTCGAGGGCTGCCGGCAGGTCGTCGGGAGTCTTGATGGCGACGGTCGGCACGCCCTTGAGGCCGCGACGTGCGAGTCCGGTGAGCGCCCCGGCGGGAGCGAGCTCGACGAGTCCGGTGATCCCTGCGGCGCTGAACGCGTCCATGCACAGGTCCCAGCGTACCGGGGAGGCGACCTGGCCGATGAGGAGGTCGAAGAACTTGGCACCCGAGGTGACCTCGGAACCGTCGTGGTTCGTCCAGATCCGCAGCGACGGGTCCTGCGGTTCGACCGTGCGGCTCGCGCCGGCCAGCCAGTCGCGGGCCGACTGCATGAAGCTCGTGTGGAACGCCCCGGCCACCTGCAGCGGGATCACCCGGGTGCCCTTGAGCGGTTCGTCGGCGAGGCGGGCGAGCGCGTCATGGGCACCGGCCACGACGATCTGGCCACCACCGTTGTAGTTGGCCGGCTCGAGGCCGAAGGATCGGACGTGCTCGACGACGGCGTCCTGGTCGCCACCCAGCACCGCGCTCATGCCCGTCGGCGTGATCGCAGCCGCTTCGGCCATGGCGACGGCGCGCTCGCTCACGAAGCTCATGGCGTCGCTGTCGGAGAGGATGCCCGCACCGTAGGCCGCGGTGATCTCACCGACGGAGTGACCGGCGATGCCGCCGAACGGAGCTGCATCTGCGGGGAGCGCCTTGCGGAGTGCGTCGAGGGCGACGATGCCGGCGGCGACGATGAGCGGTTGCGCGACGGCGGTGTCGCGGATCGTGTCGGCGTCGGAGACGGTGCCGTGCTTGACGAGGTCGAGTCCGGCTTCGTCGGAGAAGCGGCCGAGCGCTTCCCTCGCGGAGGCGTCCTGCAACCAGGGGTCGAGGAAGCCGGGGGTCTGGGAGCCCTGTCCAGGGCAGGCGATGACGATCACCGGTCCAGTCTGCCAACGGAACGAGCCTCAGCAGTGGAGCAACGCCACGAACCTTTCGGGAAAGTGTTGTGACTGTTCCACAACGGACCTGCCGCCGAGGTGTGCCGCGTCAGGAGGAGAGGCGACGGCGGGACGGTTCCGGTTCGGCGATGGCGCCGAGGATGAGCGCTGCCTGGAGGATGAGCGACTCCCGCGCTCCGGTGGCGTCCCACCCGATCACCTCGGACACGCGCTTCAGGCGGTACCGGACGGTGTTCGGGTGCACGAACAGCTCGCGCGCCGTGGCCTCGAGGGAGCGACCGTTGTCGAGGTAGCACCAGAGCGTCGTCACCAGCTCGCCCGAGTAGTCCTTGAGCGGTCGGTAGACCCGTTCGATGAGTGTGGTCTTCGCGAGGTTGTCACCTGCCAGCGCACGTTCCGGCAGGAGGTCGTCGGCCGAGACCGGACGCGGCGCGTGACGCCAGGACTTCGCGACGGCGAACCCGGCGAGGGCTGCCTTCGCGCTGCGCGACGCTTCGATGAGCGACGGCACGGCGTGGCCGAGGACGAGGTGACCCGGTCCGAACCCGTGCTCGAGTCTGGCGGCGATGTCGAGGAAGCTGAGCTGGGCGCTCGCGCGTGCGTCGGCAGCGGCCTGTTCCGCTTCGTCGATCGGCTCGGCGTCACCGGCGTCGGTGCTCGGGAGCTCGGCCCGCCCGAGGACGAGGACGAGACGGTTGCCCTGCACGCCGATGAGGACGTCAGCGTCGAGATGCCGGGCGGTACGTCGGAGCATGTCGACGTCGAGGACGCGAGGCGTGGTCCCGACGAGGACACAGGCCTCGCCATGGCCGTGCCAGCCCAAGGCTGCGATCCGGCTCGGGAGTTCGTCGTCGGCCTCGCCGCTCAGGATGGAGTCGACCACGAGGGCCTCCAGGCGCGCGTCCCAGAGTCCGCGGGCCTCGGCCGCGCGGGCGTAGACGTCGGCCGACGCGAACGCGATGTCGCGGGAGTAGAGGAGGATCGCCTCACGGAGGTCGACGCTGCCGGAGGCGACGCGCTCCTCGACGACCTCGACGGTGACCTTGATGAGCTGCAGGGTCTGCTGCAGGCTGACGGAT
Source organism: Plantibacter sp. ME-Dv--P-095 (assembly GCF_030209365.1). Lineage (NCBI taxonomy): Bacteria > Bacillati > Actinomycetota > Actinomycetes > Micrococcales > Microbacteriaceae > Plantibacter > Plantibacter sp. ME-Dv--P-095. The sequence continues at coordinate 474,064 of NZ_JARVSB010000004.1, forward strand.
CGGAGCAGCTCGCGAGGAGCCGCCCCGAACACGTCTGCGGCGATCCACGGGGTCGACCGTGGATCGTCGAACCACGAGATGAACGAACTGATGCCCGCCTGAGCCACCAGGCCGACCGCAGAGCGGCGGCCCGGTGGCATCTCGGCGTACCAGGGAAGGGTGTCCTCGAGGCGTTTCAGCGTCGCGGTCGCGAGCTCACCCGAGATCCGGCGGAGCCAGTCGAGTGTCTCGGCCTTCGTCTTCGTCTTCGTCACCGTGGTAGCGATGGAATCAGCTCTCGCCACCCGCGTTGCCGGTGTTGCCGGCGTTCACGTCGTGGAGGCGGTAACGGTCGATCGCCTGCTGCGGGAGGCTCGCGTCGACCTCGCCCCGAGCAGCGAGCTGCTGGAGGGTCCGGACGACGAGCGACGGGCCGTCGATCTTGAAGTATCGACGGGCAGCTGCGCGCGTGTCCGAGAAGCCGAAGTCGTCGGCACCGAGCGTCGCGAAGTCGCCCGGGACGAACTGACGGATCTGGTCCGGCACGGCGTGCATGTGGTCGGTCACGGCGACGAACGGACCGGACGCGCCCTCGAGCTTGCTCGTGACGTACGGCACGCGACGCTCCTCCTGCGGGTGCAGGAAGTTGTGCTGGTCGGCCGCGAGACCGTCACGACGGAGCTCCGTCCAGCTCGTGACGCTCCACACGTCGGCGGAGACACCCCAGTCGTCGGCGAGGAGCTGCTGCGCCTCGATCGCCCACGGCACCGCGACACCGGACGCCATGAGCTGAGCCTTGGGGCCCTGCTTGTCGCTGGTGCTGATGCGGTGGATGCCGCGCACGATGCCGTCGACGTCGACATCCTCCGGCTCGACCGGCATGATCATCGGCTCGTTGTAGACGGTCAGGTAGTACATGACGTTCGGGTCCTGGTGCTCGCCGCCGTACATGCGCTCGATACCGCTGCGCACGATGTGCGCGATCTCGTAGCCGTAGGCCGGGTCGTAGCTCACGACCGCGGGGTTCGACGACGAGAGCAGCAGCGAGTGGCCGTCAGCGTGCTGGAGGCCCTCACCCGTGAGCGTCGTGCGACCGGCGGTGGCGCCGATCATGAACCCACGGGTCATCTGGTCGCCGGCCGCCCAGATGGCGTCGGCGGTGCGCTGGAACCCGAACATCGAGTAGAAGACGTAGACCGGGATGAGCGGCTCGCCCTGCACCGAGTACGAGGTGCCGATTGCGGAGAAGGCCGCGATCGCGCCCGCCTCGTTGATGCCGACGTGGACGATCTGGCCCTGCGGGCTCTCCTTGTAGGCGAGCAGCAGTTCGCGGTCCACCGAGGTGTAGTGCTGACCGTTCGGGTTGTAGATCTTCGCGCTCGGGAAGAACGCGTCCATGCCGAAGGTGCGGGCCTCGTCGGGGATGATCGGGACGATGCGGTTGCCGAAGTCCTTCGCGCGGAGCAGGTCCTTCAGCAGTCGGACGAACGCCATGGTGGTGGCGATCTCCTGCGTACCGGAACCCTTCTTCGCCGCCTTGTAAGCGGAGTCGTCGGGCAGGTTCAGCTGCGTGTACTTGCTGCGACGCTCCGGCACGTAGCCGCCGAGCGCGCCACGACGCTCGTGCAGGTACTGGATCGCCTCGTCGTCCTCGCCCGGGTGGTAGTACGGCGGGAGGTAGGGGTTCTCCTCGAGCTGCGAGTCCGTGATCGGGATGCGCATCGTGTCCCTGAAGGTCTTCAGGTTGTCGAGGGTCATCTTCTTCATCTGGTGGGTCGCGTTGCGGCCCTCGAAGCTCGGGCCGAGGCCGTAGCCCTTGATCGTGTGCGCGAGGATGACCGTCGGCTGGCCCTTGTGCTCGCTGGCCGCCTTGAACGCCGCGTACACCTTGCGGTAGTCGTGGCCACCGCGCTTAAGGTTCCAGACCTCGTCGTCGCTGTAGCCCTCGACGAGCTTCAGGGCGCGCTCGTCGCGGCCGAAGAAGTTCTCGCGGACGTACGCGCCGTCTTCCGTCTTGTACGTCTGGAAGTCGCCGTCAGGCGTGACGTTCATGAGGTTGAGGAGGGCGCCGTCGGTGTCGCGGTTGAGGAGGTCGTCCCACTCGCGGCCCCAGATGACCTTGATGACGTTCCAGCCGGCACCGCGGAAGAAGCTCTCGAGCTCCTGGATGATCTTCCCGTTACCGCGGACCGGGCCGTCGAGGCGCTGCAGGTTGCAGTTGATCACGAAGTTGAGGTTGTCGAGACCCTCGTTCGCGGCGACCTGGAGCTGACCGCGGCTCTCGACCTCGTCCATCTCGCCGTCGCCGAGGAACGCCCAGACCTGCTGGTCGCTCGCATCCTTGATGCCACGGTTCGTGACGTACTTGGCGAGGTGCGCCTGGTAGATCGCGTTGATCGGACCGAGGCCCATCGACACCGTCGGGAACTGCCAGAAGTCCGGCATGAGCCGCGGGTGCGGGTACGAGGACAGGCCGTGCGGTGCGTGCGACTTCTCCTGGCGGAAGCCGTCGAGCTGGTCGGTGCTGAGGCGTCCTTCGAGGAAGGCGCGGGCATAGGTGCCGGGGGAGGCGTGGCCCTGGATGTAGATCTGGTCGCCACCGCCCGGGGCGTCCTGGCCGCGGAAGAAGTGGTTGAAGCCGACCTCGTACAGCGCCGCGGAGGACGCGTAGGTGGAGATGTGTCCGCCGACACCGATGCCGGGGCGCTGCGCGCGGTGCACGGTCATGGCCGCGTTCCAGCGGATCCAGGCACGGTACCGGCGTTCGATGTCCTCGTCGCCCGGGAAGTCGGGCTCGTTCTCCGAGGCGATGGTGTTGATGTAGTCGGTGGTCGGCACCATCGGCACGCCGAGGTGCAGCTCCTTCGAGCGCTTGAGGAGGCTCAGCATGATGTCGCGGCCGCGACCGCGGCCACGTTCGTCGACGAGGGCGTCGAGGGACTCATTCCACTCGGACGTCTCCTCAGGATCGGCGTCTACGTGGTTGGACGAGTATGGATCCTGGTCGTGAACAGTCACCGTCGACCTTTCTCTCGTGGCAGATCGTGCCTGGGTTGTGATGGTGAACTCCATGCGTCCTGATGGGTATGGACGCGGGCGCCACCTTTCACCCTATCCGGTCACCCCAGGGAACGGTGACCGAGCGGAGCAGGGCTCCGGGTTTGCCCAGCTGCGGTGCGGGGCTAGGATGTGTGACCGGATCGGACCCGTCCACCGCTCGGGCGATCCGGAGCAGGCGCACCCGCCTGAAAGGACCCTCATGGCACTCGAGAACGACACCCTGGCACCCGACTTCGAACTGGCGAACCAGTTCGGTGAACTCGTCAGGTTGAGTCAGTTCCGAGGCCAGTCCGCCGTCGCACTCGTCTTCTTCCCGCTGGCGTTCTCCGGGACGTGCACGGGGGAGCTGTGCGAACTGCGCGACAACCTGAGCCTGTTCACCGACGACCAGGTGACGCTCGTGGGCATCTCCGTCGACTCGAAGCACACCCTGCGGGCTTGGGCCGAGCAGGAGCAGTACGGCTTCCAGCTGCTGGCGGATTTCTGGCCGCATGGTCAGGTCGCCAAGGAGTACGGCGTCTTCCTGCAGGAGAAGGGCTTCGCGAACCGGGCGACGTTCCTCATCGACCAGCAGGGCATCATCCGCGAGAGCTTCATCACCGCGCCTGGCGAGGCCCGTTCGCTCGCCGCCTACCGTGCCGCGCTCGAAGAGCTGCGGCAGCCGGCCTGACCCGCGGCCCGCTGAGGTCGATCCGGTTCGCCGGACGTGTCAGCCGGTGATGACGATCTCGGGTGCGCGCTCATAGCGGATGAACCGATACGGCACGCCTGTTCGTGATTCCGACCACCCGTGCGCCGGATCGATCGTGACGGGCACCCATTCCTCGCCGATGATCGGCGCGAAGGTGTCGCCCGCGACGTCGAGGTCGAGTTCGGTGACCTCCAGGCGGTCGGCGAGGGGGAGCGCCTCCGCGAAGAGACCTGCTCCGCCGGTGACCCAGGCCTGGCCGTTGCCGGCGAGCTGTGCCGCTTCGAACGCGTTCTCCAGGGAGTGCGCGACGATCGCGCCGTCGGCTGACCACGCGTGATCGCGGGTGACGACGATGTTCGGACGTCCCGGGAGCGGACGGAATCGTGGGGGGAGCGAATCCCAGGTGCGGCGTCCCATGATCACCGCGTCCGACCCGGTGAGCGCCTTGAAGTGAGCGAGGTCCTCGGGGACGTGCCAGGGCATGTCGCCGTCGGCGCCGATGACGCCGTCGTGGGCTTGGGCCCAGATGAGCGCCAGGCTCATACGGCGACGGCCGCGCGGATGGCGGGGTGGTGCTGGTAGTCGACGATCTCGAGGTCGTCGTACTCCACGTCGAAGATGGTGTCGCGCTTCGTGTTGATGCGCAGCTGCGGGGAGGGGAACGGTGTGCGCGTCAGCTGCTCCGTCACCTGCTCGACGTGATTGTCGTAGATGTGGCAGTCGCCGCCGGTCCACACGAAGTCGCCGACCTCGAGCCCGACCTGCTCGGCGACGAGGTGGGTGAGGAGCGCGTAGCTGGCGATGTTGAAGGGGACGCCGAGGAAGAGGTCTGCGCTGCGCTGGTAGAGCTGGCAGGAGAGCTTGCCGTCGGCGACGTAGAACTGGAAGAAGGCATGGCACGGCGCGAGTGCCATGTTGGGGATGTCGGCGACGTTCCAGGCGGAGACGATGATGCGGCGCGAGTTCGGGTCGGTGCGGAGCTGGTCGATGACCTGCGAGATCTGGTCGATGTGCGAGCCGTCGGGCGTCGGCCAGGAGCGCCACTGGACACCGTAGACGGGACCGAGCTCGCCGTCGGCATCGGCCCACTCGTCCCAGATGGACACGCCGTGTTCCTGCAGCCACCGCACGTTGCCGTCGCCACGGAGGAACCAGAGGAGTTCGTAGGCGATGGACTTCCAGTGGACCCGCTTGGTGGTGATGAGCGGGAACCCCTCGGAGAGGTCGAAGCGGAGCTGGCGGCCGAACACACTGCGCGTGCCGGTTCCGGTGCGGTCGCCTTTGACGGCGCCGTGCTCGAGCGTGTCGCGCAGGAGGTCTTCGTACGGGGTGGGGATCGTCGTGTCCATCCCCTCGATCGTACGGGCAGCCGCCGTCACCGCGCTCGACCGATCGTCCAGTGTCGGGGGACTTTCGGCCAGGCGCCCGGCGATCGGCATGATCCCGGCGTTATCCATGTGGTGGGCCCTGCCGGGATCGAACCGACGACATCCACGGTGTAAAGACTCCCGCGTCGGACGGCTCCGCGTGTTCTCGGGGTTCGGTGCTTGCTCGAAGGCGCCCGTGGAGTCTCACATTGCACAGCGCGGGGACGCCTCGGGGACGCGCTGGATGCGCTGACCAAGTCGCTATGCCGCGCAGACCCACCCCGCCACATTGACTGCACATTTGGGCAAACAAGTCGCCAAAATGGAGCAGCGATGGAAGGCGACGACGCTCTCTGGTGGTGTGTGCCAGGAGGTTGGATCTTCATCGTCCAATCTCTCCCCGACGACGAGACTGTCGGTGGTCGTTCCTACACTCGTGGTCATGATCAGTCCAGGACGAACGCCTGAGTTGCCACTGCCCCGTCCTGCCAAGGAAGCCGTTGGAGAGATAGCCGCGATGGGTGTCCTTGGGGTGTTCATTCCGCCCGCGAGTAATCCACGTTATCGGTCGTATTCCCGGGTAGTTATTCACAGGCCGAATCGGCCCACATCACGCCAGAAATGAGACGCAGATGAATCCCCTTCCACGACCCGAAAAAGGTGGTTTCATCGCGCGCATCGGGCGACGGTTCGGCACAGAATCGGTCGTGGTCATCCACGAGGGCGTTCGGCACGAACTCGAAGCACAGGTGCAGGCGCACAGCGCATTTTTCGACATCACCGCGCCCGTGCACGACGGCGACACGATGGAGCTGAGCGACCCGCGCAGCACCACGGGCGGCACACGAACCGTCTACATCACGACTACCGACGTGAACAAGGCACCGAGCAACATGCCCTCGCACGCATCCCATATTGAGGCGAAGTTCACCACCAGCCCGCCACGGCCGGTCGAACCCGCACAGCACGTGCACGGTGATCAGTACGTCATCACCGGCTCACACAATGTGAACGTCGTGACGCGAGGCGGGACACTCAACCAGACCTCGACTGTGACACCCGGGTACGAGGAGCTGGCGCAGAAGATCCAACAGGCGCTCGACGCCCTCAACGCGGCCGGTGATCTGGACGAGGACGAACGCGAGGCCGGTCGCCATGCCGCAACCATCGTGCTCGACGAGATCGTGCAGACAGAACCCAACCAGCGGAAGGTGAAGGGGGCGCTCGCCACCCTTCGCGGCGTGCTCGGCTCGGCCGCGAATGCTGGTGCCGGAGCACTCACGGCCGCACTCGTCGCGCAACTGTTCGTCTAGTCCTCCGATGAACGAAAGCATGCAGCGGCGAACGGTCATGCTGCTGGCCGTGGCAGCAAGCATGAGCATTGCCCTCGCGGGATGCGCAGCCGAAGAGGTCGATCCGCTCGCTGTCACGAATAGTGCCACAATCACCGATATCACCGACAACACCGCGACCGGCTACTACACGGTCGATACCGCCCGGCTGACGACCACAGCCGTCGGCACCGAACTCACGCTCGATTTCACGATCAGCAACGCCAACAGCATCAAATTCAGCCCCGTCTCCACGATCACCTTCACGGATGGGACCGTGCTCGTGTGTGAGGCCGACGGACCGCGCGAGGTTCCTTCCCTGGTGGCCTCGACCGACTCATGGGATTTCGCCTGCGATGCCGATGATTTCCCCGCCGACAGCGCTGAAGCTGCATTGGTTGTGATCGACGCCTACAACTAGGGCTGCGATGCAACCAGAGCACAGTCAACGCTCGCGAGGGGCCCGAGCTGAACAACTCGGGCCCCTCGCTGCTCACGCAGCTTTCCGGTGGCGCAGCCCAATCAGGACGTCTACGACGACGAAGGCCGCGAGACTGATCCCGAGGAGCGGCAGGAGCGTGCCGATGCCGGCCGCGACCACGAGGACGGCGACGATGCCCCACCAGGGTGCGCGGCGGAGCGCTCCGCGTGCCGGGGTGCGGCCGACGATGCGGCCGGGTTCGCGGGTGGGCCGTCGCTGCCACCACATGACGTAACCCCAGACCACCATCGCGATGATCCCGGACGCGAGAGCGAAGAGGAGCAGCTGGTTCGGGAGGCCGAACATGGAGCCCATGTGGGTGTCGATCCCCCAGCGGGTGAGCTTCGCGGCGAGGTTGAAGTCCTTGAAGTCGACACGGTCGGTGACTTGCATGGTCTGTCCGTCGATCGCGACGGCGTCGACTTCGGTCGGGAAGCTGCGCTGGATCTCCTGCACCACCCATGCCGTGCCGGCAGTGGCCGGCGGTTTGATCTCGACGAGACCGGTATTGACGTTGACTTCGCGAGCGATGGAGAGCACCGCGTCGAACGTCGCAGGGTTCGCCGTCACTGCTGGGCTATCTGACGTGGGTGCGGCGCCACCGCCATGCCCACTGTGCCCTGCGTGCTCATCGGCCGGTGCGGATTCGCCGCTGAGGTCGGTGGTGACCGATGGGGTGGACCAGTCGAAGGCGGCACGGATGGTGCCGACGTTGCCGCCCCCGTACTGGGACCAGGTGATGCCGGTGGCGGAGAGGAACAGTGCGCCGACGAAGAGCCAGATGCCAGTGGAGGTGTGCCAGGAGAGGATGCGCCGGTACCCCTTGGCTCGGTTGTTCGGCCGGACGAAGTCCTTCTTGGTGCGGGCTTTGCGGATGCGGGCGATCCAGAGGCCGAGGCCGGCGAGGGCGATGACACCGAGCCAGGAGGCGGCGAGCTCGCTGTAGAGGCGTCCGACCTCGCCGAGGTGCAGGTTGCGGTGCAGCTGATCGATCCAGGTGCGCAGCGGCAGTGCTCCGCTGGTGCCGTACGCGGTGAGGTCGCCGCGGATCTGGGCGGTGGCCGGGTCGACGAACACGGCGCGGGTCTCGCTCTCGCCGAGCCCGTCGCCGGTGTACATGACGCGGGTGGTGTCACCGGGGTTCGGCGCTGGGCGCACGGCGACGATGGTGTCCTGGCCCTTCGTGTACGCGTTCGCGGCTTCGATCTGGTCGGCGAGCGGCAGGTATTCGTCGGCTTCCGGTGCGTGAAGTTGCTCGGCGTACACGAGCTGCTCGAGTTGCGGGGTCAGGGCGTAGAGCGCGCCGCTCGTCGCCGCGACGAGGATGAACGGTCCGACGAAGATCGCGGCGTAGAAGTGGAGACGGAGCAGCAGCTGCGGGAACCACCCTCTACTCTGGTTCGGTTTCGGGGGTGGTCCATCGGCGTGGGGTTCGTCCACTGGTGGCCGGGTCATGGTGGTCATGCGGTGTCCTGTTCTGCGGTGCTGGTGTAGAAGGTGCGCGGGTGGGTCAGCTGAGGAGGGTGTCGCCGATGTAGCCGCCGTCCGTGCATCCGGGTGGGATCGCGAAGACGGCGGAACCGATCGGGGTGGTCCACTCGTTGAGGAGGTCGAGCTGGTCGAGGCGTCGTTGGATGGGCACGAATTGCTTGGTGACGTCGGCCTGGTAGGAGACGAACAGCAGCCCACTGTTGGAGATCTCGGCGCCCGTGGGCGCGTGATCGTAGTTGTAGCCGCGCCGGTAGATGCGCTCGGCGGTGTTCTCGGAGCGGGCCCTGCGGATGTGGGAGAACTCGGGGATCACGGGGAAGCCGATGCTGGTCTTGGCGTCGAAATCGGGTTCGTCGTGCTCGTGCGTCCCGGTGAGTGGTGCGCCGTTGGCGAGCGTGCGTCCGACGGACTGCTCACGGCCGCCGCGGTCGAGACGGTCCCATTTGTCGAGGTTCATGCGGGTGCGGCGGAGCACGAAGCTCGTGCCGCCGGCGAGCCAGCCCTCGGTGTTCCAGACGAGTGCGGCGAAGTCGTCACCGTCGGGAGCTGGGTTGGAGGTGCCGTCGACCTGACCGAAGAGGTTCCGCATGGTCGTGCCGGGCTTCTCGGATCCGTGCGCGCGGCGGAACCCGGTCTGGGTCCAGCGGACGGTCGCGAAGCTGCGGGTGTCCTTCAGCAGCATCCGGGTCGCATGGGCGACGGTGAACGCGTCGTCGGCGGCGATCTGCAGGAGGAGGTCGCCGTCGTTCCAGGCAGGGTCGAGCTGGTCGATGGTGAACGCAGGGAGTGGGCCGAGCCAGGCGGGCTTCGCTGACGCGTTCGCGGCGCGGGTGACGAACTCGGGTCCGAACCCGAAGGTGACCGTGAGCCGTGCCGGAACGGTGCCGAGCTCCGGTTCGGAGTCGGCCAGGGCAGGCAGGCCCTGGGTGAGGCGAGCGGCGTCGTCGGTGAGGATCTGCATCATGCGCCGCAGCGCATCGCGATCGGTCTCCGGGTGCAGGTCGAGCGCGATGAAGGTGGCATGGGCCTGCGGGGTGGTGGCGATACCGGCCTGATGGGTGCCGTAGAACGCGACGGTCTCCTCACCGTTCAACGCGGCTTCGGTCTCGGTGGTCGCCGGTGCGTCGCTGCCGCGGTTGAGGAGGGCGTCGGCGCCGATGGCTGCCGCCGCGCCGAGGCCGGCGACGGCTCCTCCGAAGAGGAGCCCCCGCCGACTGACGCCAGACCGGCCCGGTTGGGGTGTCTGGGGTTCGGTCACTTGCTGTCGCCGCCCATGTCCATGTCGTCGCCCTCGTAGTTCTCATTGGCGCCGGAGTAGTCCTTCGCCGGGACGGTGAAGTCGTAGGTGGAGTCGTCGGAGAACGTGAGGGTGAAGGTGATCTCGTCGCCCGCCTTGATCGAGTTCACGAGGTCCATGAGCATGATGTGGTTGCCGCCGGGCGCGAGCGTCAGGCTCTTGCCGGCGGGGATGGTGAAGCCGCCAGACTTCTCGCGCATGACCATTTCGCCGGACTCGTTCTCGACCGTTTCGTGCAGCTCGATCATGTTCGACGCCTTGGTGGTAGCCGAGACGACCGTGACGTCCTGGTCGCTGCTGTTCTCGAGCTCGCCGAACGCTGCGGACATGCCCTCGTCGGCGGCCTTGACCCAACCGTTCTCGATGGTGACGGAGTCACCTGCCGGCGTGGTCTCCGCGGTGCTACCGGCGGCGGTGCTGCAGCCGGTGAGGGCGATGATCGCCGCTGCGGTGAGGGCGAGGAGCTTGCTGGTGGTGCGTGCGTGCATGGTGATGCCTTTCTTGGTGGGATGCTGCTGGATCGGATGCTGGACGTGCGGTGGTGTTGTCGTCACTCTGATCGGGTTCCGGACGCGGCTGAGGGGCGGCGTTTGCGCCAGACGGTGAACGCCCAGAACGCGAGGACGGCGATCGCCGCGCCGCCGATCCCGATCAGTACTGGCCGGAGAGCCGCGGCGTCGTCTTCGGGGCCTGCCGTATCGGTCGCGGCTGCCGCGCTGGGTGAAGGTGTCGTCGTCGCGGGTGCGCTTTCGACGGGTGCGGCGTCACCGACGGTGAAGGGGATGAGCCCACTGATGGGGTGGCCGTCGGCGGAGACGACGCGCCAGCGGATCTCGTACGCACCGGTCGGGAGGGTGTCGTCGATGCGCGCGGTGACGTCGGAGCCGTTCAGGATCGGTTCGCCGGTGATCCAGTTGTGCTCGTCCTGGTCGACGAGCAGCACGATCGCGCCGATCGTCAGGACGCTGTCCGAGTACTGCAGGGTCACTTCCGTCGGCGACGCGTCGAGCGCCGCACCGTCGCCGGGCGTGCTCGCGAGGAGCTGGTCGTGCGCGGACGCCGGCGCGGCGCCGAGCGTGAGCGGTATGGCGACGGCCAGGACGCTTGCAGCGAGCAGCAGCGCAAGGCGTCTTAGGCGGGTTGGTGCGGGTGCTGTCACGGATGGTCCTTTCGAGGGGCCTGGTGTGGTCGTGATGCGGGCGGGACGGGCGTTGTCGTCTGCCCTGGTCCGCGCTCGGCTTCGAGGTCGCAGCGGTTCGCGGCACGTTCGTCACTCCGCAGTTACCGGAGGTGGCAAGGAGGCGCCGTCGACGCCGGCGCTCCACGCGATAACGCCGATGAACGCATGACCGACGAGGAGAGCCGGCAGGCTCAAACCCTGCGGCTCAGCTCACCGGGCGAACGTTGCGGCAACACGTGAAGGCGCAGCAGGCACGGGCGCGGACAAGGCGGCACTCAGGTGCGCGGCGCACCTGGACAACGAACGGCCGAGGCCAGTCGTCGATGGAGGTGTCCTATGCGCGCGCAGCGGTGATCGTCAACCGAGCGCACAGCTCAGCGAGGTCGTGCCGTGATGTCAGAGGAAGGACAGCGCCGGAGGTCCGCGCAGGGCGGTCGTCTCCGGATACACGCCGAGTGGGCGCAGGATCGGCATGTCGGTCCGGGGCGACACGCGCGCGGGTAGCGCCGGCGATGCCAGGGCCGCGAGGACGGCGGGCACCAGCCGTGTGAGCACGAACTCCTTGATCGCCGCGCCCGTTGACAGCAGCGTCTCCGCACGGTGGAGCGCGGCGATGGTCACGACGCCGGCGACGATGTGCGCGAGCCACATGCCGGCACCGCCGTGCCCGTCGTGCATCATCGGCATTGATGACACATCGAGGGTGACAGGCGATCCGTGGGAGAGATGACCGCTCGGCATCGCCATCGGAGGGCTGCCGTGGGTGGCGCCGAGCACGAAGAGTGTGTGGAACAGGACCTGACTCACCGCGACCGAGAGCGACAGGCGGATGATGGACAGCCGTCGGCCAGCCAGCAGCACGCAGACAAGCGTCGAGAACATCAGCGGCACGACGATGCCCAGAACGCCAGGCATGGAGCCCCCGCCGGCAATGTGCGACAGCAGCGCGACGAACGTCGAGAATGCCGCAGCGACCACACCACGAAGGGTGCGGATCGAGCGGGCGGACGACATGCGTTCATTGTCGCAGACGGGCACCGCAGGAACCGCTCCGAGCCATCCAGCTCGTATCCGACCCTGTTTGATCCTGCACGCTCGATCCGATGGCTTAGAGCCGGAATGACGCGTCGTAACATGGGTATCGGTCATATTCCCGAAGAGTTATCCACAGACAAGGAAGCCTCGATCGCGGTCTGAGAATTCACGATCCGAAACGCCCGCGGCACCTGGTCAGTGCCACGGGCGTTTGCGTATGGGTCAGCCTCGGTCTCGCGCCATCCCTGCTTCGGTGTTGCGGGTGCCGACGGCAATTCCGTGGGGTGAGGCCGCCTCGATCCGTTCGAGGTCGCTGGTGGTGAGCGCGATGTCCGTGGCGGCGACATTCTCCTCGACCCGGGATGCCTTCGTGGTGCCGGGAATGGGGACGGTGCCAGCCTGGATGAGCCACGCGAGAGCGAGCTGCGCGGTGGTAACGCCCTTCTCGTTGGCGATGACTCCGAGTGCATCGACGACGCGGAGGTTCGCATCGATGGCTTTGTCTGAGAACCGGGGAAGATTCCGGCGGGCGTCACCCTCGGGCAGGTCGTCTTTCCGGGTGACGGTGCCGGAGAGGAACCCACGGCCGAGCGGGGAGAACGGCACGAACCCGATGCCGAGCTCCGAAGCGGTGTCGAGGACGCCATTGTGCTCGGCGTCACGCTCGAAGAGGCTGTACTCAGACTGGATCGCGGTGATCGGGAACGTCACGTGCGCTCGTCGCAGGGTTTCTGCTGAGGTTTCTGAGACGCCGATGTATCGGGCCTTGCCTGCGGTGACGGCGTCGCTCATGGCACCGATGGTGTCCTCGATCGGCACGTTCGGGTCGGCGCGGTGCAGGTACCAGAGGTCGACATGGTCGGTGCCGAGGTGGCCGAGCGACCGGTCGATCGCGCGACGGGCGTGCTCCGGGGACCCGTCAAGGCCGATCGGGGTGCCATCGTCGGTGAAGTCTGTGGCGAACTTCGACGCGACGACCACCCGGTCCCGGTCGGCACCGAGAGCCCGGCCGAGCAGCTGCTCGTTCTCGAACGGCCCATACGCCTCTGCCGTGTCGAACAAGGTGATTCCGAGGTCGAGTGCTCGGCGGATGGTCTCGACGGAGCCGGCTTCGGTGGCGCCGCCATAGAAGGCGCTCATCCCCATGCACCCGAGTCCGAGCGCGGATGTGACGAGGCCTTGGGAGCCGAGAGGAATCTGCTGCATGCGTGTTCTCCGTTCACCGCCGGGTCGACCCGGACGACCCAACTCTCGACCCTGGTGCGCACACCATGTCAAGTGGGACACTCAGGGCATGCTGCTTCCCGAGGTCCACGTCGACGAGCCCGTCACGATCAGCGTCGCCGCTGAGCTGCTCGGCATCACGGTCGACACGATCCGCTACTACGAGAAGGAAGGCATCGCGCCCGCGCCCGGCCGTGGTCCGGACGGATGGCGTCGGTACGACACGGCTGCGCTGACTTGGCTCGCCGGAACGCTGATGCTCCGCGGCACAGGGATGAGCGTCCAGGAGATGCGCGAGTACGCGGCCGCGTACCGGGCCGGCGCTGACGATGCCGAACGACTGGCCCTCCTCGAAGAGCACCACGCGGCCGTCCTCGAGCGACAGGCCGAGGTTCAACGGCACCTCGCAGCGCTGGAACGCAAGATTGCCGCGTACCGCCAGGCCATTGCCACGACGAGTTCCAGCGCGCAGCCCGCGGCCCGAACGCGCTGACGGCACACGTATCTGGCCCCACGCACAACGGGTCTCGAGATGGCCCGGAGTGTGCTGAGAGCTACGCTGGGCGCGACAGGGCCCCGCCTGTCGCAGGTTCCTGGTCACACGCACACCGCGTGTTGGCCAGGAGCCGTTCTCAGCGCAGCGGACACCCGCTGGGCAGCCTGCAGCGTCGTGGTCGCCGGTATCGGTTCGCGGTCGCAACAGCTCCTTGCGCCCCGTGTGTGGCAGGCCTACTATCGCTCCCGACCGGGGCAGCGTTGCCAGTACGGATTCGGGTTCCGCGTGTGCCGCCCCGCCGTCTGTCCGCTGAGGCGCTATGAGAGGGTGCCCGGTTCGACCGTCGCTTCTCGGGTCAGCGCGGCGATCCACTGTGTGGTCGCGGCCGGGAAGTAGTAGCCGTCTGGCCAGCTCGTCACCCACGAGGAGCCGGAGGTGAGGCGCCCGCCGACACTGACGATTTCTGCTCGGGCGTCCGCGGGCAACGAGGACCCGTTGTGCTCGATCAGGTACTGCCGGGTGGTGGGTTTGAGTTTCGGCCACCACCGTTCGATGTTCATCATTGCTCCGCTCGTGTTGCACCGAATCACCGGCGCTGGTGAAACAGATGACCCGCCACTCAACGCTGAAGGGCGGGTCACTTGGTTTAGGCGCGGAGACTCTTGCCCCGCTGTCTCTCCGGACCCTAGCCATCCGATGCGGGCTCTCGCCGGGTGATGACCTCTTCGGAGCCTAGACCCAGCGAACACGCGGCGTCCGATCAGATTTGCGGCCGATACCGGAAACGATCGTTTCCGGTATGGACGCGAAAGTGGCGCCGGACCCATGGTCCAACGCCACCACATGTTCTGAGATCCTAAATCCCCATGTCACGAAGCCACTGTTGAACCGAACGGGGAGTGACGCCGAGCAGCGTCTGCGCGGACCGGGACTCTTCGATGCGCTCGTCGGGCATCGACCATCGTGCGTGGTACGACGCGATGACGGGCTCAACGCCCGCGGCTCCAAAGATGGGGGTGATCAGCCTCCCGTAGTCGTCGGGGTTCTGGCTCTCGAAGGTGACCGGCGCGTTCAGATGGGCCGAGAATCCTTCTGCGAGGTCGTCGCCGAGCAAGGCCGGCAGTGCACCTGCGGTGACAACGCCCTGCACGTCGACGTTGTCGGTGAGGAGCTTCACTGCGATGTCAGCCATATCCAGGTGGGAGATCCACGAGATGTCGTAGTCCTCACGGATCGGGTAGCGGAGCTTCCCCTCTGCGCGGGCGGGGTCGAGGGTGACTGGCAACAACAGGTTCTCGAGGAACGTCTTCGGCGCGATGACGGCGTAAGACACTCCTGACTCCTCCAGTCGGTCGTGGAGGATGCCGTGCGCAGTGCTGGTGCCATCGGGCAGGATCAGCGGGTAGCCGCTGGTCGAGAACACGACTCGCTTGGGGCGCACCTTCGCAACCGCGTCGCCGATCGCCGTCGCGAACGCTACCTGCTGGTCCGGGCTCCCCAGGGGCAGGTGAACGAAGACCCCGTCTGCGCCCTGGTATGCCTCCGCGAGGGACGCCGCCGAATCGAAGTCGACGGAGACAGTCTTTCCGTCGACTTTCGTCGTGTCGCGCACTGCCGCAATAGTGTCGTGGCCTGCTGCGTGCAGGAGGGAGAAGATGGGTGCGCCCTGAGCGCCCGTTGCACCATGAGTGATAAATGTCATGAGACCATTAGTGCATACGATGCACTAGTTACTTCAAGTGCACTAAGGAGGCATCTTGGGATTCACAGCACAGGCCTGGCCAGCGTGCGGGATCGCCCGATTTCTGTCGCTTCTTGAGGGGCCGTGGGCGACCTTGATCGTTCGAGAGCTGCTGGATGGGTCTCACCGTTTTGGCCAGCTGAAGGACGCACTTCCCGGGATCAGCGCTCACACGTTGACGGATCGGCTGCGCCGCTTCGAGACCTACGGGATCGTCACTCGGACCTCGTATCCGGAGATCCCTCCCCGAGTGGAGTACGAGCTCACCGACCTCGGCCAGGGCCTCCGGCCTGTCCTTGACGCGATGAACGCCTGGGCACTGACCGTTCCAGCAGCGGTAGACGAAGAAGATGCTGTCGCGTTCCCGGCATCCTGCACTGGTGTGGTTTACCAGCCGACCACGCACTCCTGACGCAGGGCGTAGCGGTCAGCTGAAAACGATTGTTTCTGAGCACTCGCCTGTTGGTCCGGTGCGGTTGGCGAAGTTCCGCACACTTCGGGTGCTCAGAACTTGTTGTCGAAACCCAACCTGCGAGGTTCAACTGACCGGTGTTCGCTCCCGAACCAGCCGAGGGACGAGTCGCACGAACACGACCATGCCGACCAGCTCTACGAGGGTCTGCGTGACGATCACCACGGGCGCAATCGCCAGCGACGCGGGTAGCGCGAGCGCGAGCGGGAGGACGACGAGGCTGTTCCGAGTGGCACCGCTGAACACCAGGGCTCGGGTTGCCGGGACGTCGAGGCCGAACAGGCGCCCGGCGCCCGTGCCGACGAATGCCATGACGATCAGGAACGCCGCGTACAGCGGCACGAGCACGAGCAGTTGCAGGGCCGCGGTGCTCACAGCTCCCGCTTGCGAGGCCACGACGGTGAAGAGCGTGGCGACCATCAGCGGCACCATGAGCGTCAGCATGGTGCGCTCGATCCCACGTCCGATCCGGTGCCGCTTGGCAAGCCGCTGCGTCACGGCGGCCGCGGTCAGCGGCAGCACGATGAGCAGCAGGAACGCGCGCACGAACGGGCCGAGCTCGACAGCCGCGACACCGCTGGGACCGATGAACAACAGCAGGTAGACCGGCAGCAGCAGGATCTGCGCGAGCATCAGTAGCGGAGCAGCCGCGAGCAGGCGCTCCGAGGCTCCTCCGGCGAGGCCGGCGAACACGATCACATAATCGATGCACGGCGTCAGCAGCACCAACAGCACCCCGAACAGCAGCGCCGGTTGATCCGCGACGAACCGCGACAGTCCGTAGGCGACGAGCGGCACGATGATGAAGTTCACCACGCCGACCGCGGCGAGGAACCGGACGTCGCGGAGCGAGCGGCCGATCGCGGCGAACGGCACCCCGAGGAACGTCGCGAACAGCAGTAGCGCGAGGACCGGCTCGATCGCCACTTCCA